>NZ_CP086120.1:5022500-5322500 GCF_021216675.1 Streptomyces gobiensis | reverse complement strand
CGTGCGTAGCGGACCGCGACGGGCGCGGTGTCGATGCCCAGCGCCGGACGGCCGAGCCGGGTCAGAGCGGAGACCAGACGGCCCGGACCGCAGCCGATGTCCAGCACGGAACCGGTGCAGCGGCGCAGCACGGACATATCAGCCGCGTCGGCGCCCGCGCACCAGCGTTCCACCTCAAGCGGCAGCAGCCAGCCGTCCGGGCGGCGCAGAAAGAGCGGACCACGCCCGGCCCGCAGTGCGTCCGCGTAGGGGTCCGTATGCCAGGGGAGCCGGTCCGCTGACGGTGGCGAGGTGGTCGTCATCTCGCCCCCGCTCGCCGCATTCCGGCGTAGACGTCGGCGAAGCGCCCCCGCGTCCGGGCGGCGACGGCGGCCGCGTCCGTCGCGGTGTCCACATCCCGGAGCGTCGGCAACTCGCCTACGGTCAGCCCGGCATCGATGAGCCGCTGCCGCTGCACCGCTCCCGTACGCACACTGGACATCGGCACCCCGCGTACCAGCCCCGGGTCGGGCGCGGCCAGTCCGAGCGCCCAGAAGCCGCCGTCGACGGCCGGACCGAACCACGCGTCGCGGCGCTCCCAGCCGTCCGGTGCGAGGGCCGGCGCCAGCAGTCCGGCGGTCAGCTGCGGGGTGTCCATACCGACCAGCAGCGCGGGCCCGTCGCACAGCGCGAAGGCCCCCGCGATGCGCGCGTCCAGTCCGCCCGCGCACTGCGGCACCACCTCGAAGCCCGCGGGCAGCCACGGTCCGGGCTGGCCACAGAGCACCAGGATCCTTCTGCGTACGGGCAGTGCTGCCACCACGGCGAGGGTGTCGGCGAGCGCGGCCGCCGCCAGCCGGGCCGCTTCCTGGGGTGTAAAGGGCGGGGTGAGCCGGGTCTTGACGCGACCGGGCACCGGTTCTTTGGCGATCACCAGGGCTGTGGTGGGCCCGCTCGGCGTCATGGCCGGTGTGACCGCCGGTGTCCCCGCCGAGGTCACCGCAGCACCGCCCGCATGTCCCGCACCGCCTGCCAGGTGCCACGCCAGGTGCCGGTCACCTTGGAGCGGCCGGCACGCGGCCGGTAGGCGACCCAGGTCTCACGAATGCGCCAGCCCGCGTCGGCCGCGCGCACCACCATCTCCAGTGGGTAGCCGCTGCGCCGGTCCGTCAAGCCCAGACCGAGCAGCTCCTCACGGCGCGCCACCCGCAGTGGCCCCAGGTCATGCAGCCGAACTCCGGTGCGCCGCCGCATCATCCGGGACAGGGCCAGATTTCCGGCCCGTGCGTGCAGCGGCCAGGCCCCGCGACCGGTCGGGCGGCGGCGCGCCAGTACGAGGTCTGCCGTGCCCTCCCGGACGGGACCGGCGATCCGCTGCGCGGCGTCCGGGTCCAGCGATCCGTCGCAGTCGCAGAAGGCGATGAGTTCCGCGTCGGCGGCGAGCAGCCCGGTATGGCAGGCGGCTCCGAAGCCACGGTGCGGCTCGTGCACCACCCGGGCCCCCAGCTGACGGGCGAGCTCCGCTGAGCCGTCCGTGGAGCCGTTGTCGACGACAATGGCGCTCCAGCCGTCGGGGATCCGCGCCAGCACCCAGGGCAGCGCCGCGGCCTCGTCAAGGCAGGGCAGCACCAGATTCCCTTGCTGCGTTCGGGCTTTGTTCATCTCTCTCGCCCTAGTGAGACAAAATACGCAAATATGACCTTAGTGCCTTACGCAACTCTGCTGCTCGCGCCCGGCCCCACTCCTACGGTGATGTGCACCCGTTCGGGTGCGAGACTCGCCCCATGACTGACCGGCCCCGCCCCGCCGCATCCTCGTCGTGGACGACGACCCGACCGTTATGGAGGTGGTGTCCGGCTATCTGCGCCGCGCGGGCTTCGCCGTCGACCGGGCCGGCAGCGGGCCCGGCGCGCTCGCCCGCGCTCAGGCCACGCCACCCGATCTGGTCATCCTGGATCTGATGCTGGTGGCTGCGGCGGCATCCCCGCCGGGGATCTGCCCCGCGTCTTCGACACCGGCTGGAGCGGCAACGGCGCGCGTACGCCTCCTTCGGGCGCCGGACTTGGGCTCCGCCATTGTGCGCGGCATAGTCGAAGCGCACTCCGGGCGCGTCTCGGTGCGTAATGTCCCCGGCGGCTGCCGCTTTGAGGTCACGCTCCCCGCGGCGATGCCAGCGGCGCCTTCGCGAAGTCTGCCATCCCCGCGGTGAAACCGACCTGGGGCCGCCAGCCCAGCTCCTCGCGCAGCCGCTGCGAGGAGGCAGTGATATGACGGACGTCGCCCAGCCGGTACTCCCCCGTGATCACCGGCTCGGGTCCGCCGAAGGCCGCCGCCAGCTCATGGGCCATCTCCGCCACGGTGTGCGGCTCACCGCTGCCGGTGTTGTACGCGCGCAGCTTCCCCGCGGGGAGCCAGGGGAGCTGGTCCGGCCCTGCCAGCGCCTCCAGCACCACGGCGTTGGCCGCCGCGACATCGGCCACATGGATGAAGTCACGGCGCTGTGCCCCGTCCTCAAAGACCCTCGGCGGTTCGCCCCGCTCCAGCGAAGTGCGGAAGTACGAGGCCACCCCGGCATAGGGGGTGTCGTAGGGCATGCCGTCGCCATAGACATTGTGGTAGCGCAGGCTCACCGCCCGCCCCCCGGTGGCCCGCGCCCAGGCCGCGGCCAGATGCTCCTGCGCCAGCTTGGTGGTGGCGTACACATTGCGGGGATCGGCCGGGGCGTCCTCGCCGACCAGCCCTGGCGCCAGCTGCGCTCCGCAGCGCGGACACGGCGGTTCGAACCGGCCGCTGTCCAGCGCGGATACGGACCGGGGCCCGGGCCGCACCACGCCATGGTCCGGGCATACGTAGCGCCCCTCGCCGTACACGACCATCGACCCGGCCAGCACCAGCCGCCGTACGCCGGCGTCCGCCATCCGTTCCAGCAGCACGGCGGTGCCCAGATCGTTGGCGCTGACATACGCCGAGGCATCAGCGAAGCCCTTGCCAAGGCCGACCATGGCGGCCTGATGGCAGACCGCCTCCACCCCCCTCAGCGCCTCGCCGACCGCCTCGGCGTCCCGGACGTCCCCCCGGATGCCCTCCTCGGTCCCCTCGGCCGCGGCGGTGTCAAACGCCGTATCGAGCACAACGGCCTGATGGCCCATCGCGCGCAGCGCCGTGACGATATGCGACCCGATGAAACCTGCTCCTCCGGTGACCAGCACACGCATAGGGCCACGCTAGGGGATGTCCGGTTGAGGAACGTTGCGTACCGACACGGACGGGGTCGGCGCGCCGTGAGGTCTGGCCAAGGGCGACCGGGGGCTGACACGATCGGTGCCATGACCAACGACCGTCTCCGTGATGTGTACATCGTCGATGCTGTCCGCACTCCGGTCGGCAAATACAGCGGCGCGCTGTCGCACGTACGGCCCGATGATCTGGCCGCCCATGTCGTACGGGCCCTGGTGGACCGTACGCCGGAGCTGGACCCGGTCCGTATCGACGATGTGGTCTTCGGCAACGCCAATGGCGCGGGCGAGGAGAACCGCAATGTGGGCCGGATGGCGGTGCTGCTGGCCGGGCTGCCGGTGTCGGTCCCCGGCGCCACGGTCAACCGGCTCTGCGCCTCCGGGATGGAGGCCGTCATCCAGGCGGCTCGCGCGGTCGCCGTCGGGGACGCCTCGGTGGCTATCGCGGGCGGAGTCGAGTCGATGAGCCGTGCGCCATGGGTGCTGCCCAAGCCGGAGCGGGCGTTTCCAGCCGGGGCGCCCGAGGTCTTCTCCACAACGCTGGGCTGGCGGATGGTGAACCCGCGGATGCGCCCCGAGTGGACCGTCTCGCTCGGCGAGGGCGCCGAACTCATCGCTGAGAAGTACCACATCACCCGCGAACAGCAGGACGTCTTCGCCGTCGCCAGCCATGACAAGGCCGCCCATGCCTGGAAGGACGGTGCCTATGACCGCGAGGTCGTGCCCTATGACGGAATCAGTCTCGCCCGCGATGAAACGATCCGCGACACCACCTCCGTCGATGCCCTCGCCAGGCTGAAGCCGGTCTTCCGTCGGGAGGGCGGCACCGTCACGGCGGGCAACTCCTCCCCGCTCAACGATGGGGCGGCGGCGCTGCTCCTCGTCGACGAGGAGGGTCTGAAAGCCACGGGGCGGGAGCCGCTGGCCCGGATCCGCGCCTCAGCGGTCACCGGTGTGGAGCCGCAGCTCTTCGGTCTCGGCCCGGTCGAGGCGGTACGGCGGGCCCTGGCCAAGGCGGGGCGGGACTTTGACGAGCTGCACACCGTTGAGCTCAATGAGGCCTTCGCCGCCCAGTCACTGGGCTGTCTGGCCGAGTGGCCCGAACTTGACCCGGCGCGGGTCAACCCGCGTGGCGGCGCCATCGCGATCGGCCACCCGCTGGGCGCATCCGGCGCCCGGATCACCGGGGCGGTCGCCCATGAGCTCGCGGCCGCGGGCTCGGGAGTGGGCCTTGCGGCGCTGTGCATCGGGGTCGGTCAGGGTCAGGCGCTGGTCCTGGAGCGCTGACGAACTCCGGTATGACGATCCGGGGCTGCCGCGTCGCGGTGGGCCTGAGTGGTAGTCATGTCCGGTATGGAGTGGTTCGCGGCGCCCGAGTACTGGCTGAGCCGACTGGTCTTCCAGCGAGCGCTGGCCGGTGTGTATCTCATCGCCTTTGTCTCGGCCGCCCTGCAGTTCCGGGCGCTGCTGGGCACGCACGGGCTGACCCCCGTGCCGGACTTCCTGCGGTGGGCGGCCTTCCGGGACTCCCCCAGCATCTTCCATTTCCACTACTCCGACCGCTTCTTCGCGGGCATCGCCTGGACCGGTGCGGTGCTGGCGGCGGCCGTACTGGCAGGGGCGGCGGACTGGGTTCCCCTGTGGGCATCGATGCTGCTGTGGCTGGTGCTGTGGGCGCTGTATCTCTCCATCGTCAATGTCGGCCAGACCTGGTACGCCTTCGGCTGGGAATCACTGCTCCTGGAGACCGGCTTCATCGCCATCTTCCTCGGCAACGCCGAGGTGGCCCCGCCGCTGCTCGTACTGTTTCTGCTGCGCTGGCTGCTCTTCCGGCTGGAATTCGGCGCGGGGCTCATCAAGTGGCGTGGTGACCGCTGCTGGCGGCAGCTGACCTGTCTGGACTACCACCATGAGACCCAGCCGATGCCAGGTCCGCTCAGCTGGTACTTCCACCATCTGCCGCGGCCACTGCACCGGGTGGAGACGGCGGCCAACCACATCGCGCAACTGATCCTGCCGGTGCTGCTGTTCACTCCCCAGCCGGTGGCCAGCTTCGCCGCCGCCTTCATCATCCTCACCCAGCTGTGGCTGGTGGCCTCCGGCAACTTCTCCTGGCTCAACTGGCTGACGATTCTGCTCGCGCTCTCCGCCATCGACAGCTCGGGCCTCGCGGCGGCACCCGCACACGGTCCCGCTCCGCTGTGGTTCGAGCTCGCGGTGTACGGCGTCACCGCGCTGGTGGCAGTGCTCAGCTACTGGCCGGTGCGTAATCTGATCTCCGCGGAGCAGCAGATGAACCGCTCCTTCAACGCCTTCCATCTGGTCAACACCTACGGTGCCTTCGGCACCGTCACCCGGCTGCGGCATGAGGTGGCGATCGAGGGCACCGATGAGGAACGGATCACCGAGGACACGGTGTGGCGGGAGTACGGCTTCCGCGGCAAGCCGGGCGATGTCCACCGACTGCCCCGGCAGTTCGCTCCGTACCATCTCCGGCTGGACTGGCTGATGTGGTTCGCCGCGCTCTCGCCCGCGTATGCCCGCCCCTGGTTCGCCCGTCTGCTGGAGCGTCTGCTGGAGAACGACCGGGCCACGCTGAGGCTGCTGCGCACCAGCCCCTTCCCGGACGCCCCGCCCACCCACGTCCGTGCGGTGCTCTACCGCTACCGCTTCACAACCTGGCGCGAGCGCCGCGACACCGGCGCCTGGTGGCACCGCGAGCTGGTAGGCACCTACACCCCACCGGTCGCCCTGCGCTGACCCGGACGGCCATGGTCAGCCGGGACCGGCCAGCCAGTGGTAGCGGCGCTCAGGACGGCCGGTGGTGCCATACCGGAGAGTGACCTGCGCACGGCCGCTGGAGACGAAGAACTCCAGATAGCGGCGGGCGCTCACCCGGGAGAGGCCGCTGCGGACGGCGCACTCGGAGGCGGAGAGCCCTGCCGGGCTCTCCGCGAGCGTACGCCGCACAAGACCGGCGGTCTGCTCCGTGACGCCCTTGGGCAGCCGGGCAGCGACGGCCATAGCGGGCGCCACCGGCACCGCAGGCTTGGCCGGCACCGGACTGCCGGTGGGGGCGGCGCCGAAGACCCGGTCGACATCGTCCTGGCCCGGCTTGGCGATGGCCGCGAGCTCCTGGTGCCGACGAGCGTAGTGCTGAAGGCGTTCCCGCAGCATGGGCGCGTCGAACGGCTTGATGATGTAGTGCACGGCACCACCGCGCAACGCGCCCCGCACCGTTTCGGCGTCCCGTGCCGCGGTCACCACGAGGACATCGACCTCGGTCTGCGGGGCGCCTCCAGCACGAAGCTGGCGTAGTACATCAAGTCCGTTCATATCAGGCAGATAGATATCCAACAGCACCAGGTCCGGGCGTAGTTCACTTACCGCCTCCAGCGCCTCCCCGCCGCTGCGGGCCTCACCGACCACGGTGAAGCCGGGCACCCGCTCAACCAGCTTGCTGTGCAGGCGGGCCACCATGAAGTCGTCATCGACGACCAGTGCCCGGATCACGGGATGTCTCCTTCCGCCCGGTCCTCCGCTGTCCGCGGCAGCACCGCCATGAACAGCGCTCCATCCGCTGTCACGCTGCCGCCCCGCCGGGTACACACCAGCCGGGTGATGGCCAGACCGAGCCCACGCGGGGAGTCCCGGGCCACCGCCTTGGTGGTGAAGCCATGCCGGAACACCTCCTCGGCCAGCTCGGGCGCGACACCGGGCCCCGAGTCCCGTACCCGGACCCGTATCTCTTTCTCCCGCTCGGCGAGCTCCACCTCCACCCAGCTGCCGGGTCCGGTGTTACGGACCGCGTCGAGCGCATTGTCCACGAGGTTGCCGACCACGGTCACCAGGTCCGAGGAGAGAGATTCCGCCACCGGACCAAGGTCGCTGGAGTCCGTGATCCGCAAGGTGGCGTCCTGCTCGGCGGCGAGGCTCGACTTGGCGATCAGCAGGGCGGCGAGCGAAGGGTCGGCGACCTTTGACATCACCTCGGCAGTGCGCCGGGCGTGGGTGCCGCTTATGCCCCGCACATAGCGGGCGACCTCCGGATACTCCTCCAGCTCCACCAGACCGGCGATCACATGGAGTTGATTGTGGAACTCATGGGCCTGAGCGCGCAGGGTCTCGGTGGCGCTGCGGGTGGTGTCGAGCTCGCTCTGCAACGCCACCAGCTCCGTCAGATCCCGCATCGTGGTCACCGACCCGGCCGTGCCACCCCGGGTGACCAGCGGCATCCGGTTGAGCGTGATCATCCGGTCGCCGGTGACCACGACCTGGTCGCGGCCCCGCACCCGCCCGGTGAGCACATCGTGCAGCCGGGGCTCGATGCCGAGCTCGTCCAGGGTGCTCCCCGGTGCGCCGGGGGGCAGCCGCAGCAGGTCCACGGCGGTGTCATTGGCGAGCGTCACCCTGCCGTGCCGGTCGAGGCCTATCACCCCCTCCCTGATGCCGTGCAGCATCGCCTCGCGGTGCTCGACCAGTGCGGTGATCTCCTCCGGTTCCAGACCGAGCGTCTGCCGTTTGATCCGGCGGGCCAGCAGCACCGAGCCCGCGGCGCCCAGCGCGCTGGCGATCCCCAGATAGACCAGCAGATGCGGGGTGGCGGTGGCGATCCGCTCGCCGAGCCCGCGGTAGTCGCGCCCGGCGGCGACCACCCCGAGCAGTCGCCCCTTCGCACCGAAGACCGGCACATGCGCCTCCAGCGCGCTACGGCTGCCGGTCTCGGTGGTGCCCACCCAGGAGCGCCCGGAGAGCACCCCGCTCTTGCCCAGCTCCAGCCGCTGACCGATCCGCCGTGGGTCAGGGTCGGTGAGAACCCGCCGGTCGGTGCCGGTGATGACCACATATGACGCCCCCGAGACGCTGCGGGCGCTCTCCGCCGTCGGCTGGAGGATCCCCTGCCGCCGCACATCGGCCAGTCCGACGCGTACGGCGTCCTGGGACGCCACGGTCTCCGCGACGCTCAGCAGCCGACGGCCCTCGGTCCGCCGGAACTCCGCGTTCGACTGAGCCACCGATACGGCCGCTATGACGGTCAGCACGACCACGATAAGGACGAGCTGCAGAGCGAGGAACTGACCGGCCAGGGAGAGGCGGGGCGTGGATATCCGCCGCATCACGCTCCCTTCCCGCACCAATCCGCCTGACCGGCATGGCCAGCCCGTGTGCCGTCGTCCTTCGTCCTTCGACCTTCGACCTTCGACCTTTCGGCCGACCGTCGACATTGTGCCGCCGAGCGGCGTGTTCCGGCCGTGAACACTATGACCAAAACTTTCGTTATCGCCAATAGCTGCACAACGCTCGGATCCCTTTCCGGCTGCCTCTCGCGCTGTTTGCATTTCGGCTCCAGCACACCGGCGGCACCGCCGAGAGCACATCTGGAGGAAGCGTGTTCCGTAGAGGTCCAAGGGCAGTCATGGCGGCCGTCGCCGCTGGTTCGGCCACCCTGCTGCTCGCCGCGTGCGGCGAGGAAGCCAGCAGCGCGGCCGGCGGCGACTGGAAGCCGACCAAGCCCATCGAGTACATCGCCCCCGCCAATACCGGCGGTGGCTGGGACACTCTCGCCCGCAGCAGCGCCCGGGTGCTGGACGAGGCGAACCTCCTCGACCGGCCGATGCGTGTGGTGAACAAGCCGGGCGCTGGCGGGGCCATCGGCTGGTCCTATATCGCCAAGCACCAGAAGGACCCGCACAAGCTGTTTGTCACCAGCCCGCCCATCCTGCTGGTGCCGCTGGCCGGTGCGTCCGACCAGACCTACCGGGACTTCACCCCCATCGCCCGGCTGAACAGCGAGCCGCTGGCCTATGTGGTCAAGGCGAGTTCACCGTTCAAGACCTTCGCCGAGCTGGCGAAGAAGCTCAAGAGCGACCCGAGGAAGGTGAGCGTGGCGGGCGGTTCCGGACCGGGCAGCCTGGATCATGTGGGGCTCGCGGGCGCCGTGCAGGCGGCGGGGGCCGATGCGTCGAAGGTCACATATGTGCCCTTCGACGGCGGCGGTGAGGCCCTCACCTCACTGCTCGGCGGCCACGCCGATGTCGCGGTCGCGGGCGCCTCAGAGGTGCGGGGCCTGGTGCGGTCGGGGGATGTGCGGGTACTCGCGGTCTCCTCCGGGCAACGCTCCCCGATTCTGCCGGACACCCCCACGCTCACCGAGTCCGGCATTGACTACGTCTTCGACATCTGGCGTGGGGTGATGGCACCCAAGGGGCTGACTGAAGGCCAGGTCGCCTACTACGAGAAGGCGTTCGCCGAAATGGTCAAGCAAGACTCCTGGAAGAAGGAGAGCAAGAAACTCGGCTGGACCGACGACTATCTGGGCAGCAAGGAATTCGGAAAGTTCCTGGATGAGCAGAACAAGGAATTCTCTGGAATTCTCACCGATGTCGGGCTGAAGAAGTAGCCGGCGCGGAGTACTTCAATGCATCACTTTCGATTCTCGCAGCGCACGGTGGCCGCTGTGCTCGGCGTCCTGGCCCTGGCTTACACCGTGCAGGCGTATCGCATCCCGGAGTTCACGGCGGTGGAGGTGCCGGTCCAGCCCGGCACCCTGCCCCGCGGGCTGGGGCTGATACTGATCCTCCTCTGCGTGGCGCTCTTCTTCCAGCGGTCCCCCGGCGAAGCCACGGGGCCCACCGAGGCCACAGACACCACAGGCGCCACAGAACCCACCGAGGCACCCGCGCGCCCCGCGGCGGCAACGGCCGCCGGCCCCGCCGGCCCCGCCGGCTCCGCCGGCCCCGCCGGCCCCGATACCCCCATGAGCCGCCCCGCCCTCGGCCGCCTCTCCGACGCCCGGCTGGAGCTGGCCGCGCTGCTCATCGCGATCTGTCTGTACGTCGGACTCTTCGTACCGCTCGGCTTTGTGCTGTCCACGGCGCTGTTCGTCACCGGCACGGCCTGGTACCTCGGCTTCGGCCGCCACTGGGTCAACGTGCTGGTCGGAAGCGGGGTGGCGCTGGCGCTCTACCTCGGCATGTCCGAAGGGCTGGACGTGGCCCTGCCAACCGGGCCACTGCCCTTCTGACCGGGAGCCACCATGGACGCTTTCAACCAGCTCATCCACGGCTTCGGGGTCGCTCTGTCCCCGGAGAACCTCGCCTTTGTCTTCCTCGGCGTGCTCATGGGCACGGTGATCGGCATGCTGCCGGGGCTCGGGCCGATCAGCGCGATCTCGCTGATGATCCCGATCGCCTTCACCATGGACCCGACCTCGGCGATCATCATGCTGGCCGGGGTCTACTACGGCGCCATCTTCGGCGGCTCGACCTCATCCATCCTGCTCAACGCCCCTGGCGTGGCCGGAACGGTGGCCACCTCCTTTGACGGCTACCCCCTCGCTCGTAACGGCCAGGCGGGCAAGGCGCTCTCGGTGGCCGCCATCGCCTCCTTCGCGGGCGGCACCGTCGGCGTGGTCGGGCTGATGCTCGTCGCGCCGTCGCTGTCGGCGCTCACCGTCAGCTTCGGCCCGGCGGAGTACTTCGCCCTGATGGTCCTCGGCCTGACGGCCGTGGTCTCCCTCTCGGGGAACAACCTCACCAGAGGCCTCATCTCCGGCACCGTCGGAGTGATGATCGCCCTGGTCGGCATTGATTCCCAGACGTCCACACTCCGCTTCACCTTCGGACGGCATGAGCTGTACGAGGGCGTGGAGTTCCTGATCGTGGCGCTGGGCGTCTTCGCGCTCGCGGAGGTCTTCGTCATGCTGCTGCGCCGCGGACAGGGCGGCGGCGATGGGACGGTCACCTCGCTGCGGCTGAGCAAGCGCGAGCTCAAGGAGATCAGCGGGCCGACCGGGCGTGGCTCGGTGCTCGGCTTCTTCACCGGCGTGCTGCCGGGTGCTGGGGCCACGGTCGCCTCCTTCCTCGCGTACTCCTTCGAGAAGCGGTTCGCCAAGGACGGCAAGACCTTCGGCAAGGGCAACATCAAGGGCGTCGCCGCCCCCGAGTCCGCGAACAACGGGGCAGCGGTGGGGTCGTTCGTACCGCTGCTCACCCTCGGCGTTCCCGGCTCCGGCACCACGGCGGTGCTGCTCGGCGCACTGCTGGTGCTCGGCATCCAGCCCGGTCCGCTGCTGCTGGACGAACAGCCGGACATGTTCTGGGGGGTCGTCGCCAGCATGTACATCGGCAACATCGTGCTGCTGATTCTGAATCTGCCGCTGATCCCGCTGTTCGCCAAGGTGCTCAAGACCCCGCAGACCCTGCTGCTGCCCCTGGTCATCGTCTTCTGCGTGGTCGGTGTGTACGGACAGTCCTTCAGCACCTTCGACCTGTGGCTGCTGATCGGCTTCGGTGTGCTGGGCTTCCTGATGAGAGCCAATGGCTTCCCGGCCGCACCGCTCATCCTGGGGTTGATCCTCGGCGGACTTATGGAGAAGTCCATGAGGCAGGCCCTGCTGATCTCCTCCGGCGACTTCAGCACCTTCGTCACCAAGCCGATCTCCGCCACGCTGCTCGCACTGGCCGCACTCTCCCTGCTGGCTCCGCTCTACGGCGCCCTGCGACGCGGGCGACGAAGGCGGGGCTTGTCCCCGGTCAGCGGCGCGGGTCAGGATGAGCAGCCCAGGACCGCCGTCGGGGCACAGCAGGAGAACGGGTGAGACAGGCGTGATACGGGCCATGGCGGCCGCGTTGCCGCTGGCACTGCTGGCCGTGCTGCTCGGCGGCTGCGCCACATCGCCGGAGCAGGACGATCCGGTCCGGCTCATGGTGCCCACCCCGGCCGGTGGCGGCTATGACGTCACGGCCCGTACGGTCGCGATCACCCTGGAGGACACCGGGCTCGCCGGTGAGGTGGACGTCTTCAACCTCACCGGGTCGGCGGGCACCACCGGGCTGACCCGGCTCATCCATGAGTCCGGCAATGACCGGCTGATCATGCAGATGGGTCTCGGCCTGGTCGGCAGCGCCCTGGCCGCCGAGGCGCCGCAGCCCATCGCAGAAGCCACGCCACTGGCCCGGCTCCTGGAGGAGCCCGAGGCCATCGTGGTCCCCGAGGACTCTCCGTATCGCACCTTCGGCGAGCTCGCCACGGCATGGCGGGGGAAGCCCGCCGGTCTGCGCGCCGGGGTCGGCTCCCACCCTGGCGGGCCCGACCACCAAGCGCTCATGCTGATCGCCGAGACCATCGGCCTCTCCCCCACCGAGGTTCCCTTCGAGCGCTACGACGGCGGCGGCGAACTCCTCGCGGCGATACTCAGCCACAGGGTGGATTTCGCCCTGACCGGCTCCGCCGAATACCGGCATGCGATCGCCGCGGGTCAGCTCCGCGTGCTGGCGGTGACCGGTCCCCAGCGGGTGGAGGGCATCGATGCCCCCACTCTGCGTGAGGAAGGCTACGACCTCGAAGTGGTCAACTGGCGCGGTCTCATGGCCCCGCCCGGTATCACCACACAGCAGCGGGCGGATCTGATCGCTCTCCTCGACCGCCTCCACACCACCCCGCAGTGGCGCCGTGCCCTGCGTGACAACGGCTGGACCGACGCGTACCTCTCCGGCGAGGCCTTCTCCCGCTTCCTCACCGACGAGAACAAGCGGGTCGGCGCCCTGCTGGACCGGCTTGGCCTGACCGAACAGATACCGGGCTAATCCTCGTTCGCGCCGGGAATCCGCGCGGTCTCCGGAGAGGCGGTATCCAACGGCACCGACCACTCCCGTACCAGCCCGAGCTGCACCGCCTGCCGCGGCAGCACCGCGTTGAGCGCCCAGTCAGCCAGCACCCGGACCCGGTTCCCCGGCAGGGCCGCCAGATGATGGCCGCGAGTGACAGCGTTGGCGGCCACCCCGGAGAGCGGCACCCGCAGCGGATTGGCAGCGGCCTTCACCCCACCGAGATCCACGGCGAACCCCAGATCATGGTGCTTGTACGCCTGCCGCCGCCCATATCCATAGGACGCGGCGATGTTGTGAGCCGCGGTCCTCCCCTGCCGCGCGGCATGCTGGGCGGTCATCGCGGTGAGCTCGCCCGGCCGGGTCAGATCCGGCACCGCGGCGGCGTCCCCGCAGGCCAGCACCTCGGGATGGCCGGGCACGGCCAGATACTCGTCCACGACGAGCCGCCCCTTCTCCGTGGGCAGCCCGAGCCCCTCCACCAACGGATCGGGGCGGACGCCCACGCACCAGACCAAGCACCGCGTCCCCACGAACGTCCCGTCATCAAGCAGGACCCCGTCCGGGGTGGCCTCCTTCACGGATGTCTCGGTCCGCACCTCCACCCCACGCTTGCGCAGCACCTTGTCCGCGGCCCGGGACAGCCGCTGGTCCAGCTCGGGCAGCACCCGGGGCGCGATATCGAGCAGCATCCAGCGCGGCTGCGGCACCCCCTTGTGCTGCCGGGCGAGGGAATCCGTGAAGAGCTTGCCGTGCGCGGCGACCTCAGTACCCGTATAGCCCGCCCCCACAACGACAAAGGTGCAGCGTGCGGCCCGTTCCTCCGCATCGTGCGACGTGGCGGCGAGGGCGATCTGCCGGCTCATGTGGTCCCGCAGATAGAGCGCCTCGGGCATTCCCCGGAAACCATGCGCGTGCTCAGCCACCCCGGGAATGGGCAGCAGTTTGTTCACACCCCCGACGCTGAGCACCAACCGGTCATACCGCAGCTCCTTGCCCCGCCCCTCAGGATCCGTATATGTGACCTTCCTGGCCCTCAGATCCACCCCGCCGACCTCCCCCAGCACCAGCCGCACCTTCGGCAGCGTCCCAGCCAGCGACACGGACACCCGGCGGGGCTCCAACGCCCCGGCCGCTACCTCCGGCAACAGCGGCAGATACAGGAAGTAGTCATTCGGATTGATCAGCACCACCTCGGCGACCCCACGGATCTTCCGCGACAGCACCCGCGCCGCCTGATACCCGGCGAACCCACCACCAACGATCACTACCCGCGACCGGCTCACATCGACTCCCAGCACTCGGAGCACGATCAACAGCCCTACCCGCGTATCCCGCCCACACCTGCTGAAACCTCCCCCGAAGCCGAGTACGCAAGCACCACCCCAAGTGCGGTATTGTTCTCGTGCGCGACCGGCCAGGGGCCAAACCCCAGGCCGCGAGAGCACCGGGACGTGGCGCAGTTTGGTAGCGCACTTGACTGGGGGTCAAGGGGTCGTGGGTTCAAATCCCGCCGTCCCGACAGGGCAACAAGCCCGCTGACACGGAAGCTTCTTCCAGGTCAGCGGGCTTTTGTGTATCTAGCAGCCAGGTCAGCGAACGAGCCGCAGGTGCCGTTTCGGCCGCTCCTCGGGGACCACTTTGGGACCAGCGGCGTCCTGCCGACCGGCCGCCAAGTCCCCATGATCTCTCGCCCCATGGCAGCTCCAGCCCAAAATCACTCCACCGACCGCGTGGGCGTCTGCGGGTCGCGGGGGCAGGCCGGCGGCCGGTCCGGGGTACAGCCCGGGGGCCGACGTCCGGCCGTGGGGTGGGATCGAGCGCCGGTGGGGTGGGGGCGGTCGGTGCCGTTGTCCTGATGCCGTACGGCAGCACGAACCTTCCTGGCGGAGCCCATCAGGACGAGGGCCCGACCTCAGGAGCACCCCATGAGCAGCTTCACGGTGATCTGCCCCGTCCCCCAGGAGGGCGACGAGTGCTGGTCCTGCAACGGCCAGGGCTACGTCACCTTCACCGGCGAGAACGCCGACGGCGCAGCCGACACCCTGGCCGGAGACCGACCAGTGGGCCGACCGCCGCGCACAGGACCAGCAGCAGGAGCGCTGAGCAACGGGCCCCCGGCCCGCGTGCTGGGGCCCCACCCACTACACCGACCACGTAGGCCGTCTCCGGGCCATCCGAGGGCGAGGGCTATGGGGCTGTACAGGACGTGCCCGCCGCATGCCCGTTCCAGGGACACGAGACAGGACTCACGGGGAACCACGGGCAAACCTTGGGTGCCGTGCAGATCAGCGTCTTAGCAGGTCAGCCTTGACTGGGGCATCAAGACTCCACCAACCTCGGAGCACGTCTTGCGCATCTCTATGGGCAACCGCCGGGCGCCGCACCCTACTCAACGGCGACTCGGGGGTCTTCTCGTTTCACAGAGGCGATCACGGCTGATACGACGGCGGTCACGACGAGGCTCCCCACCATGACCATCCCCACGCCGACCATAAAGAGGCCGCTGGAGTCGTCCGACCAGTCGTAATAGGCGGCAATGGTCAGGCCGACCGTGATGCCGAGCACAGCACCTGCGATGTAGCGCCGGGACGCCGCCCAGTACACCGGCACCAGCAGAGTCAGCACCAGCCCGATCAACTGCCACGCCCCGTACGGGCCGGTCGTCGTACCGTCAGGTTGCACGTCACGATGCTGGTCCCAGCCCAGCCAGGTGGCCCACACCCCTAGCGCCACCACAGCCAGCACAAGGACAGCAAACAGCTGGGGAACGAGTTTCAGTAGCCGTTGTCGCATGGCCCAAGCATTCCGGCTCGCCCCATAACCGACCAGAGCACAAGTACTCAACTCTGCCCGAGTACTTTAGCCACGATCTGTTGGTCGGGCTTCGCAAGCTGCCGTCCGATGCTCATCGGAGCCCACCCTGTTCCGTAGTCGCGGTACAGCAGTGAAGTACAGCAACCCCGCCGACTGTTCTTCTGGAGGTGTGGAGTGGAGGTCACCGCGGTCGGGTGGGCCCTGACGATCGGTGTGATTCTGGCGTTGCTCGCTCTGGACTTGGTACTGGGAACCGTACGTCCACACGTGGTGAGCTTCCGCGAGGCGACGATCTGGTCGGTTTTTTACATCGCGGTAGCTCTGGTCTTCGGTCTGGTCTTTGCCGGCCAGGTGGGATGGGGCTACGGGGCGGAATACTTCGCCGGCTACATCGTGGAGAAGAGCCTGTCGGTCGACAATTTGTTCGTTTTCGTCATTATCGTGTCGACGTTCGCAGTGCCCCGCGAGCATCAGCAGCGAGTACTCGCCTTCGGCATCATCGCTGCCCTGGTGTTGCGAGCCATCTTCATCGCTCTGGGCGCGGCACTGCTGTCGTTGTTCTCCTTCATGTTTTTGATCTTCGGGCTGCTGCTGTTGTGGACAGCGGTGCAGCTCTATCGCCACCGAGACCAAGACCCCGACGTCGAGAACAATGTGCTCGTGCGCACCTGCCGCCGGGTGCTGCCGGTCAGCGACACCTACGTCGGGGGCCGACTGACGGCCCGCGTTGAAGGCCGATGGGTCGTCACGCCGCTGTTCGTCGTGTTCATCGCGATCGGTGGTACTGACATCCTCTTCGCACTCGACTCCATCCCGGCCGTGTTCGGCGTGACGGAACAGCCCTACATCGTTTTTACGGCGAACGCGTTCGCCCTGCTTGGCCTGCGGCCGCTGTTCTTCCTGGTAACCGGTCTCCTCGACCGGCTGGTGTACCTGTCCAGCGGGCTGGCCCTGATCCTGGCGTTCATCGGCGTGAAGCTGGTGCTCCACTGGGCACACGACCTGAGCCCCGGGCTACCCCAGATCAGCACCGCCGTGTCGCTCGCAGTCATCGGCGGCGTTCTCGCCCTTACCACCGCAGCCAGCTTGATCAAGTCCCGGCGCGACCCCGCAGCCCGAGCGCACCCCGGAACCCTCATCGCCACTCCGCCCCACGACGCCTCCGGCGAGCACCAACCCCGCGGTGACGGGGGCCCGTAGCCCCCGGCCGGACGCCCGCAGTGTTCCGGCTGTCCCTGTGCGCTTCGCCCCGTTCGTCAGTTGGGCAACAGGCAGCAGGCTCCGCTGGTACGCGCAGACTCCGGCCGGTGTCCGACCGTCGTCTACCGGCTCTGTCGGGTTGCAGGTACAGGAGGTTCCGGTCAAGAGCGTGCGCCGTTCCAGCACAGGAGTGTGTTTTGCGTAAGAGCTCGCCACCTGTAGAGCGATTCCGGCGTCGCCGAATACGGCTGCAGCGCGGAGGACCGTGGCGGCAGGTGGTGCCGAGCAAGGTCGAGGGGTTCTCCACGGGGTGAAGTACAGGCCGAGGTTCTCAATCCGGTACCGGCTGCCGGTGTCGAGCAGCAAGTAGCCGAGCAGCTGCCACGCGGTCCCGGCATCCGGGCGAATCGTGCCCTGTTTATCCGAGGACGTGGGGGTACCCCTCAGGGTGACTGCTGGTGGGTCCGGGCAAGGAGCGACCATGTCACCAAAAGGCCACGCTGCTCACGCAGCCCGGAAGGCTCCGCGCGACACGGTGGTGCGCGATAAACGGAGTGAGGTCATCGGAACGCTGATCCTCGCCATCGGGCTGTGGCTCTTCGTAGCTCCATGGGTGTTGGGGTACCCGTTCACCGCACCTGCGGTTGACGCTCACCTCAATGAGATCGTTGTGGGTATCATCGTCTTCGCGTGTGGCCTCGCGCGGCTGATCCGGCCGCGCGGTCTGCTGAGTGACCTGACCGTGCTGCTGGCGGGGATCTGGATGGTGGTGGCGCCGTTCGTGTTCGGCTACGGCGACACGGCGCGCGCTGAGCTGGCCCGGGTCAATTCTGTGGCTGTGGGCATCGTGCTCATCATTCTGGCCGCGCTGAGTCTGCTGCTGGCGGCGTTCGGCAGGCGGGGCGCCGCCGCTGCCCGCCAATGACCGCGCAGCCCCTGCGGCGTGTGCTCCCTGGCGGCGGCCGTTGCCCTGACCGTGACCCTCAGCGGATGCGGCCGGGAACGGAGCGACTGGCCACCGTGCTTCTCGTGTACGCGGCCGACCTGCCCGGCTTCAGGCGGGGCGACCGCCCTCGACGTGCGCTGAGCGTCGGGGAACCGGCCGAGGCGCTGCGCGGCTGGATCGACGCGGCGAGCGTGCCGCGACCGGCGTTGGTCGCCAACTCCTTCGGCCGCCAGGTCTCCGTCGACCTGACTGGGCGCCGCCGGGAATCGGTCCCGCAAGAGAGCGAGACCCCGATGCGATCACCCTGCTACGTCGCCGAGTGCAACCCACGGTGGGCGCTCGCGGCCGCGCACACCCACCTCCACCGGGCCGACCCCTTTGACGAGACCGACCTGATGCGGCGAATCCCCGACCGCTGCCGAAGGGCATGAGCCGTGCCTCGGTGGTTGGGGTGGTGGTGTCGGCCGATCCGGCCGGCAGCGCTCCTGGCCCTGGCGGTCGCCGTGGCCGTCCTCGCTGCCACAGGCGTCCTGCCCCGTTGGCCAGGGCTCATCCATCTGGTCGCGCTGCCCCCGCTCGACCTGATCGCCGACCTTCGGATCCTGATGGTGGTCTCACCCAGCCACCCGGTGTTCGTCGCCGGTCTCGCACTCTCGCTCGCCGTACGCGTCACCGTCCTCGCCCTGCTGCTCGGCGGCCTCGACCGGCGTCGGCTCGGCTACGCGATCCGCTTCTATCTTGTCGTGCTGCCGCCGGCGCTGATCGCCGCCGCCCTGTTGCTCGGCGCCGGGGCGACGCTGTACTTCGGGCTGTTCTGGATGGGCCTGGTCGCCGCCCTCACCACCGTCGCCGTCACCGCCACCGCCGGCTGGTCGACACCCCCGCGGCTGGCCGCCGGGTTTGCCGCCGCCGTCCGTCACGGGCTCCGCCTCGGTACGGTCGGCGCCTATGTGGTGGTGCTGGCCGCGCTGGGCGCGATCGCCGACCTGACCGGGCCGACCGGCGCCGTGGTACTCGTACCCGTTTCCGCCCTGCTGACCCTGACCGCCGCCCGGCTCCTCCGGATGGACCCGCCGCTGCGGCCCGAGCCCAGCCCTCGCGTGCGGTGGAGCGCTGTCGGTCTCCGGCTGACCCGGCGGGCGATCGCCGGAGTCGGTGCGGCGGCGGTCGCGGCCCTCGTCGTGGTCATGGTCACCGGCCCGACCGGCCCGCCCCGGGCACCGGAGCCGGATACTCCGCGCCGGGGCTCGCTCATGCTGATGTCAGGTGTCGACTCGTCGTCCGGAAACGGAGCGATTCTGGAGATCGACCCGCACTTCTCCGGTTACACCTGCGAGCAGACCTACTACTTCTCCTACGCAGGTCCCGGTCGTGGTCAGCCCCGCAACGCTGCCCTGTGCCCCATCACGACCGGCGCGCCCTATCAAGCGGCAGACACCCTACGCTCCACCAATGAACTGGTCGACGCCCTCGAAGCCCAGCTGGCTGGCCTGCCACCACCGGTCGTACTGGTCACCCACTCCCAGGGTGTGTGGATCACCTGGGAGGCGGCCCTGCGAGACCGGCTCCCGAACGTCGGTGCACTCGTGCTCATCGGTCCGTTCCCGGAAAATCCGGTCCCCTACCCACCCCGGGGCAAGCAGGGGGTCAGCCGGCTCGCCGCCGACGTGACCTGGCTCATTTCGCGGTGGTCGCGACCGGGCGGAACATCCGTCTTCACCCCTGACTCCCCACTGAGCCGCGAGTGGCTGGCCCACCCCACCGCCATAGCGGAGACGCTGGCCGGCCGACCGCCCCCGGACATCCGGGTACTCAGCGTTCCCAGCGTCTTCGACACGCCGCTGATGCCTGCCGGACCGTCGCTGCGATGGGCGACCGATCTCTGCTCGATTCCGGTGATCCACCCGAACGTGCCCTACTCGGCCGAGTTCCAGCGCTCCCTCACCCGGTTTCTCGACCATGAGCCGCAGTCACCCTGCCCGCTCTGGCGCCGCGCGGTGGGTCCCCTCTTCCGCCCCTTCTCCGTGCCCACCTGGGATGCGTGAGGCCGGGTATTGAGGCCGGTCGCGACGCGAAGACGACCGGCCCCCCGGGAACCCGCCCCTGGTGTGAGTGGTGCGCAACCGCTCACGCCGCGGTGTCCACTCTCCCCTTGCCCGGTCCGGCTGGGAGTGTGCGGGCGACAGTCCACAGCGGTTCGATACGGCGGCCGTAGCGGTGCACCAGCCAGCCCATCAGGGCACCGAACCCGGCATGGGCCAGGTAAACGGTGACCGCGAAACGGGCCCCGAAATCCGTACCGAAGACACCCGCACCGACCGCCTTCGTCACCGGGCTGAGCAGAAACCCCGTACCGAGCGCCAGCCCGTAGCCCGTGCCCAGCAGCGTCCCGCTCAAGGCACCTCTGCGCCGCCGGAAGGGAAAGCCGCCGACCAGCACCGCGTAAGTGACGCCGAACATCGCTCCGTTCCAGAAGTGATAGGCCCACCCGGCGATATTGGAGGCCGCGTCGGGACCCTGCATGATCTGGTCGCGCAGCAGGACACCCATCAGCATCGCGATATCCCCCGGCATCGAGTCAAAGACCCGGAAGCCGGTCTCACGGAACACCTCCAGCACCACCGTGCCCGCCAGCCCCGCCACCGCGCCCAGCAGCACGGCCCGCCCCAGACGTGGCCCGGAAACGCGCAGGGCGAGCAGCGGGGCGAGCGCTACGGCAACCGCACCGGGGATGCCGTAGCGCAGGACCAGCTCCGGCAGGGTTCCGTAACCACCCTGGGCGGCGGCGAACAACACCGAACCGGCCGCGGTGGCCCCCGCCAGCACCACCCCGCTGAGCAGCAGATCCACGAGAGGACGGGCACGCGCGGTCATGCCCGGACCCTGGGGGTGGGAGATGCCGTGGCCGCCGCGGTCACTTCGCCGCACCGTTCGCGATCTTCTCGGCGGCCATCTTCATCTGCTCGCCGCCCTCGGCCAGCTTGGGGTCGATAGCCTCAAAGAGCGGGGCCGGGTCGAAGTAGCCGACATGGGCGGAGCCATCATCATCGGCCCACACATACATCCGCAGCGGGATGACCGCACCAATGGCGGGGTTCTGCTGGAAGAACATCTTTCCCTTGGTGGGGTTGCCGATGAAGTACGCACGCGCCCCCTTCAGCCGCAAACCCGTGGACTTCAACGCCCCCGCCTGATTCAGATCACCCAGCACCATCATGTCCGCATCCGCGGCAGCCTTCTTCAACGCCTTCTCGACATCGGCGAACGACTTCTCGGAGTCCACGATCTGGTAGCCGGCGGTGGCCTTGGCACCCTCTTCAGCGGACGCGCCGGTGGCCCCCTGCGCGATCTTGTCGGCGGCCATCTGCTCGCCGCCCTCGGCCAGCTTGGGCTCAATGGCCTCGAACATCGCCGCAGGGTCGAAGTAGCCGACGTGTCCCTTGCCGTCGTCATCGGCCCACACATACATCCGCAGCGGGATCTCCGCGCCGATGGCGGCGTTTTGCTGGAAGAACATCTTTCCCTTGGTGGGGTTGCCGATGAAGTACGCACGCGCCCCCTTCAGCCGCAAACCCGTGGACTTCAACGCCCCCGCCTGATTCAGATCACCCAGCACCATCATGTCCGCATCGGCAGCGGCCTTCTTCAGCCCCTTCTCCACCTCCGCGAACGATTTGTCGGAAGCATAGGAAGAGAAAACTGACTTGGTGCCCTCCGCCGGGCTCCCAGTCTGCCGCCCCGCGTCCTTGGTCGGGCTCGGCTCAGAGCCGGCCGGGTCGTTGGAACCGCAGGCGGTCGCGGTCAGCGCGAGCGCGGCCACGCCCATGGCCAGGCGGGCGGTGGTGGGTCGGGTCAGTGTCATTGAGTGATATCCCCTGCAGATCGAGTGAATACGAGCACCCCTGGCAACCCCATCCGCCCGCTCAACCCGCCAGGAGTGTCAGCGAGCTGACACAATCCACTGATATCAGCCTCCTGGGAATGCGAGCCGTCTTACGGCGGGTTCCCAGTCCCCGAGGCCGTAGAAACCGTAGAAGAAAGGTGCGACCGTGACCTCGTCCGACACGGTTCATGTCTACTGGCGGCCAGGCTGCCCGTACTGCGCGATGCTGCGCCGCGGGCTGAAACGCACCGGGCTGCCGGTGGAGTGGCACAACATCTGGACCGATCAGCGGGCGGCCGCGCGTGTACGGGCCGTGACCGGCGGCGACGAGACCGTGCCCACCGTGGAGATCGCCGGGAAAGCCATGGTCAACCCCACCACCCAACAGGTACTGACGGCAGTACGCGAGCGGGCTCCCCATCTTGCCCCGCCCGAGCCTCAGCCCCGCCGCTCCTGGCTGCCATGGCGGCGCCGCACCGTGTCATAGACGGCGACCGCCCCACACCAGCGCCCCGCCGAGCAGTACCAGGGTGAGCGGGTAGAAGACCGGGCGCAGCGGCACTACGAAGGGCAGGACCGCCGCTGCCGCACCGGTGCCCAGAGCGAGCAGGAAGGCCGGTACGCAGCAGGCGAAGCCCAGCAGAAAGGCGGGCAGCACACCCAGCAGCCGCCCGAAGCCGCGCGTCGGCGGGACGCGGCAGGCCGAGGTGTCCCGTACGGCCAGCGCCACTGCGACATTCGCGCCCACCAGCGCCGCCACCAACGCGCCGAGCAGTGCGTTGACCGGGCTGAGGAACAGTGCCGCATACGGGGTACGCACCGCCAGCACCGGCTCGAAGAGATACGGGGCCCGCACGCTGAACAGCCGCTCCCAGGCGGCCTGTACCACCGGGGCACCCGCCCAGCGGCCGGAGACCGAGAACGCCAGGTCCCCAATGGCTGCCAGATACGCGACCAGCATCACCACGGACATCACGAGCGCGATCCGCCGCCTGCGCGGTATGGCCAGCGCCGTGCGCAGCCGGGACGGGGTGCCCACCACCGCGTGGACCACGCCGTCCCACGCGTCCCCGACCCTGGACAGGGCGGCCACCCCGCGGTTCATACGAGCACCTCGGTGTCCGGGTGGAAGGCGTACCAGGCGAACCACATCGCGTCGAAGGCGTCCTCGGCCCCGTCCACTCGGGCCGCCGCCAGCTTCCGGTCCCAGGTGACCGTCACCGGGACGCCGCCCGCCTTGGCCCGGACCGTGCCGTCCTGCTTCAACCGGGCTTTGGGAAGGGCCAGCTGACGCTTCCCGGCCCGGATCGCGATCACCACGTCCTTGTCGGCGAAGCGCTCGCGCTTGTCGCGTTCCAGCACGGGGAAGATCGGGCCACCCTCCGTGTAGTAGCCGCTGTTACGGGTGTAGGAGCCATACGGATCGCTGCCGTAGTCGCGCAAGTGGCCGGTGTCGGTGGACAGCACCTGGGTGTCCGGGTGGGCGCTGCGCCAGGCCTTCCAGGTGGTCCACAGCAGCGGCGTGGTGGCCAGCCGCTGGCCCTTGCGCTTGCCGGTGATGGCGGTGCCGGTGATCTGCGGCCAGGTGGAGTCGGTCTGGCGGTCGTACATCACCAGGTTGGAGTTGACCAGATTGCCGGTGGTGCCGAAGGTCAAGGCCGACCCGTCGGGCGGGCCGGTGAAGGCGATGGCGGTGCCGGTGAGCGGGCAGTAGGTCACGGTCAGCGGCTTGCCGTCCACCGTGTCGTTGACGATCTCGTGCCAGACGAGCACCAGCTGGGGGTAGGCGCGCGGCAGATGCGGGTGTTCCAGGCCGAAAACCGGCTCGTCGTCGGTGAGGAAACGGGCCTTACCGGCGTCGACGAACTTCGGTTTGTCGATCGCGGGAATCCCATCCTTGCCGGGCCCGCCGGAGACCACGTTGTCGGCCAGCCGCTCCAGCGACGGCGGCTCACCGGAACCCTCCGGTGAGGTCCTGGAGTCCGGTCCGCCGCCCGAGCCGCCGGACAGGGTCCGCAGCGCATAGACCCCGCCCCCGATGCCCAGTGCGACCGCACCACCGATCACCCCGGCGCCCTTGAGTATCTGCCGCCTGCTGGGCTGCTTATTCGGCGGATTCGGCGTATAAGCCTGCTCGTCCATGGCCCGCTTCCCTGTCCCTGCGGTGATACACCGGGAACCCGGCGAGCTGCCGCGCACCTTCCCCTTTTTCCGGCACTGCCCCGAGCGGGCGGCGCTGTGGCACCGCCGAGCACTCCCGCGGCCAGTCCCAGCACATGTTTCTATACGGGCTCCCGAATAGTAAAATGCCATACTATGCGGGTAGGCGAATCGACGCACATGGAGAGGCGCCCGCTGATGACCGCATCACCCGCGAAGACCGCACCGGCCGGCTCCCCTGTCGTACCGGCCACCGACGAGGCGGTGGAGTGCCCGCACTCCGACACGGTGGCGCGGTTCTTCCGTGCCCTGTCCGATCCCACCCGGCTGCGGCTCCTGGAGTTCATCCTGGCCGGGGAACGCACCTCCGCCGACTGTGTGGCACACGCCAGGATCTCCCAGCCCAGGGTGTCGGTGCACCTGTCCTGTCTTGTCGACTGCGGCTACGTCGTCGCCCGCCGCGATGGCAGGAAGCTGCGCTACTCCGTGGGTGACTCCCGGGTCGCGGATCTGATCGTTCTGGCCCGCTCGCTGGCCGCGGACAACGCTGCCGCGCTGGACTGCTGTCACCGCATCCCGGACAGCCAGAACTGACCCCGCGGGGAGTCGCTGGATCACGGCAAGCAGCTCATGACCGGCCGGCGGTCAGCGTCTCGGCCAGCTCCCGCAGATCCTCCGCGGTGCACGTCGGCGCGGACATCACCTCCGGGTACGCGGCGGCTCCACGGCGCAGCCAGGCGCCGCCCAGCCCCGCTCGCAGCGCGCCGTCAACATCCCACGGGTGTACGGCGATCAACAGAGCTTCATCCGGTCTCACCCCTGCCCCCTCGGCCGCGTAGTGGTACGCCTCCGGTGCGGGCTTCCAGCGCCGTGGACCGCTTACGTCGAGGAACAGCTCGAAGCGGTCCAGGAGCCCGGCCCGGGCGAGCAGCCGCTCGGTCAGGGCCGAACTGCCGTTGGTCATGGTCACCAGGCGGAACCCGGCATCCCGCAGCGCCCGCACGCCATCGGGGACATCCGGATGCACCTCCAGGTCAGCGAACCCGTCCAGCACATACCGTGCCGCGGTGTCGGCGTCCCCTGACCACTCTGCAAGCCCGCGCAACAACCCTCGCAGCACTTCCCGGGCAACCGCTGCGAAATCCGCGTACGCCCCCGCGGCGGTCAACGCGAAGCCGTCCCGCAGCACACCGGCGAACCAGGTGGGCAGCAGGTGCGCGGGAGCACCAACCTCCTCGAAGCGAGCCCGCAGCGGGGTCAGGTCGCTGAGGGTCTCGTTGACATCGAAAACCAGCACATGGTGGCCGTTGTTCAGCACGTCGTCCTCCGTCGGCGGCCCGGCTAGGTCCCTTCTCCGTCCGGGCCTTCCGCACCCCGCAGCAGGGACGTGCCGAAGCCGCGCAGGCGCTCCACAGCCGCTGTGTCCGGCTCCGTACGCCGGGCCAGGGCGTTCTTGATCTCCCGGTACGTAGCCGCCTCAAGGCCGCATCGGCGGCAGTCCTCGAGGTGGGCCGCCACCCGGCGTGCGGTGAGGTCATCGGTCTCGCCGTCCAGATAGGACTGGAGCACGCGCGCCACCCGCACACAGTTCATCCGGCGGTCTTCAGCGCTCCGCCGCCGCAGCCAGCCGCTCACATCACACCTCGCTTCGGCGCCATCCCGGCCGCTGCCAACCGGGCTCGTATACGTTTGCGCGCCCGGTGCAATCGACTCATCACGGTCCCCTCCGGTACGTCCAGCAGCCGTGCGGCCTCCCCGTAGCTGAGGCCGTCGATGTCGACGAGCTGCACCACCTGCTGGTGCTTGACCGGCAGCGCGGCGAAGGCCGAAGCCACCACCTCATCGAAGGCCTCGCCCACGACGACCTCCTCCGGCGTGGCCTCCGGACCGGACGGGGCCGAGGCGAGCCGGTCCAGGTCAGCGTCGGGGTCGTCCAGGAGGTGGGGCCGACGGCGGCGGTGCCGGTTGACCTCGGCCCGCCGCATGATCGTCAGCAACCAGGCGCGCGGATGCCGGCCGTCGAACCGGTCGACCGCCTTGTAGGCCCGCAGCAGGGTGTCCTGCACCAGGTCCTCGGCGTCGGCGGGCTGGGCGGTCAGCGTCATCGCCACGCGCAACAGCACCTCCACCTCGGGCAGGACATACTGGGCGAAAGCGCGTTGCCGATCCAGGTCGGGGTTCGGGGGCGGACCCGCCACTGTTTCTTCCACGCAACGGAAACCCGGGAGCCCGGCGAGGCATTCCCTGGAATGCTCCGCACCGCTGTACGGGTTTCCGCTATATGACAAGGTCGGTCACTCCGCAGCTGCGCTCCTGGGCCGCGTGCCGGGAGAAGATCCGCCATCTGCGGCTGCGCGGCGATGTCGCGGCGTACGTGGACGGTGAGCTCACCGGCGTCCACCGTGCCCGGGTGGCCGCCCATCTGGGCCGCTGCTGGAGCTGCAGCGGCGACGCCGAATCGCTGCGCCTGATCAAGACTTCCCTGCGCAACGGCCCCCAGCGTGCCCCCGCCTCACTGGCATCCGTCCGGCTGCGCCGGTTCGCCAGCCGCCTGGCAGCACCCGCCGGGTTCGCACCATCGGGCCGATACCAGCAGATCCAGCGGAACCAACAGAACCAACAGGAGTGAACGCACCATGATGCGCGCCATCTGGAACGGCGTGGTCGTCGCCGAGACCCCTCGGACCAGGGTGGTGGAGGGCAACCACTACTTCCCGCCCGAGTCGCTGAACCGCGAGTACTTCACCGACAGCCCCACCACATCGCTGTGCATATGGAAGGGGAAGGCCCGTTACTACACCCTGCGGGTCGCGGGGGACGTGAGCCCCGACGCCGCCTGGTACTACCCGCACCCCAGCCCGCTGGCCCGCCGGATCAAGGACCATGTCGCCTTCGGCGGCGGCGTGACCATTGAGGGCACCCGGGAGAAGAAACCGGCAAAGCACCGGTGACCCCTGGAGGAGAAGGAGGACTGCTGTCCGAACGGCCTCCCTCTCACCCAGGGGCGCGGCACGCAGCGGCTCAGTACGGACCGTTGACGTTGTCGATCGAGCCGTAGCGGTCGGCCGCGTAGTTGCAGGCGGCGACGATGTTGGCGACCGGGTCCCACTGGCTGTGCTTGGTGCCCTCGACGTGGTAGGCGTCGAAGGTCGGCTTGATGACCTGGAGCAGGCCGATGGAGGGCACTCCGTTGCGGGCGTTGATGTCCCAGTTGTTGATGGCGTTCGGGTTGCCGCTGGACTCCCGGATGATGTTGCGGTGGATGCCCTGATACGTGCCGGGAATGCCCTTGGCCTTCATGATGTCGAGGGCTTCGTGGATCCAGCCGTCCAAGTTGTTCGGGTAGGCCTTGGGCGCGGCCCGCTCGGCGGTGCGGCTGCCGCGCTCCTCGCTCTTGGCCTGGCCCTCGGCGAGGGTGAGCTGCTGGCCCGGGAAGATCAGGTCCGGGTCGTCACCGACGGTTTCCCGGTTGGCCTCGTAGACCGTCGACCAGCCGCCCTCGATGTCATGGGCGGTGGCGATGCCGTACAGGGTGTCGCCGCTGGCGACGGTATAGCGGTCCGCGTCACCGGACTCCTGCCCGGGCTCTGCTTCGGCGTCAGGGCTGATGTCGGGGGCGCCGCTGTTCTGGGCAAGGCCGGCGCCGGGACCGCAGACCGGCCAGGCGTCCGGGCCCTGGGCGGCGAGCAGCTTCTCGGCAGCGGCGATCTGCTGGTCCTTGGTGGCCTGGTCAGCGCGCGGAGCGTACTCGGTACCGCCCACCATTTCCCAGCTGGACTGCAGGAATTCCAGCCCACCGTAAGAACCATTACCGGTGTTGCTGGACCAGTTGCCGTCGCTTTGGCACTCGGCGACCTTGTCCCAGACGGAGACGGGGGCGGCACTCGCGCTGCCCGCCGTGGCCAGCGGAAGGGCTATACCCGCACCACCGGCGGTCAGGGCGAGAGAAACGCGGGAGACATGACGGGAAATCAGGGGCTTGCGCTGACGGCGATGACGACCGCGAGACATAGGTGTGTCCTCTCCTACGCCTACGAGGTGAGCTGTCGGATTCGGACAGGAGATGCCCGGCCATTTCTCAGCGCGCCGGAGCACGATGAGGCGTGGCTTCACCCCAAGCCGGGCCGCTATAGGTACGCGGCACGGCACTTACCTGGTTCCCCCGCTCCTGCCGCCCTTGAGTGATGTGTTTCCCCCGGCCGGGCGGCAGGATTCGGCGTTCCCGGCGGTAGGACCTCCGCATGAGATGCGGTGGCGGGAGGAACGCTAAACGTAACAACGTAGCGGAGACAAGAGTCCGGGAGACGCACTATTCCCGTTCCCGCACTGGGCGGGGCAATTTCACCACCGTATGCGGTGGATCCTTTTCTGAGCGTGAGAGGGCGAAGCCGGTGTGCTTACTTAAAAGGCAGGCGGGGTACGAGACTTGATGACGCGATAAAGAATGGATCTCCGGTGCAATTACACCGGAGCCTGGGGGTGTGACGCCCGCCATACTCACCTTGAAGGAATCCCCATATCACCCTATTCCAACCACCATGCCCGCTGATTTCCCGTCAGGTGGAAGAAGTTTTGGTTCACTTACCTGGCATCCGTGGCGGATTGCCCTTTTCGGGCACCGAAAGAACCTTTTCGGGTGTCCGCCGGGCCGTCGACTCTGGACTGAACCGCCAGACATGGACATTCCGGGCTCCAGTGCCGAAGTGCCCCACACTCATCGCCAGCGGAGGTCGTCGGCGGAGGCTGAGCTACGGTCGTCGCATGACCGGCGTAGCTGACGCTGCTCGCCAGCGTGACCTTGTTGGAGGGTCTCCGCCGGTGAGCCGTGCTCGTACGGAGGTGGTGGGGGTCGACGCCTGCCCGACGGGCTGGGTCGGCGTGGTGCTGCACGATGGGCGGTTCGCCGCAGCGCACGCGGCGCCCTCCCTGGACGGGCTGCTGGAGCAGGTGCCGCAGGCCGTGACCGTGGGGATCGATATTCCGCTCGGGCTGCTGGACTCCCGGTGGCGGCAGGCCGACCGGCTGGCGGCCGCGCGTCTGGGACGGCACCGGGCGCGGGTCTTCCCGGTGCCGCCACGGCAGGTGTGGGAGGAAGACGACTACACCGCCGCCAACCAGCGCTGCCGGACGGTCATCGGCTCGGGACTGAGCCGCCAGACGTGGGGACTGGTCAAGAAGCTGCGCGAGGCCAATCACCGCCGGGACTCGGGGGACGAGCGGCTGCACGAGGTGCACCCGGAGATCTCGTTTGCCACGATGGCTGGTGGCCTCCCCGTGGCCGGGACCAAGAAGAGCTGGAACGGGCAGCTGACCCGCCGCCGGCTGCTGCGGGCCCACGGCGTAGTCCTGCCCGATGACCTCGGCGACGCCGGGCGCGTGCCGCCCGACGACGTATTGGACGCGGCGGCGGCCGCCTGGAGCGCCCACCGGGTCGCCCGGCAGGTGGCCGAGCGCCTGCCCGACCCGCCCGAGCTCACAGCGAGCGGCCTGCCCATCGCCATCTGGTCGTAGTCGCCTGGTGGTGATCCATCCGCGGTGCGACCGTGGAGGTGTGGCCCATCGCGGGGGACACATACGAAGACCGGCGGGGTGATGGCATGCCTGAGCTGCCCGATGTCGAGGGTTTCCGGGAGGTGCTCGCCTCCTGCGCACAGGGCGAACGGATCAAGCGGGTGCAGGTGAACGACACGGGGGTCCTGCACGGAGTGAGCGCCCGGCGGCTGAAGCGCGATGTGGAAGGCCGCCGGTTCACCGAGCCGGAACGGCATGGAAAGTGGCTGCTCGCCCGTACCGACGGGCCCACCGTGCTGCTGCACTTCGGCATGACCGGGGAGCTGGTCTGCTGCCGCGAGACGGACCCGCCCGACCCGCACGACCGCGTCGTCTTCACCGTCGGCCATCATCACCTGCGCTACCGCGATCAGCGCAAGCTGCGGGGCATCTGGCTCGCCGAGGACGCCGACGCCGATGTCGCGCGGGTGCTGGACCGGCAGGGCCCTGACGCGATGGCGGTGGGCCGCGCCGAGTTCGCTGAGCTGCTGTCCGGGCGGCGCAGCCGTATCAAGTCGGCTCTGACCGACCAGTCCGTGCTGGCCGGGCTGGGCAATCTGCTCGCCGACGAGATCCTGTGGCGCGCCCGGCTGCATCCCGGCCGCCGGGCCAATGACCTCACCGACGACGAGTGCCGACGGCTGCACACCGAGATGCGCCGCACCCTGCGCTCGGCGGTGCCCACCGGATGCGTCCCTCCGCGCAAATCCTGGCTCACCGGCCACCGGGACGACACCGACCCCGTCTGCCCGCGCTGCGGCGGGGCGCTGCACCGTGAGCGTATGGGCGGGCGCAGCACCGTCTGGTGCCCGGGGTGCCAGCCGGACGGTTCATGAGCCTCGTACGGCTCACCCTCCTCGGCATGGGGGCGATGAACTCGCCCCGTTTCGCCCCGGCGGGTCTCCTGCTCCGGCACGGCGGGCGCCGTGTCGCCTTCGACGGCGGCCCCGGCGCGGTTCCCGGGGGACGGCTGGACGCCTGGCTGGTGACCGATGAGCACAGCGAGCTGCGTACGGCCCTGCGTCGCCTGGCCGGGGAGCACGACACGGAACCGGCCATGGCCGGGTACGAGAGCGGTGACCTGCGGGTCGAGCCGTGCCCGGTCGCGCACACCTCCCATCCGACGTGCGGCTACCGCATCCGGGCGGGTGACGCGGTGGCGGTGTGGGCGCCGGAGTTCTGGGAGTTCCCGGACTGGGCCGCCGACGCCGACCTGATGTTCGCCGACGCCGCGGGCTGGGACCGCCCGATCCGCTTCCGCGGGGGTGTGGGCGGCCATGCGAGCGTCCAGCAGACCGCCGAGGCGGCCGTACGCCACGGCGTACGGCGTCTGGTGTTCGCGCACATCGGCCGACCGGCGATCAGGGCGATGGACGCCGGTCTGCGCCCTCCGGCCGGGGAGTGGGGTACGGAACGCCGCACCTACGAGCTCCGCGGCTCCCGGTGACCTCCGGGTCATGAGAAGGATCTGGCTGGCGATCCCGCCGCCCGGGGGACCTGCGATGCTGGAAGGCGTGTCTCTCACCCCCCTCGCGCCGGAGGCCATCACCCCCGACCCGCCCCACGGCACGGCCAGCCCCCTGCTCACCCAGTCCTGGCTCGACCTGGCCTTCCTCCACTGGCCGGTCGACCCGTCGCAGGTGACGCCCCTGCTGCCGCCAGGGGTCCGTCCGGACACGCTCGACGGCGTGACCTACGTGGGCCTGGTCGCCTTCCAGATGCACCGGGTCGGCTGGTTCCGCCTCCCTGGCATGCCCTGGCTGGGGACCTTCCCCGAGACCAATGTCCGGCTCTATTCGGTGGACGCGCACGGACGGCGCGGCGTGGTCTTCCGCTCACTCGATGCCTCACGCCTGATCCCGGTGGCCTGCGCACGGGCGGTCTTCCGGCTGCCGTACCTGTGGTCCCGGATGGCCATTCACCATCACGGCGACACCATCACCTATACCAGCGCACGGCGCTGGCCCGGGCCACGTGGCACACACAGCCGGCTCGCGATACGCGTCGTCGAGCGTGTGCAGGACCCTACCGAGCTGGAACACTTCCTCACCGCCCGCTGGGGCATGCACAACGCGTTCTTCGGACGGTCCGCCTACCTGCCCAACACTCACCCGCGATGGCCGCTGCACCGAGCCGAGCTGCTTGAGTGCGGCGGGAACCTCATCCCGGCGGCAGGGCTGCCGCAGCCCGTCGGAGAGCCCGTGAGCGTGCTGTACTCGCCCGGCGTCCCCGTCACATTCGGGCGGCCCGCCCGCCCCGGCGGCATCCCGACCCCCTGAGCGGCCAGGCGATATCCGTGAGCCATGCGGCCATGTGGGGGTGGACGCTGGTCTGAGGTGTGAACGCGGAGGTGTCGGCAGGTGCCGCGTCGGTACGGCGCGGTCATGCTGGGGGCGGGCGGGACCACGCTCACCGCACATGCCGCACAGGGAGAGGAGCTCGGGTGAGCTCGCTGCAGGACTATGAGCGCAAGCGGAACGTCCGCAGGTCCGGCGAGCCCAAGGCCGAGCAGCGGGCGTCGCGGGGCGAGCCGCGTTTCGTGATCCAAAAGCACAGTGCCTCCACCCTGCACTATGACTTCCGGCTCGAAACCGATGGCGTCCTCAAGTCGTGGGCGGTACCGAAGGGGCCTTCGACTGACCCACAGGAGAAGCGGCTGGCGCAGCCGACCGAAGACCACCCGCTCGACTACGCGGACTTCGAGGGCGTGATCCCCGAGGGAGAGTACGGAGCCGGAACGGTGCTGGTGTGGGATACCGGAACGTACCGGAATCTGGTGGAGGAGAGCGGGAAGCCGGTGCCGGTCGCACGGCAGATCGAGGATGGCCATGTGAAGGTCTGGCTCAACGGCGAGAAGCTGACCGGCGGATATGTGCTCCAGCGGATCGGCCGTGGATCAGACGGGCGGTGGCTGCTGATCAAGGTGGATGACGAGGAGGCGGACCGCCGGAGGAATCCCGTGAGCACACAGGAAGACGACTTCTCTGAGGAGTAAGACCTATGAGCGCCCTCGATATTCTCGGCGCCGAGGCGAGCGAGCGGCTACGGCCACAGGAGCAGCCCCGCTGGATCTCCCCGATACTCGCCACACTCACCGATGTGTACTTCTCAGACCCGGGCTGGATTTACGAACGTAAGCTCGACGGACAGCGGGCCCTGGCCTTCCGCAAGGGCGGCACGGTCCGGCTGGTGTCCCGTAACCGGAATGAACTCAGCGCCACCTACCCGGAGGTGGTCGAGGCTCTTGGCTCCCTTGACACGGACGACTTCATCGCCGACGGCGAGATCGTGGCCTTCGAGGGCCGCCGTACAAGCTTCGCACGCCTGCAGGGGCGGATGCAGATCACCAACCCGGTACGGGCCCGGGCAACGGGGATTGAGGTTTTCTACTATCTGCTGGATCTTGTGCACCTTGACGGGTACGACACCACAGCACTGGCCCTCCGCGACCGGAAACGGCTGCTGCGCAGAGCCTTTTCCTTCGAGGACCCACTGCGGTATCTCCCGCACCGCAATGAGAAAGGAGAGGAATACCTGAAGGAAGCGTGCCAGAAGCGCTGGGAGGGCCTGATCGCCAAACGCGCCGCTGCCCGCTATAAGCAGGCGCGGTCCCGGGACTGGCTGAAGTTCAAGTGTGTGAACCAGCAGGAGCTGGTGATCGGCGGCTACACCGAGCCCCAGGGCCAGCGAGAACGTTTCGGTGCCCTGCTGGTCGGCTACTACCGGGGCAGGGACTTGATGTACGCGGGGAAGGTGGGGACCGGGTACAGCCAGTACACGCTCCAGTCCCTGGGCGAGCGGCTGGAACCGCTGGAACGGAAGACATCACCGTTCGCCAACAGCGGGGAGATCCGGGAGAAGAGGGTGCATTGGGTCGCTCCTGAGCTGGTCGGTGAGTTCGGGTTCACCGAGTGGACCGAGGACGGCAAGCTCCGGCACCCCCGGTACCTCGGGTTGCGCCGCGACAAGGATCCAAGAGAGGTAGTCCGGGAGGTGCCCTCGTGAAGCTCTCATTCGGTGAGTACGAGATCGAGGTCGGTAACGCCGATAAGATCTTCTTCCCCGAGGCCGGGATCTCCAAGGGCGAACTGGTCGAGTACTACGCCAAGGTCGCCGAAACGATACTCCCGTACCTCGAGGGCCGCCCGGTCTCGATGAAGCGCTATCCCGACGGTATCGAGGGAAAGAGCTTCTACCAGAAGGAAGTGCCCGATCACTTCCCCGACTGGATTGAACGCGCTCGCGTGTCCGTGCAGCGAGGCAACGGCGTGGTGCACCACGCGGTGATCCGCCGCGCGGCAGACCTTGCCTATCTCACAGATCAGGCCTGCGTCACCCCTCATGTGTGGCTGTCCACCACCGACCACCTCAACCGGCCCGACCGGATGATCTTCGACCTCGACCCCACCTCCGACGACCTGGGGGTGGTCAGGGACGCAGCCCAGGCCATCCGGGACGTGCTCAAGGAGCTGGGGCTGGCCTCCTACGTCATGACCAGCGGTTCCCGGGGGTACCACGTGTGGGTCCCCCTCGACGCGGAAGAGGACTTCGACGCGGTACGGGACATCGCCCGGGGTATCGCTGAAGCGGTGGTGGCCCGCGACCCGGAGTCGTTCACCGTGGAGCAGCGCAAGGACCAGCGAGGGGACCGGCTGCTGATCGACTATCTGCGGAATGCCTATGGGCAGACCTCCGTGCCGCCGTACGCGGTACGGGCCCGGCCAGGGGCACCGGTCGCCACCCCGCTGGGCTGGGACGAGCTCGGGACTGGTCCCCGGGACTACACCATCGGCAATGTGTTGCGTCGCCTGGGGCAGAAGGAAGACCCCTGGAAGGAGATGCCGCGGTCCGCCCGGCCGCTGGCCGAACCCAGGCAGCGCCTTGATGCCCTCCTCAGCGACCAGGACGGCTGACCGGCGGCGTCAGGTGCGGTGGTCTTCGACTCCCAGGCCGAGGGCCCGGACGATGTCCTGAACGTTGGCGTACTCCTGTTCCTCGGGAAGATCCGCGACAAGGTCCAGCAGACGGTCAGGGGCGTGGTTACGGCGCAGGGTGTCCAGCACCGTATCGCGCCTGGCCGGATAGATGCTGCGGCCGAGGTGCTGGGCCAGCTCGGTGCGTATTTCCACGTCTTCCGCGGTCATGCCGGGTGGGGTGCCCCCATGAAGAGTGGTGCCCGGTGCCCGGTCGACATCGGGTTGGTCCTCGCCCGAGGGCTCGGGTTCCCGTTCTTCCTCCGCGCGGATCGCCCGGTTGGCCCTGACCTCACCTTCGGTGCGTCGCTTGGCCTCGTCGTCGCGGAACGGACCTGTCTTGTCCCTCCCATGCGTGGTCATGCTTACTCCTCACCGGGTCGAGACGAAGTCGGCTGCGCACCCGGGGTACCCCTGCACCCTCGCGCGAAACGACGCACCACTCGTCACCTCCGTGACGAGAGGGCTCTTGCGTGCGGTGAGTGTGCGCGGTCAGTGGGTGGTCAGCAGGCCCTCCCGCGCGCAGGAGGCTGTCCGGGGCGCTGCCCGGAGTTCAGTCCTCGGGTCAGCGCACTCGGAGAAAGCCAGTGGTGGCGGTCCGGCCGATGTAGGTGAAGCGGGTGTCACCTGCCAGGTGTTTCTCTGCCGCAGCCGCCACGCCCGGCCAGTTCCGGTCGGTGTAGTCGTCCAGGACCACGATTCCGCCGCTGGCTGCGATCGTCTCGGCCCACTCGAGGTCCTGGCGCACGCCCTCCTCGGAGTGATCGCCGTCGACGATGATGACCCCGTACTGGCGGTCCGAGACCGTGGAACGGACCTCCGGGGCGTCCGAAAAGCCGCGCCGCAGCCGCAGCCTGTCCTGAGCCAGGCCGGAGAGCGTCAGATTGGCGCGCACCACCTGCTCAGCGACGGGGGTGCCCGAGGGGTCGGCGGCGACAACATGGCCGGGTTGAAGCTGGACGTCGGCCAGTGGATCCACGATGGTCAGGCTGGGGGTGCGACCGTCGCTGATCAGCTGTCGTGCCAGTGCGGCGGCGAACAGGCCATGCAAGGTGCCGATCTCCAGCACCTCATCGTTGGGCGGCTTCAGCAGCGTGATGGTGGACAGCTTGCCGACCACATTCATCGTGCCGCCGGCCACCCGGCCCGCGCCCAGTGCCTCCAGTACGACCAAGGTGCGGTATGCCTGATGGACCTGACGCTCGGCTGTGGCGACATCGGTCACCTCACGCACTTCATCCGTCAGGGTCTTCATCTGCCCCTTGGTGGGCATCCGGTGGCTGCCCCGCCCGGTGCGGCCGAGCAGCAGCTCGACGGCGTAGTTGCCGACCCGTAGGTCGTTGAGCTGCTGCCGGGTCTGCTCCAGTTCCTCCCGCAGTGCGGCGATCTCGGACCCGGCGAGCCGCTTGATTCTCCGGTCCACTGCCGTAATGAGGGGATTGAGTGTGCGCTTGACGGGCCGAGACGTGCGAAAGGACATGGCGGACCTTCCAAGGCGTTGAGGCACTCGGTAGCGGTCGCCACGCTAGTGGCCAGGCGGTGGCACTACACAACAGGCGAGGCCACAGCGGTCACCGCAACGCCTCGGCGGCAATACGCAGATCGGCCACGAGGCCCGCATAGACGGCATCACGGTCACGGTCATCGGCCCGGAGCACGGCTGAGGGATGAATGGTCGCCACCAGGCCTGCCCCACCATTCGATGACCCGTTCGCTGCCTGGGAACCACCGCCCCAGTCAGGCATCGGCAGCAGAACGCCGCGTTGCTTGGTCACCCGGAACGATGAGCCGAGCAGCGCCTTGCCTGCGGTCGCACCCAGCGCTACGACCACCTCAGGGTCGATCAGGTTGAGCTCCGCCGTGAGCCACGGCTTGCACGCGGTCATCTCACGCAGGCTCGGCGGCTTGTGAATGCGCCGCTTGCCCCGTTCCTCCATCCGGACGAACTTGAAGTGCTTGACCGCGTTCGTCACATACGTCTGCGTGGGGTCGATCCCCGCCTCGTCGACCGCGTGCATCAGCACCCGCCCCGCAGGCCCCACGAACGGCTGCCCACGCCGGTCCTCCTGGTCGCCCGGCTGCTCACCGATCAGCACGACACGCGCGGAGGCGTCTCCCGAACTGAATACGGTCTGCGTTGCCTCGCGGAACAGCGGGCAGCCCTGACAGTCGGCGGCGGCACGCCGCAGCGCGTCCAGATCAGCGCCCTCGGGGACGAACGGCCCGGCGTCGTAGGCCTCGGGGCCGCGCTTCTCGGTTCCGTGCATCGATTCCGGCCTCTGGATACGGATACGTCAGCTGGCCCGGTCGCCCAGCAGGCTGCTGTCCAGCCGGGCGAGGATTTCGTCGGGCCCCCGGTACACTTCCCGCGCCCCCGCCTCATGGAGCTCACCCCGTGAGTACCCACCGGTCAGGACGGCCAGGCAGGGCACCCCGGCCCTGCCACAGGCCTGCACATCCCAGACCGTGTCGCCGACGAAAACCGCGTCGCCGGGCAGGGCTCCGCTGCGTTCCAGCGCCTGGTTGACCAGATCGGGGGCGGGCTTGCTGGCATCGACATCATCCGCTGCCATGACCTCGGCAATGGCGTCCTCGGCGTCGATGACCAGCCGCATGGCGGTCAGCTCCGAGCTGCTCGCGGAACTGGCCAGCACGACCGTCCAGCCGCGCTCGGCGCAGGCCCGGAGCAGTTCGGCCGCGCCCTTCAGCGGCGACAGCCGCGGCCAGTACGCCGCGTAGAGGCCGGCATGCGCGGCGTTGATGGCGTCGTCGGCGTCGCGGTCGCGGTCTTCACCGAGCAGATGGTCGAGCAGCTGGTCGGATCCCATGCCGATAGCCCGGTGCACACGCGCCATGGGAACGGTGTGGCCGGACTGCCGGAAGGCCTCCCACCAAGTGACGGTGTGCAGATACGTGTTGTCGACCAGCGTGCCGTCCACATCGAACAGCGCGCCTCGTCGCCTGCTTCGTGTCATCGGCCCAGTGCTTTGGCGAGCTCATCCTTGTTCATGGAGGAGCGCCCCTTGATGTTGCGGCGCTGAGCGTCCGCGTAGAGCTGGTCGTAGGTCGGCCCGCCTGCCCCGCTGCGCGAGCGCTTACCGCCCCTCTTGCTGGCAGACATGTCCTCGGTCGAGCTGCGGCTCGCCCGGCGGCTCTCCCCTGACCGGGCGCGTTCCTTGTTGACCGTCCGTGAGGCGATCTCCTTGGCACGCTTCTTGCTTTCGCCGCGTTCTTCAGCGCCCTCCTTGATGTGCTCGTACTGCCGTTCCCGTTTCGATGAGGATCCACGAGGCATATGACCGTTCTCCTTAACCGGCATAGGGCTGATATGGATATGAATTACACAATACGGATACCCCATCTTGGATCGGACCACGCGGGCATCCGGAATAAGATCGTCCACCTAGGTCTGACACCGCGCCACTCCACGGAACAGCGTCGTGCTGGGAGACACGCATGGACTGGTTGGTCTCGCTGGTCGGAGTCGGGCTGGTCCTGACCGCCCTACGCGACCTGTTCCATACGCTCTGGCATCCGACCCGCCGGGGCGGGCAGAGCCGGCTCGTCATGAGGGCGCTGTGGAGGGTTTCCCATCGCCTCCGCACCCGCGGACGTGCGGCGGGGCTGGCGGGGCCGCTTGCCATGGTGCTGGTGGTCACCATGTGGGCGGCCACCATCATCGTGGGCTGGGCCCTCATCTACTGGCCCCATATGCCGGAAGGTTTCGTCTTCAATCCCGGCCTGACACCGGAGGAACGGTCGAATGTGCTGGACTCCTTCTACGTGTCGATCGTCATGATGGGCACCCTTGGGCTCGGGGACATCGCACCGACCGAAGGCTGGCTCCGGGTCGCGGCACCGGTGCAGGCCCTGGTGGGCTTTGTCCTGCTGTCGGCCGTCGTCTCCTGGGTTCTCGAGATCTACCCAGCACTCATGCGCCGCAGGACCCTGGCACTACGGCTGTCCCTGCTGCGCCGCGCCGACCCCTCGCCGCGGCAGCTGGACAGCGCCGCGGGGGCCTCGTTGCTGGAAAGCCTGAGCACGGATGTGGCGCGCGTGCGTGTCGACTTCAGCCAGTACCCCGAGGCCTACTACTTCCACGATGGTGAGGACGACACGGCTCTGGCGGCCAGCGTTGGCTACGCCGCCGAACTCGCTCAGCACTGGCAGACGGGCCAGCGGGAGGATGTGCGGCTGACCGCGGCCATGCTCGCCGGTGCGCTGGACGACCTCGCGGCCATCCTTGATCAGCACTTCCTTCATACCGGCGGCACACCGATGGAAGTGTTCAGCGCGTATGCCGCCGATCGCGGCCGTGCATGATGGAGGACAGCGGCTGTTGCGGGCCGCGATCACAGATCGCGCCGCTGCAGGGGCCTGGTGGCAGGCCCCTGCAGCACCCGGCCGTCAACATCGAACCGGGAGCCATGGCAGGGGCAGTCCCAGGTCACTTCGGCATCGTTGAACTGGACGACGCAGCCCAGATGGGTGCACCGGGCGGACACCGCCCGTACGCTGCCGGACTCATCGCGGTGTACGGCGCAGGTCCGGCCCCCGATACGGACAATGGCGCCGCAGCCGGGCGCGATCTCCGCCACCGAGTCGATACGGGACGCGCGCAGCCGGTCACCGACGAAGTGTCCGGCTACGGAGGCCTGGAACTTCAGCAGAGCGGGTCCGCTGCGCAGTGGAGGAATACGCCGGGGGTCGTACATACCGGCCCAGGGCGGCAGCTGCGCTCCGGTGATCCGCGCGGCGAGGAGGCGGCCGGCCATCACTCCGTTGCTCATCCCCCAGCCGCCGAAGCCGGTCGCCACATAGGTGTGGCGTGCGCCGGGGTGCAGCGGACCAACGTAAGGGAGGGAGTCGGGGGTGTCGTTGTCCTGGGCGGCCCAGCGGTGAGTGATTTCCATGCCGGGAAAGCGCTCGCGGGTCCACGCGGCAAGTCGTCCGAAGCGGGCCTGGACGCCGCCGGTTCCCGGGGTGAAGGACTCGCCGGTGACGATCAGAAGCCGCTGGCCATCGGTGTGCGGCGCTGTCCGTACGGAGCGGATGTGCTGCTCCGGGGTGATGAACATGCCCGCCGGGTCGCTCGCGGCCGGGACCGGCCCCGCTACGACCAGTTCCCGCCGCGGCTCCAGCCGGGTGAACAGCATCGCCCGGTCGAACACCGGGTAGTGGGTCGCCACAACGATGTCCCGCGCTGTGACTTCGGCTCCGTCCTCGGTGGTCACCCGGCACGGCCGGCCCTCGGAGAGCCCCACCACCCGTGTGCGTTCAAAGATGGCGCCGCCCCGGCGCAGTATGTCGTGAGCCAGGCCGAGCAGATATTTGCGCGGGTGGAACTGTGCCTGGTCCGCTACCCGGACCGCGCCCGCGACCGGGAAGGGCAGCCCTGTGTCCGTAACGAAGTCGGCGGCCAGCCCGGCCTCGCGGGCCGCTTCCGCTTCCCTCCTGATGTCGTCCGTGCGCTGCTCCGATTCCACATAGACGAAGGCCGGAACACGTTCGAGCTCCGCGTCCACCCCCAGCTCCGTGCACATGTGCGCCACATGGCTCACCGCTTCCTGCTGGGCGCGGGCATGCAGCCGGGCCGCGCGCGGCCCATGCTGGCGCGTCACCGCCGAGTACGTCAGCGCGTGGAGCGCCGACAGTTTCGCGGTGGTGTGGCCCGTGACCGCCGCTGCGATCCGGTCCGCCTCCAGGACAGCCACGCTCCGCCCGGACCGCGCGAGCTCAAAGGCAGTGCTCAGCCCGGCGATGCCGCCACCGATGACGGCGGCATCGACCTCCAGGTCGTGGCTGAGCGACGGGTGAGCGGTGCTCTCCGTGGAGTCCATCCAATACGACCGCACGGCACCGTGAGAAACCATGACGCATCAGCTTCCCCGCTCTGCCGGAACATAACGGTTCGCACACCCATCCGGCGGAGCGCTGTCAGTCGGCCGCCTTCTCCGTGGCCTCCTCCATCGTGCCGGTCCAGGTGCGCTGCGGGGGGCGGCCGACGAACCTCCCGAAGACCAGCGTGGCGATGGTGGCGGCGAGCACGCCCGGCACCATCTCGTACACGCCGGTCTGCAGCGGCCCGAGCAGCGGATCAATACGTTCCCAGAACACCACGGTGAGCGCGCCGGTCACAATGCCGGCCATCGCCCCGGCCCCCGTCATACGGGGCCAGAAGAGCGACAGGACCACCACCGGCCCAAAAGCAGCGCCGAATCCGGCCCAGGCGTAGGCGACGATGTCGAGCACGGCGCCCCCGCCGAGCGCGATCATATAGGCGACCACGGCCACAACGATCACGGTTCCGCGGCCGACCCACACCAGTGTGGCGTCCGAAGCCCGCCGGTTGAGGAACGCACGGTAGAAGTCCTCAGTGAGGGCGGTCGAGGACACGATCAGCTGACTGTCGGCGGTGGACATGACCGCTGCCAGCACAGCCGCGAGCAGGATGCCCGCGATCCAGGGGTTGAGCAGCTGCTGGGTCAGGGCGATAAAGACGGTCTCCGGATTGTTCAGTGGCGTGTCGAGCAGTGCGATTCCGACCAGGCCGACCAGTGAGGCACCGGCGAGCGTCACGAGCACCCAGGTCACACCGATACGGCGGGCCAGCGGGATATGACGCGCACTGCGGATTCCCATGAAGCGGGCGAGGATGTGCGGCTGCCCGAAGTACCCAAGTCCCCAGGCGAGCAAGGAGATCACCGCGACAGCGCTCAGCGACTCACCAACCGCCCACCGGCCGTCGGCGAAGCTGGCCTCGGTTCCCATGTCGAGCAGCGCCGGCGTTCTGTCGTCGAGCTCATTGCGCAGCGCCCCGAAACCCCCGAGCAGGCCCAGGCCCAGCACGGGCAGCACCAGCAGCGCCAGGAACATCAGCGTGCCCTGCACCGCGTCCGTCAGGCTCACGGCGAGAAACCCGCCGAGGAAGGAGTAGATGACGATGACCAGAACAGCGACGCTCACCGCGAGCTCAAAGTTGACGTTGAAGACCTGCTCGAACAGCACACCTCCAGCGACGAGCCCGCTGGATACGTAGACCGTGAAGAAGACGACGATGACGGTCGCTGAGAGGGCCCGGAGCCTCCTGCTGCGGTCCTCGAACCGCTCTTCCAGATATGCCGACAGGCTCACGGCGTTGTCGGCCCGCTCGGTGTATGTGCGCAGCCGTGGCGCGACGAAGAGCCAGTTGAGGTAGGTGCCGGCCGCGAGACCGACCGCGATCCAGGTCGCACCGATCCCGGCGGCGTAGACAGCGCCGGGCAGGCCCAGCAGCAGCCAGCCGGACATGTCGCTGGCCTGCGCGGAGAGGGCCGCCACCGGCGCGTTCAGCTTCCGGCCGCCGAGGGCGAAGTCGGTGAAGTTCTTGGTGCGGTGATACACCCAGACGCCCACTCCGATCATGGCGATGAAGTAGAGCGCGAAGGTGATGAGAATCGGTACATCAAGGTCGATCATTCGTTCCTCGCTTAGCGCAGGCGCTGCCGGTCACACGCGTGATATGCCGTCTCCAGATCCGGCATTCCGCGGAGTGTATGGCGCCTGGTACGAGGCGACGATGGACATGCGCCCAACGACGGACGGTGTTTGTTGGACCGATGTCCAAGGCGGACCGGTCGTCGCCAGGCCGAATGATCGTTGTGCGGATGTACGGTCAGGATTTCGGCACCCGGAGGCGGTCCCAGCTGACCTTTCCGGGGATACCGTCGGCGTCTCCGCCGGTAAAACCCAGCTTGCGCTGCCAGGCCGCATACGATTCGCGGTCCACGCCGGTCCATACCGGGCCCGGCCCTACCGTGTAGCGCCCACAGCCTTCCGCCACCAGCCGTTTGCCCATCGCGGTAATGACCGGGCTGTTTCTCCCCGACCGGAAGAACGCCGCGCCGGGGAACGGCTCGTACTTCGGGGCCGGCTTCTTCGGCGGTGTGCTGCCGCCCAGCCGCTTTCTGACACGCTCACGTATGGACCCCATGGTGAAGCCTCTGGGGTCCACCTTGCCGGGCTGCCACTCCTTGTGCCCGATCACCGACCGCTGGCCCCAGCCATGCGCGCGGCAGATCGCCGCCGACGCCTTCTCTATCGCCAGCAGCTGAGCCGCCGGCCAGGGGTCCTTGCCGTCGCCGAGGTTGACGCACTCGAAGCCGTAGAAGTGGCGGTTGCCGTCGGTGTCCGTCTTCCGGTCGGGCGGCAGCTCGGTCTCCCTGATGACGGCCCGCAGCACGTCCCCGTCACCAAGTCCGGCGTGGTTGGCCCGGCCGTGACCGACCAAGTGGACCTCACCCTTCTTGTCGATGACGCCATGACACAGCGGCCCCGGCAACCCGGCATACCCTTCGTAGCAAATCCTGACGGAGTTGTCGGTGCCCTTGGTGACGGTGTGGTGGATCATCACGCCGTGCACCGGCGACCAGGGGCCCTTCGAATTGCGGTTGTGTCTGCGCCAGTTGCGGTACTCATGGACCTTCAGGCCCTCGTCCCGCAGCATCTTCACCAGCCGGTCGGCGCTCAGAGGTTTAGCCATCGCGGTGTTCTCCTTGTCTCGCAGACGGGTGGGGGGTCCTCTGGCTGGGGACTGGCACTCCGGGATGCGGTCGGGGCACGCGGAAAGGCCGGCCACCTGACGGCTACGGGGCACTGAACAGGTACCGCATTCTCATGTCATGTCTCAGTCAATACCCCGTTACAACAACAAGTTGCACCCGATGCCCATGAGGTGAATAGGCAGGATCAAGCCATTGCAGGAGCGTGCGACAGATGTGCGGGGTGGGGCTCTGGAGCAGAGGGTGCTCCAGAGCCCAGGGGTGGCGAGGCGGTGTTGACGCCGCTGCTGCGTAGAGTGCAACGATCAGGCATCTCGGTCAGCTCTCCTCGCCCGTGCAACTCCCCTGTTACAGGAGGACCGTTGGACATCCCCGATATGCCCGAGCCCGTGTTCTCCCGGCGCAGATTTCTGCAGGCGACCGCGGAAACCGCCGCCGCCACCGGAGCCCTCGGTGCGTTGGCCCTGCCCACAGCGGCCGAAGCGGCTGCCGCGTCGGCGCGCCGCTCCTCCCTCTCCTTCACCGCCGCGACAAACGGCGCCGGAACCCTCTCGCCCTCCGGCGACCGGCTGATCGCGGAAGTACAGAACGTCCTGTGGTCGGCCGCCCGTAAGGGTGGTGCCGCCGTTCCGCTCACGGCACCCGGCCTTGAGCCCACCCGGCCCGTCTTCTCCCCTGATGGAAAGCGGCTCGCCATCTGCGCCTACCGTGACGGCGCCTTCCACATCTGGACCCTGCGTCCGGACGGCACCGGCCTGCGGCAGCACACCGACGGCCCGTGGGACGACCGTGGCCCCGCCTGGTCGCCCGACGGCACCCGGATCGCCTTCGCCTCTGAGCGTGAGGGCGATCCGGTGGCGGGCAGCCCGTACCGCCTGTGGGTGCTGAACGTGCCGACCGGGGGCCTGACCCGTATCACCGGCCTGCCCAGCCAGGACGGCCCGCTTCAGGACAGCGACTGGGAGGACTTCGACCCCGCCTGGTCGCCGGACGGCGAACGCGTGCTGTTCGTCCGCGCGGCGCGGGCCGGGGAGGCCCTTGAGGCCCGAACCGTCGCGTCCGTACGGGCCGACGGCACCGGTCCGGTCCGGGTGGAGCACACGGAGACCACCGCGGCCCAGGTGATGGTGCCCGCGGTCGCACCGGACGGGCGGCTCGCCTATTTGCGCACCACCGCCTTCCCCGAAGCTTCGTGCACCCTGGTCGTGGACGGTTCGCCGGTCCCCGTGGAGGGCGATGTGGCACCCGTGCCGCCGCGCTGGGTCGCGCGCGGGAAGCTTCTGCTCACCGTCGACGGACAGTTCCGGATCGTACGGGCCGACGCGCCCCGGGTGAGCGAGGAGATCCCCTTCGCGGCCACCGCCCGGGTCGACCGGCCCCACTACCGTGTCAAGCGGTACGACTTCGAAGGCGGCGGCGTGCGCCCCGTACGTGGGCTGCATCTGCCCGCGCTCTCCCCCGACGGCCGGCAGGTGGCCTTCGCCGCCCTCAACTCCCTCTGGCTCGCCGACGTTGACGGGAACCACGCGCCGCGCCGCGTCGCCCGGGCCGGCGCCACCCGCTATCTGATGGGCCCCGTATGGACGCCCGACGGGGACGCGCTGCTGTACTGCGACGACCGTACGGGCCTGCACGCCGTATACCGCCATGACCTGGCCTCCGGTGCGGAAACCGCGCTCGCCACCGGCGGCCGGGTGCACCCCGCGCTCTCCGCCGACGGCAAGCGGCTCGCCTGTATCGATATGTCGGGAAACCTGGTTGTGCGCGACATCGACGCGGGAACGGAGCGCGTGCTCGCCGCCCCGCTCGGCGCGGGCGGGCTGCCCGGCCGGCCGACCTGGTCGCCCGATGGCCGCTGTCTCGCGCTGTGCGACCGCAACCGCCTCAACCAGCGCTTCCGCGAGGGTTACCACCTCATCCGGGTCATCGAGGTGGCCAGCGGTACCTCCCGGCTGCACGCGGTCGCGCCACACACCTCGATCTCCGACCGCTATGACTCCGGGCCGGTATGGAGCCCCGACGGCCGCTGGCTGGCCCTGATCGCCGAGTCCGCGCTCTGGCTGCTGCCGGTACGGCCGGACGGCACCCCCGACGGGGAGCCGCGCAGGCTCACCGACGAGCCCGCCGACCACCCCTCCTGGTCCGCCGACTCGCGCACCATCCTCTATCTCTCGGCGGCCCGGCTGCGGCTCCTGGACGTGGCCAGCGGCAGGGCCCGTACGGTCCGTGTCCCGCTGGACCACCGGCGGCCGAGGCCCGTCGACACGGTCGTCCATGCCGGAAGGCTCTGGGACGGCACCGGCGAGACCGTCCGCGAGAACGTCGATGTGCTGGTGCGCGGCGGACGGATCACCGCTGTGGAACCGCACCGCGCCGGACGGGCGGCACAGCGGCGTATCGACGCCTCCGGCCACACCGTCGTTCCCGGCCTGTGGGACGCGCACACCCACCCCTGGCAGTACACCTACGGCGGGCGGCAGACCGCGTTGCAGCTCGCCTACGGCATCACCACGGCCGTCTCCCTCGGCGGCTTCGCGTACGAACAGGCCCGTATCCGGGAAGCCGTCGCGGCGGGCGCACTGGCCGGGCCCCGGCTGCTGACGACCGGTGAGATGCTGGACGGCGCACGTGTCGCCTACAGCATGGGCCGCGCGCACCGCACACGCGCGGGGCTGCACCGGTCACTGGAGCGGGGCGCCGCACTCGACTGGGATGTCGTCAAGACGTATGTACGCGCCCCGGGCTGGATCATGGCGGAGGCCGCCCGGTTCGCGCATGAACGGCTCGGGGTGCGCGTCGGCAGTCACCTGTGCACGCCCGGCGTGCAGCTCGGACACGACCTCACCACGCATCTGCAGGCCACCCAGCGCCTGGAGTACGGCCACGCGACGACGGCGTCCGGCCGCGCCTACCAGGATGTGACGGAGATCTACACCGCCACCGGCTTCCACCTCATCGCCACGCCGTTCACCGCCGTGTTCCTGGTAGGTGCCGACCCCGCGCTCGCGCGGGATCCCCGGGTCACCCGGATGATGCCGCCCTGGGATGTCGCACGGATGCGGGAGCTCGCCGGGCGACCGCCAGCCGACGCGGAACTGGCCACGCTGCGTACCGAAATCGATATCTACCGGCGGATTCTGTCCGGCGGTGGAATCGTCGCGCTCGGCACCGACGCTCCCCTTGTGCCGGTGGGACTGCACCTCCACCTCGGGCTGCGCGCACTGCACCGCTATGGGCTGTCTCCGGCCGAGGCGCTGCGCACCGCCACGGTGCTGCCGGCCCGGGCGTTCGGCGCGGAACGCGATCTGGGCACCCTGGAGGCGGGCAAGCTCGCGGACCTGACGGTCGTGGACGGTGACCCGTTCACGGACTTCGACTCGCTCGTACGGACCGCATCGGTGCTGCGCGGCGGAGTGCCGTTCGAGCAGGCGGAGCTTGTGGGGTCGTTCCCCGCCGACGATGCGCTCAGGGGCGGCCAGCCGCTGGAGCGGTGGCTGGAGGTCGGACGGCAGCTGCGGCGCGAGACCTGCTGTGACCCGGCGAACTGACGCAGCCGTGCGCCAGGGCGGGATCACTCGTCCGGCCCCGCCGGGGTATCGCTCCCGCGGTCTGCTTCCTAGCGTCGTCACGGGGACGTGCGGACCAGCTGAAGGGAACGGGCGTGGCTCTCCATCGCGTGTCCAGTAGTCCGGGCACACCGTTTGACGATGTCTACAGCATGCCGGTCAGCGAGCGGTCACTGCCGAAGTACCGCATGCCCCAGTCATCCTCCGACCCGCGTGCGGTCTACGCCCTCATCCACGACGAGCTCGCCCTGGACGGGAACTCCGCACAGAACCTGGCCACGTTCTGCACCACCTGGGCCGAGCCCGAGGTGCGGACCCTGATGGACGAGTGCCTCGACAAGAACATGATCGACAAGGATGAGTATCCGCAGACCGCGGCCATCGAGTCCCGCTGTGTCCACATCCTGGCCGACCTGTGGCACTCCCCCGCCCGCCAGACCGCCACCGGCTGCTCGACCACCGGCTCCAGCGAGGCCTGCATGCTCGCTGGACTGGCGCTGAAGTGGCGCTGGCGGCAGCGCCGCCGAGCGGCGGGGCAACCGGCCGACCGCCCCAACCTGGTGTGCGGCCCGGTCCAGGTGTGCTGGGAGAAGTTCGCCCGCTACTTCGACGTCGAGCTGCGCCAGGTGCCCCTGGAGCCGGACGCCACCGGAATGCGCCCCCACCAGCTGCGCGGATATGTGGACGAGAACACCATCGGTGTGGTGGCCATCCTCGGCGTGACCTACACCTGCGACTATGAGCCGGTGGCCGGCTTCGCCGCTGAGCTGGACGCCATCGAAGCCGAGACGGGGGTGAGCGTCCCCCTCCACGTCGACGCGGCCAGCGGCGGCTTCATCGCCCCCTTCCTCCAGCCGGGGCTGCGCTGGGACTTCCGTATCGAGCGGGTCGCCTCGATCAACGCCTCAGGCCACAAGTACGGCATGGCGCCGCTGGGTGTGGGCTGGGTCGTCTGGCGCTCAGCGGAACTGCTGCCCGAGGAGCTGATCTTCAAGGTCGACTATCTGGGCGGCGATATGCCGACCTTCGCCCTCAACTTCTCCCGCCCCGGCGGCGAGGTCATCGCTCAGTACTTCACTCTGCTGCGCCTCGGTCACGAGGGCTACCGCAAGGTGTATACGGCCTGTACGAAGACCGCCCGGGCACTGGCCGCCGAGATCGCCGCCGCGGGCCCGTTCACTCTGCTGTACGACGGGCACGGCGGGCTGCCCGCGGTCTCCTGGACCCTCACCGGTCCCTCCCCCGGCTTCACCCTCTACGACCTCACCGACCAGCTGCGTCGGCGCGGCTGGCAGGTGCCCGCTTACCCCCTGCCCCCGGAACGGCACAAGACGGTCGTCCAACGTGTCCTCATCCGGCACGGCATCGGATACGACAAGATCATGCTGCTGGCCGACGACATCCGCACCGCCGTCACCCGTCTGTCCCACGGCACCGCGGGCACGGACGAACAGCCCGGCTTCCACCACTGACGACGGGAACACCAGTGATCGCAGTCGTCGGCAGCCTGAACCTGGATCTCGTCGTCCCCGTGCCACGCCATCCCGTGCCCGGCGAGACCGTACTCGGCGGCGACATCACCCAGCACTTCGGTGGGAAGGGCGCCAACCAGGCGGTCGCCGCCGCCCGGCTCGGTGGCGAGGTCACTCTGGTGGGCCGGGTCGGCGAGGACGACGCGGCCGATGTCATGCTCGACGCGGTCCGGCGCGAGGGCGTCATCACGCGCATCGTGCGCACACCGGGGGCTGCGACCGGCCGCGCGCTGATCACTGTCGACCCGGCGGGTGAGAACTGCATCGTGGTCAGCCCAGGGGCCAATGCCCGGCTGGCCGCCGCCGACTGCGACGCTGTCGCCGATCCGCTACGGCAGGCCAAGGTCACCGTCCTGCAGCAAGAGGTCCCGGACGACGCCAACCACGCGGCCGCACGGCTCGCCCAGGGCACCGTGCTCTACAACCCGGCCCCGGCAGTCGCCGGAGCGGTTCCGCCGCCCCACGTTGACCTGCTTGTCCCCAACCGCACCGAGCTGGCGGTCCTCGCCCGTACGGAGGTACCCGGGACGATCGACGAAGTCGTGACCGCCGCCCGTACATTGACGGGTGCGGGTGCGACGGTCGTCACCCTCGGCGGTGACGGGGTCCTGCTCCTTGAGGGCAGCGCGCGTCTGCACATCCCCGCCTGCCCGGTCCAGCCCCTGGACACCACCGCCGCCGGTGATGCCTTCTGCGGCGCGCTCGCCGTCGCGCTCGCTGAGGGCCGCACGCTCGAACACGCCGCCCGCTGGGCCTGCGCCGCCGCGGCGATCAGCACCACACGGGCCGGTGCCCAGCCCTCGCTGGCCCGCCGCGCCGAGGTGGAGCGCTTCCTGTCGCGGCACGGCTGACCTCGGCTGCGATACTGCTCAACTCGTCTTCTTCAGCGGAGGAGTTCTCATGGGCGACGCGCTGTACGTGAGGTTTCAGGGAACGAGACGGAACCAGCGAGGTGACTTTCCCGGGGTCTTCGTATTGGTCAACGGCCTGGCACGCGACGGCAAGCTGACCGACGGGCAGGAGCGGTTCAGGCGAGCCAACAACGACTGGTACGACGCCAGTTACCCGAACCCCGCCCACGTCGATCCCACGGTGTACGACCACACGGTGAATCCGGGTGCGGCTGCCTGGTTCAAGTCATCAGCCCGCGCACTGCTCGATCGCGTCGACGGCTACCTGGAGATACTCGCCGCGCACGGAGTGGAATGCGAACGGCTGCGGTCCGCTGATCCAGGAAAGATCGTCTACGAGGACGAGTACCAGATCGTCGTCATCCCTCACCCCAGTGAGGCGTGCGGCCCGGTCCGGCACGACGTGAAAGTGCCTTCGCCAACACGGCCGGACAACGTTAGATGGTGTCCCGCCAGAAGGTGTGGCAGCCGGTACCCGACGTAGGAAGGCGAGCAGCGAGATGCCCGAAGAGACCACCCGCGCAACCGTTGATGAGTACCTGCGCAGACTCCGTGAGCGAGACCTGGAAGGCGCCGTTGGGCTCTTCGCCGAAACGCTCGACTGGTACGCCCCGGGCGCGGCAACGGTGCCGTGGACGGGCCGCCGGTCGACCCGTGCCCAGGTGATGGAGTTCTTCACGCTGCTCCACGAGCACCTGGTGCCTGAGGAGTTCACCGTGACGCATATCGTGGTCGACGGCGCTGACGCGGTGATAATCGGCCACCTCCGGGACACGGTCAAGGCTACGGGCGGGACCCTGACGACGCCCTTCGCCGCTCATGTCACGGTGACCGACGGGTCCTTTACGCGTTACCACCTCTTCGAGGACAGCTATGCGCTGGCACAGGCCGTGGCACCCGACAGCACACCAGGGAAGGTGTAACCATGCGTCCTGCCCACGAGCTCTCCCACGATGCGGTACGCGCCTTTGTCGACGCCGTCAACGCCCGGGACAGGGCGGCGTTCAAGGCCGTGCTCACTGATGGCGCGACCATGTCGGACGTCGGTGTCGAGCACGACCTCACCGAGTGGGCAGAGAGGGAAATCTTCACCTCCCGCGCCCAGATGGAGGTCACCTCGGAGACCGACGGCGGTCTGTCGCTGGTCGCCCGCTATCGCAATGACATATGGGGCGAGATCGACACCGCATGGACGTTCACGGTCGTCGACGGGAGGATCAGCCGCTTCGAGACAGGCCCGGCCTGATCAACCGATCTCCTGCACCAGCACCGCCGAACGCGCCGGGTGTTCTGCCGGGTGTTCTTATGCTGAAGTCAGGTGAGACCACAATGACTCGGCCTGGGGGCACGGGGCCGGTGACGAGAGGAGCAGGGTGAACGGCCCTCCTGGGTTAGCAGCGGACTCGGCAGAAGGAAGCTGCGCCACGGTACAGATACGCATTCTGGGCCCGGTGACCGTCGAGATGGCAGGCCGGCAGATCGGTCTCGGGCCGCAGCAGCGTGCGCTGCTGGCGGCGCTGGCCCTCGCCCGGGGCCGGGCAATCAGCAGATCCCGGCTGATCGACCTGATCTGGGAGGGCGCCACGCCCGAGGGGGCCGCCGCGACACTGCGTACCCATATCCTGCACCTGCGCAGGGTGCTGGAACCGCAACGGCGGGCGCAGCTCGGCTATGAGGTGCTGGTCAGTGTCGGCGGCCGGAAGGACGCGAGCTACGCGCTGCGGCTGGAGGAGACCCAAGTCGACGCGCTGCGGTTCGTCCGGCTCACCCAGGAGGCGCGGCGCGCGTCCAGCAGCGGAGATCCACAGGGCGCTCTCGAGCGGCTGGACCAGGCGCTGGGGCTCTGGTACGGCCCGGCTCTGGAAGGGGTGAGCGACCGGAGCTTCGCTGTCGCCGAGGCGAACCGGCTGGAGGAGCTGCGGCTGGTGGCCCAGGAGGACCGTATCGACGCCCTGCTGGAACTGGGCCGGCATGAGGAGGTCCATGGCGAGCTCGCCACGCTCGTCCGTGAGCACCCCTTGCGCGAGCGGCTGCGGTCGCAGCTCATCCTCGCCCTGTACAGATCGGAGCGGCAGGCGGACGCACTGGCCGCGTACCGGGAGATCTACCAGCTTCTCGACGAGGAGCTGGGCGTAGCGCCGGGGCGCCCGCTGCGTCGGCTGCACCAGCAGGTCCTCAACGCCGACCCGGCGCTTGAGCCCAAGCCCCAGCCCCAGCCCCAGCAGGGGCCCGGCCAGCACCATGAGCCGCCCGCGGTTCCGCGTCAGCTTCCGCCCGACGTCGCCAGCTTCACCGGGCGCCGGGAGTATCTGCAGGAGCTGGACGCACTGCTGCCCGCGCGGGCTCCGGGAGCCGGACAGACGCTGGTGATCTCGTCCGTCTCCGGCACGGCCGGGGTGGGCAAGACAACCCTGGCGGTGCACTGGATGCACCAAGTGGCGGACCGGTTCCCCGATGGCCAGCTGTTTGTCGATCTGCGTGGTTACGCCACCGGCTCGCCGATGACCGTTGATGAGGCTTTGGGCCAGTTGCTGCGCGCTCTCGGCGTGGCCCCGGCACACCTTCCGGAGGGCCCGGACGAGAAGGCCGCGCTGTACCGGTCGATGCTGGCGGACAAGCACATGCTGATCCTGCTGGACAACGCAGCCGGGCTCGGGCAGGTCCGGCCCCTGCTGCCCGGCTCGCCGACCTGCTTCACCATCGTGACCAGCCGTAATGACCTACGTGGTCTGACCGCGTTTCACGACGCCCACCGTATCGGTCTGGATGTGTTCAGCCCGGAGGAGGCCCTCGCCCTGCTCGCCCGGATCGTCGGCGCGGACCGGGTGCGGGACGAGCCGGAAGCCGCCGCGGAGCTGGTGCGGCTGTGCGGCCATCTCGCCCTCGCGGTACGGGTCACCGCCGCGAACCTCATCGGCGGCCGCTTCCGGCGTATCGCCGATATGGTCCGCGATCTGCGCGAGGGGAACCGGCTCGCCAAGCTCACGGTGGAGGGTGACCAGGAGACGGCCGTCCGGGCCGCGTTGGATCTGTCCTACCGTGCCCTGCCAGCGGTGCAGCGGGGGCTCTTCCGGCTGCTGGGCCTGGCGCCCGCCCACGATCTGTCCCTGCGCGCCATCGCGGCGCTCGCTGGGCGCCCGGAAGCCGAAACCGCCCGGACGCTGGATCACCTGGTGTCCAGGAGCCTGCTGGACAACCACCAGCCGGACCGGTTCCACTGCCATGACCTGCTGCGGCTGTACGCCAGGGAACGAGCCGGGCAGGAGGACAGCCGCGAGGAACGCGAGGACGCCGTTCGGCGGCTGTTCGCCTGGTATCTGTCCACCGCCGACCGCGCAGCACACCGTCTCTACGGGGCGTTCTACTCGTGGTATGCCGTGCCCGAGCAGGACTCGGCGGGTTCCGTGGCGGCCCCGCTGGCCTTCGCCGAGCGCTCCGACGCCGCGGCCTGGCTGAACACCGAGCGGGGCAATCTGCTCGTGTGTATTGAGCACGCCGCCGAGCATGGCCCGTACCGGTTCGCCTGGCAGCTGGCGCTCGCGCTGCATGGCCACTTGATGGCGCACGGGCAGCGTGCCGACTGGCTGGGCGCGGCACGGGCCGGGCTTCGGGCGGCCGACGCCGGCCAGGACCTCTACGGGCGGGCGGCCATGCACTGGAGCCTGGGATACGTCCACTGGGAACTGGCCCAGCACGACGAGGCCGTATGGCACAGCGCACGGGCCGAGTCGCTGTACGGCGAGGCCGGGCTCTCCCCGGAAAGGGGTGGCGCGCTCCTCGGTCTCACCGCGGCGAACCGGGAGAAGGGAAGCCTGGAGCTCGCCCGGGCGTACGCCCTTCAGGCCCGGGACGTCTACCGGCGTACGGATGACCCCGCCGGTACGGCCTGGGCCCTCGCCCTGCTGGGCTTTGTCTGCCTTGACCAAGGCCGGTTCGGCGAGGCGCGTGAGCACTTCACCCTGGCCCGGGATGCCGGGCAGCGGTCCGACGATCCGCACGCGGCGATCCTCCCGCTGTACGGACTCGGTGCCGCCCAGCATGGGCTGGGCCGGTTCGAGGACGCCACCGAGCATCTCACCCAGGCACTCACGGTGGACAACCAGCTGCTGGGCACCTACGCCGGGGAGGGCGCCCTGTGCTGCCTGGCCATGGTCTGCCGGGACACCGGCGACCCCCGGCTGGCGCTCAAACACGCGACAGACGCCCTGAACACCACCCACCGGACACACCGCCGGCTCATCGAAGTCGATGCCCTCAACACGCTCGGGACCGTCCTGCTGCGCCTCGACGACCTACCCGGTGCGCTGAGCCACCATCGCCGCGCGCTGGACCTGGCCACCAAGGCCAACTGCCGCAGAGCCGAAGCGGCCGCGCACGGCGGACTGGCCGCCGTACACAGACACCAGGGGCAGCACCGCCACGCGCTGCACCACACCCGCACCTCCCTGGCCATCGCCCGGCAGACGGGTCTGCCCGTCGCCGAGGGCGAGGCGCTGACCGGACTCGCCGGTGTGCAACTCGCGCTCGGCCACCACAACAAGGCGATGGAAGCCGTCGAACCAGCCCTGGCCCTTCACCGGACCACCGGCTACCGACTCGGCCTGGCCCGTGCCCTGGAGACCGCCGGTGAAGTACTCAAGGCCAGAAACGACACCCGGACGGCGCAGCGTTACCGGCGCGAAGCCGCCGGCCTCTACAAGAGCATGGGCGTCCCCGCGCTGTACGCACAGGCTGGCTAAGCGAGGGCGCGGGCGGTCGCTGTGGCCGCTGCCGCTATCAGGACGACGACGGGGACCGGGGCCTTGAGCCGCCACGCGGCCACCGCGGCGGCGAAGCCGGCAAGGCGGGCGTCGAAGGTCATGCCCGCGGAGTCCGGGGAACCGACCAGTTGGGTGATGACCAGGACGGCGAGGAGAGCCGGGGTCAGATACTCCACAAAGCGCGGAAACCAGCCGGGCAGTTCCCGGTCACCCATGAGCAGCGCGCCGGCCCCCTTGAGCAGAAACGTGGTCGCCACGAGGGCTCCGACGATGAGCCAGGGCTCGTTGTTCATCGTGCTCTCCAGGTCCAGACGAGGGCGATCAGGCAGGCCAGCGCGATGGCGCTGTCGGGCGCGCCAAGACCGGTGAGCGCCAGGGCGCACACGACCGCGGCCCCGGCAGCCGTCTGCCGGCGGCGGGTGTCCAGGTGCGGGGCGAGAAGGAGAAAGAAGAGCACCGGGGAGACCGCGTCCAGGCCGTAGCGGTGAATGTCCACCGCGCTGAACGGGCCAGCAGCCCCCAGCGCGGTGCCCGCGACCCAGCCGAGCCAGAGCACCGCGCCAGAGGACAGCAGGCGTACGCGGTCGAAGCGTCCATCGGCTTCGCTGGCGATGGCCCAGGACTCCTCGATCACCAGCTGGGACTCGACCGCGCGCCGGGCCCGTCCGCCGCGCAGGGCGGGCAGGATCGCGAAGCCCATCACCAGATACCGCAGGTTGAGCAGGGTCCCGGCGACGGCGGCCGCCGCCCAGCCGCCGCCGTTGATGATGACCGAGACCGCGGCGAACTGGGAGGAGCCCACGAAGACAAGGCCGGACATCGTGCCGGCGGCGAGCGCGGAGAAACCCGCTCCTTTGGCCAGGACTCCAAAGGAGATACCGAAGGCGAAGATCGCTACGGTGAACGGCAGTGCCGCCCTCGCTCCTGTGGTGTAGGCGGCACGGCGGGCCGCCCGGTTATGGTTCGGCGGCCCGCCAGCGGGTCCGGCGGCGTTCACAGGGCCTTGCTCCGGGTGGCCGCGGTCACCGCCAGCTGTCCGGTCACGCGGTGAACCCTCGCTCGGCGTAGGGAAATCCCTCCAGCTCATTGGCCGCGATGGTCTCGTCCCGGCGCGAGGCGTAGTAGATACGGACCTCGTCGATCAGTCCCGAGTCGTCGAAGCGGTACACCTCCGCCCCCCGCAGCACCTTGCCGAGTCCGGGCTTGACGCCGGTCCACTCGCACATCGCCGTCCGCGTCTGCTCGTCCGCGTATACGGCGTCAACGGTCCAGTAGGAGGAGTTGGCCTGTACGTCCGCTCCCCAGCGCTCCACCACCGGGTCGATGCCATGGATCGGTCCGTGCATACCGGTCGCCAGATAGTGCACGACCTCTTCGGAGAGGCACTGGGCGAACATATCGCGGTCCACCTTGTTGCACGCCTGGAAGTACAGACGTACGGCTGCTTCCATGTCAGCTCTGTTCATCTCGCCCTCTCATATCGCCCTTCCATATCGCCCTTTCAACCGTTCTTACAGCTCTGCCAGTCCAAAGCCGAGTGTGGGGAGGGAGGCCAGATCTCCGCGTGCCCGGAGCAGAATGAGCTGGTCATCCGTGAAGCCGTACCGGTCCCCTGGCTTCCCTTCCGGCAGAAAGCGTCGCACGAAGGCTCTGGCGGCGGCCCGGTACTCCCCGGGAGTCGTCACGCCCGCTTCCATGTCCTCGATGGCGGCGACCAGTTCGCGCAGCCCGTGGAAGACGCGGTCCCGGCGCAGCCGCAAGCTGCCGCTCTGGTCGGTGAGTACGCCATGTGCACGCAGCCAGGAGAACAGAAAGACACCCGTACCGGAGTCGAAGTTGCGCACGGCGTCATCAGCGAGCGGATACCGGAAGATACGCTCCAGAAGGATCATATCTATCTGCTCCTGGGCGTATGGGATACCGTTCTCCCGGCAGGCGAGCACCGTTTGAGCGTCCACTTTGGTCTCTTCCAGCAGACCGACGAACCAGTTGGTCTTCAGCTTGAGGTGCCGGTCCAGGGGCCACCGCCCCTGATGGTGAAAGTAGTCGTGCAGATAGCCCCATATCGAGCGGGCCTGATAGCAGGTGCCGGGTGCCATTCCGCTGGAGGAACGCGGCATCGAGTCGGCCGTGAGTACGGACTCCGCGGCTGGCACCGCGAATGTCTCATGGATCTTGCGGAACTTGCTGAAGAAGAAGATTGCGTACGCCTGCGAGCGCACCCTGTCATGAGCCGCTACATTTTCCGGAAAGAAGACGATGCAGTTGCCCCGGGTGAATCCTTCACTCCCGGCCAGCAGGACGGTCGCCTGGCAGTTGTTCTTGGGATGCGGGAATCGTGTGGCCAACCGGCCGAGTGCGTCGGGTTCCTGGCGCCGCGCCAGGAAGAACTCCAGCCGCTTGCCGACCGGTGGTGCGCTGTTGGTGGTCAGGATGGGGGCCAGCAGGGCCGCCCAGTCGCCGTCGGCCGGTGCGGTCAGGGCGTCCCTGGAGCGGGCGAAGTGCGGTGGGGTGTCGAGTCCCGCGCTCAGCCAGTCCTCCGCGTCCGCCACGAGCGCGTCGGCCTGGCCGGTCCGCCCATGGCGGTGGTACCAGCGTGCGGCCTCCCGGCTGAGGGTGCGAAGCGACTGGACATCCTGGCCGCTGGGGTCGGCAACGGTGCCGTCGTCGCGCTGGCGCAGCCGGAAGTCATTGATCTGCGGAAGCAGAGTGCGGGTGAGGTCTGCCGCCTCCGCCAGCACAGCGTCCCTGGTGCCACGCCGATCGCTCATCGAGTGGCCGCCAGCAGATGATGGACGGTGTAAACCATCGGTATGGGACCGAAGTTCTCCATGACGCGCAGGCCATGAGCTTGGGCCGCCACGACCGTGGTAATACAGCCGTCGGCCTTCCCGCTGGCGCAGTCGATGGCCGCCTGTGAGTTACTGAGGGCCATACGCGGTTCGGATTCCGGTGGTACCAGGCCAACGGGGGCTGGATGCGAGGCCACCGTGCGAAGTGCGCTGGGGGCGGCGGGTGTTGCCGCCAGCACCATGGCGTGTGTGGGGGCCACAAAGCTGTCGACCATCCGGCAGGTCCGCAGATTACTGAATACCAGTGTATGCAGGCGGGGGTAGACAGCACAGGCGACCAGGGCGTGCTCGCCGGTCCGCGGCACGGTCTCCATCGCGGACTCCAGCGACGGGTGCAGAAACACCCTTTCCTCATCCGCTCCCTCATCCGCCAGTCCGCGACGGCGCAGCCATAAATGGGATGCGGCCTCCAGGTTAGTACCGGGAGGCCCAAGGGTGTGCAGGTAGCGTATTCCGCCGACTAAGGGGTATTCGGAGCACTCTTCGGGCACTACATCGACTGACATATCTCCCCCTGGCGGCCGCGTCTCGCCTGGGTCAATGGCGAGCGTCAATGACGAGTTGAGTGTTTTTTCAGCAGGAATTTCCGCAAAGATGGTCACGGCACACATTACCGTCGTGGTGTGCCGGCTGTCGAGGTTCACCGGACAACCGTCCGCATCCCGGATGCCAACTCTTGCCGGTGGAAGTCGATCACCACGGCGGCTGCCTGGTCAACGCGGGTTCAACGCATCTTTTACTCAACTCTGTGAGTCTGATCCGCAGGGGGCTCCCCAGGGGGTGGTCACCGTGCCGGGTACGGGCTCTTCCGGGGGAGTGCCCGTACCCGCGCGGTAAGCCGACGAGAATGGCGAGGTGCTTGGGCCATACGGGCGCGACTGGCGCCACGGCGACCTCTGGTTGCGGCCAGCGGACCAGTTAGTCCGAAACACACCCGCTCGGCTGATTCGTTCACTCTGGTGTGCGTGCTTCGATGGAGTCCGCCGCCAGCGGGCGAACGGTGAGCCGGACCGGAGGTGAGGGAGGAATGACGCGCAGACGCGTCGTCGTTTCCGGAGATGTGCAGGGTGTGTTCTTCCGGGACACCTGCCGACGTATTGCCACCGAGCGCCGGGTCACCGGCTGGGTGCGCAATCTTCCGGACGGTTCGGTTGAGGCCGTCTTCGAGGGCACCGCGGAACGAGTCGAGGAACTGGTCGCCTGGGCGCATGGCGGCCCGCCGACGGCCATGGTCGACAAGGTGGAGGTGTACTCGGAGGAGCCCGAAGGGCTGGCCGGCTTTGAGATCCGCCCCACTCCCTGGAGTGACTAGTCCGGAGCTGAGCCTGCGCTTCGCCGCCGGGCTACGGCTCTTTCTGGCCGCTCGTCATCGCACGGCCGGTGAACTCCGGGTGACCCACGACGGGACCTCCTCGCTGGGCCATATGGTCGAGTCCTTCGGGGTACCGCTGCCGGAGGTAGGGCGTCTCCTCGCCGACGGCCGACCGGTGACCGCGTCATACCGGCCGCACGGAGGCGAGGTGGTACAGGTCGATGAGGTGCGGCGACCGCAGGAGCTGCCGTACCAGCCTCCGCGCTTTGTCCTCGATGTCCACCTCGGTGCGCTGGCCCGGCGGCTGCGGCTGGTCGGTCTGGACACCGGCTACCGCAATGACCTGGACGATGACGGCCTGATCGAGTGGGCGAACACCGAACGGCGAGTGCTGCTGACCCAGGACCGCAGCCTGCTGATGCGCAGGCTGCTGTGGTTCGGCGCGTATGTCCGCGGCGCGCGTCCGGACGACCAGCTCACCGACGTTCTTGACCGCTTCGCGCCAACGCTGACGCCATGGACCCGATGTATGGCGTGCAACGGGGTGCTCTCCCCCGCCGACAAGGCCGAGGTCGAGCATCTGCTCGAGGCGGGCACCCGTCGCACCTACAACGCCTTCACCCGTTGTCCGGCCTGTGGCCGCGTCTACTGGCGTGGCGCACACGGCGGTCGGCTGGAGGCACTGGTGGCCGGGGCCACGCATGCCGTAGCACAGGCCACCTCCGCTCGGCGGTGAGGGCACGAGCACGCCTGGGCGTTTCGCCTTCCAGCACAGGGCAAGCATGTGCACCGTGCACAGCACATGTGTTCGTGGTCTCGCTTAGCCTGAGCCCTGATTCCAGTACGCCGTCATCTACCGCACAGCAGGGGGGCGTTGATGAGTCGGTTGCGCGTTTCCATGGACATCGGGGGCACCTTCACCGATGTCGTGGCCTACGACGAGCAGACCGGTCGCTATAGCGCGGACAAGGCGTCGACCACGCCTGATGATCTCACCGAAGGGGTGATCTCGGCGCTTGGGGCGGTGGTCGACTCACCTCGTGACATCGGATTCCTGGTGCACGGCACCACTCAGGGGCTGAACGCGTTTCTGCAACGGCGCGGTGTCCGGGTGCTGTTGCTGGCCACCGACGGGGCCGCCGATACGTATCACATCGCCCGCGGTCCACGTACCCGCCTTTATGATCTGCACTACCGCAAGCCCGAGCCCCTGCTGCCGCTGCGCGATATCGTCCGGGTGCGCGGCCGGCTCGACTCCGCGGGTGTGGAGACGGAGCCGCTGGATGAAGCGGCGGTCCGTGCGGCGGCGCGCCGGTTCCAGGAGGAGGACTTCGCCGCGATCGCCGTCGCCTATCTCTTCAGCCACGCGAATCCGGCGCATGAGGTACGGACGCGGGAAATCCTGCTGGAAGAGCTCGGACCCGAGGTCACGATCTCGCTCTCGCATGAGGCGGCCAATGAGTGGCGAGAGTACGAACGTACCTCCTCCGCCGTGGTCGAGGCGTATATCGGACCGGTGATCCGCCGCTATCTCTCCGGGCTCACCGGCACCCTCGCCGCCCGGGACGTCGCTGTCCCGCTGCATGTCATGCAGTCCTCCGGCGGGATCATCACCGCGGAGTCAGCACGCCGCCGCCCGTTACAGACACTGCTGTCGGGCCCGGTCGGCGGCACCATGGGGGGCGTCGCGCTCGCCGAGCTGCTCAACCGGCCCAACCTCATCTGTATGGACATGGGCGGCACTTCCTTCGATGTCTCACTGGTCGTGGACGGTCAGCCCGATGTCTCCTCGGAGGCACGGCTGGAGGGCCTGCCTCTGCTGATGAGCGTGGTCAACATCCATACCATCGGTGCCGGCGGCGGCTCCATCGCCTGGGCGGAGGCCGGCGGCCTCCGGGTGGGGCCACAGTCGGCCGGCGCCAGCCCCGGTCCTGCCTGCTACGGCCGGGGCGGCAGCCGCCCCACCGTGACCGACGCCAATCTGGTCCTCGGACGGATTGACCACAAGGGCTTCGCCAGCGGCCAGCTGGCCCTGCACACCGGCCAGGCAGAGCACGCCATCGCCGGAATCGGGCGTGAGCTGGGTCTGGACACCCTGGCCATGGCCGAGGGCATCTGCGATGTCGCCAACGCCAAGATGGCGCAGGCCATCCGCACCATCACGGTCTCCCGGGGCATTGAGCCACGGGAGTTCACGCTGGTGGCCTTCGGCGGCGCGGGTCCGATGCACAGCGTTTTCCTCGCCCGTGAGCTGGGCATCTCCGAGGTCGTCGTGCCGCGCTTTCCCGGGGCGTTCTCCGCGTGGGGCATGCTGGAGACCGAAATCCGCAAGGATTTCGCCGAGCCTTACTTCCGGCTGGACGCCGATCTCGATGGCGAGGACATGGCCCGGCGGCTCAGGGCCTCAGCCGAGCAGGGGCTGCGCTCACTGGACAGCGAGGGTGTGCCACCGGCCAGCCGCCGTACCGAGGCCTACGCCGATATCCGGTACGCGGCCCAGGAGTACACCCTGACCGTCCCGGTAACCGACGCGGCGGAGCCACGGTCGCCGGACTTTGTGGAGATCATCGCCAAGCGCTTCGCCCAGCTGCACGAAAGCCGCTACGGGCACGCCAATCTCGGCGCTCCCATTGAGTTCGTCACGCTGCGCACCACCGCGTTCGGTGATCTCGGCCGCGCCCCGGCGGAGACGGTACCGGCCGCGCCGGATTCGGTGTTCCCGTACCAGCTGCGGCCCGTGGTCTTTGGCGGCGAGCGGCACGACACCCGCTTCGTGTCCCGGGACGATCTCTGCCAGGGCCATGAATTCGCCGGTCCCACGGTTGTCCTTGAGCCCACGGCCACCACCGTGGTGCCGCCGGGCTACGGCGTCTCCATGGATTCCTTCGGTTCTCTTGTCGTGCGCGAGGAGGGGCAGTGACGATCCCGCAGACGGTTGACCCCGTCACCGTGGAAATCATCCGGAACGCGGTCGCCTCGGCGGCCGACGATATGAACGCCACGCTGATGCGGTCGGCGTATACGCCCATCATCTATGAGTGCGGTGACTGTGTGGTGGCCCTGCTCGATGACGAGCACCAAGTCCTGGGCCAGTCCGCGGGGTTGCCGATCTTTCTGGGCAATCTGGAGAGCTGCACCAAGGCCACCGAGGAACGCTATGGGCGCGAGATCTGGCAGCCGGGCGATGTGTGGATTCTCAACGACAGCTATCTGGGCGGCACCCACCTCAACGATGTGACGATCTTCGGTCCGGTCTTCGCCGACGGTGAGCTGGCGGGCTTCACCGCCACCCGGGCGCATTGGATCGATGTCGGCTCCAAGGACCCCGGCGGGTCGATGGACTCCGTGAACATCTTCCAGGAGGGCCTGCGCATGGGCCCGCAGAAGCTCGTCGAGGGGGGCCAGGATGTCGCTGGCGTGATAGACACGATCGCCACCAACGTCCGCTTCCCCTACCCCACCACCGGCGATATGAATGCCATGATCGCCACGATCAAGATGGGGCAGGTCAGGCTGGAGGAGATCGTCCGCCGGTTCGGTCTGGACACCGTACGTGCGGCTCGTGATGAGATCTTCCGGCAGACGGAGCGGCTGGAACGGGAGGTCATCGGGGCCATACCGGACGGGGTGTACAGCGCGGAAGGCTTTCTGGACAACGATGGCATCGATCTGGGCACGCCCATCCCGGTCAGGCTGCGGATCACGGTATCCGGTGATGACATCGAGTTCGACATCACCGAGTCAGCCGACCAGACGGCCGGGCCGGTCAACTGCGGTGTCGCACAGGCGATCTCCGCCTGCCGGGTCGGCTACAAGCTGCTGGTGAGCCCGGACATCCCCGGCAATGGCGGCTCCTTCCGGCCGTTGACGGTCCGGGTGCGTGAGGGCTCGGTGTTCGGGGCGCAGCCACCGGCGGCCTGTCAGTGGTACTTCTCCCATCTGGGGCTGCTGATCGACTTGGTGGCCAAGGCGCTGGCTCCGGCCCTGCCGGACAAGGTGGCGGCGGCGAGTCATGGCGATTCCATGGTGGTGATGTTCGCCGGGACCGATCCACGCACGGGCCGTGAGTACGTCAGCCTGGAGGCCACCCTGGGCGGCTGGGGTGCCTGGCGGGGATCGGACGGCCAGGACGCGCTGATCAACAATGTGAACGGCTCGCTGAAGGACATCCCGATCGAGGTGGTCGAGGCCCGTTTCCCGTTCCGTGTCACCCACTACGGAATCCGCCCGGACTCGGGCGGTGCGGGGCAGTGGCGCGGCGGCAATGGTGTCATCCGTGAGTATGAGGCCCTGCACGACTGCACGGTCTCGCTCTGGTTTGAGCGCTCGGTGACCCCGGCGTGGGGTCTGTCCGGCGGCCATGACGCGACACCTCCCGAGGTGGTGATCAATCCGGGCCGCCCCGACGAACGGCGCATGCTCAAGTGCAACGGTCTGCCGCTGCGGGCCGGCGATGTGGTGCGCTGTATGTCCGGCGGAGGCGGCGGATACGGCGAACCAGAACGGCGCGACCCCGCGTCCGTACGGACCGATGTGCACGATGGCCATATCTCCGCCCGACGGGCGGAGACCGTGCACGGTATCGAGGTGACCCCCCTCTCCTGATCCGGCTGTCGGTTCGGCTGCTCAGCCCTGCTGTTGACGCCGCCGGGTGCTGAGCAGGGCATGGCAGGCCACATGGAGGGCGAGCCGCTGCTCGGGCGCGTTCAGGTCGACACCGCAGGCCCGGATGCGTTCGATCCTGCCGAGCATGGTGTTGCGGTGGACACCGAGCCGGGCAGCGGCCTGACCGGTGGAACCGGCGCAGTCCAGCAGGGCGGTCAGCGTGGTGAGGAGAACGTCGGCCTTGGGATCCGCGAGAAGACCGGCGAGCAGGACGCGTGACGCCTCCGCGATCTCGGCGACCGGCAGCGAGGCGAGGACCGCCCGCGGTCCCAGCTCGGCGTACCGCTCGATCGCCCCGCCACCCTGCCGGCTGGCCACCGCCGCGGCCAGCTCCGCCTCGGTCACTGACTGCCGAAGTCCCGCCATGCCCTCCCCCGGCTGGCCAATACCCGCGGTCAGCGGGATGGGGATCCGGGTGGACGTCAGCCGCCGGCGGACCTGGTGGGCGACCTCCGCGGGGTCCGCCGGGGCAGCGGTGAACCAGGTCACCCAGCCGTGCTTCACGGGGACGAGCGGCGCGGCGGAAAGGCTCTCGCGCCAACCGGCGATCACGCCGGGGCCGGCCGCTTCGAGGTCGCAGGTCTCCTGCTCCGCAGGGCGCAGACACACCGCGACATGGCATCCGTCGATGGGCCAGCCCGCCTCACGTGCGATCTGCTCGGGCCCGGGAGCCGCGCTCACCGGCGGATGCGGTCCGGCGTTGTTCTCCGTACGCTCGGACCGCTTGCCCCACAGCAGCGTCTCCAGCAGCAGCCGGTCCCTGCTCGCCTGGTGCGAGAGGGACAGCCGCAGCCCCGCGCTGGACGCGGCCAGTGGGGCCCGCGCCAGCCGCAGGATGGTCTGCACCGTTTCCGCCCAGGAGGGCGAGGGAGCGGTGAGCTGAGCCACCAGGGTGGCCCAGGGGCGGCCATCGGGCCCGGGCACGGAAACCTGGAGCCGGTGTGCGTCCGCATCAGCGCGGCCGACCGCCGACCGCCCGGCGAGAACGTACCCGTCCTTCGTCATCAAGGCGGCCAGGACTCCCGGTACCTCGTTGTTGATCACGCCGACGATGTCCCGGAGGCTGAATCGCTCGCCGAAGAGAATGGCGCAGCGGGCGATCAGCCTGGAGCGGGCAGCCTCCGTATCGGCGATCGCCACCGCCAGCTCCAGTGCCTGCTGGGCGGGGTCCGCCACGACCAGCAGCGGCATCCGCAGCCGCTCGGCGAGTTGTGTGGTGGAGCCGGTGACCGCCGTCCCGGCCGGCGCCACCACACAGGAGGCGTTACGTTCCCAGGCGAATCGCAGCGCCGCCTCCAACGCCCACACCCCGTGCGCCGCGGCCGGATGCACTACCAGGACGGTCTCGGGTTTGCACTGCCGTGCCTGGTCCAGATCGGAGACCAGGCTCACCCCGGTCACCTGCCGGCCGAGGTGGCTGGCGGCATAGGATCGCGCTCCGCTCAGCGGACCGAAACGCACCAGCTCGGCCACGGTCAACGGCCCTGACTGGTGGGCACGGTTCATCTGTTGCCTTCCTCGTTCGGGTGGCGCACGGGGAAGCCGAACGCCCGTGGACCGGCCAGTTCGAGCCCGGCGGCGCTGTGCCACATCGGCGCTGCCGGGACCACAAGGACATCGACATGGTCGCCGACCGCTATCCCCTCCAGGCCGACCGGGTGCAGCTTCTGCCGGTCGAGCAGGCAGAGAACGTCCGGCACGGCGGCGGCGACAGCGCCGTCGATCAATGCCAGCAGGATCTCGTTCTGTGCCTCCAGCCGGACGACAGGGCCGCCCCCGGCGGGCTCGGCCACCACAATGCTGGTCGGGACGGAAGGATACTGACGCGCACCGACCGAAGGGCTGGGCAGGTCAAGGGCGATCACCTGGCCGCTGGCCAGCACCCGCGCCCCCACGGTGCGGGACAGCCCGGCGAGCAGCGCGGCGTGCCGGGTCTCCGTGGTCAGCAGCTCACCCACCCGCATGATGCGGCTGGTGGATCCTTTGATGGCTGCTTCGCTCAGCTGACCGGCGGTCGCCGGGTACATCGCGCAGGTCATAAAGCCGCCGGACGCGTCCACAATGCCGCGCAGCAGCAGATCGGCACGCGCCGAGCGGGTTTCCAGGACGACCGTGTCACCGGTCTGGCTGACCCCGGCCAGTGGTGTGGTGGACAGGCCGGCCAGCGCGTACGTGGTCTGATGGATCAGCGGGAAGATGCGGCCCATGCCGTCGCAGTCGACGAGGGGCAGCCCGAGCGCGGCCGCCGCGGCGATGGGGAGCAGCGCGTTCGGCCCCGCTGAGTTCAGCGCTACCACGGCATCCAGACGGTTGCCGGTCCGGTCCTCCAGGGCCCGTACGGCCAACGCGAACTCATCGCCACCCGGGGGCAGTTCGAGGACCGACGCATACCCGCCGACTCCCCCCACCGCGGCGCACATGGCGTCAGCGGGCAGGTCGTCCAGGTGCACCAGAGGCACGGGCCCGCACCGTTCCAGCAAGTCGGCGACGCATACCGTGACCCCGTCCAGTCCGCCGGCCGCGCCGCGCCCCGAGCACAGCAGCTGATTGCCCGCCACGATCGCGGGCAGGTCACTGGCCGAGATGAGGTGCGTCGGCTTGACGGCTGGGCGGGAGGCTTCGCCGGTCACCGTGCGGGTCCCGGCTCGGTGCGGCTGCCCGCTCGGACCTGCAGCCGGTAGATCCGCAGATATCCCACGGCGGTCGCGGCTGATCTGACGATGTACTCACTGCCGGGACCGGCGCCATGGGCCGCGACGAGGGCGAGTGCCCGCTGTTCGGCCTCCGTCTGTATCCGTTCCAGGCTCCCCTGGGTGTCGAGGGGGACCAGCAGATCCAGCCAGGCGCTGGGCTCGGTGCAGGCGGCGCCGACCGCGGCGATGTCGGCGTTCGGCCGTACCAGCAGCGGGTCGGAGTCGGTGGCGTGGCGGAACTGGTCGGCCGTTTCGGACCCGTCCTCATCCAGTACGGCGACCACATCGGCCGTATGGCGGCTGTGTGCGGCGAGCAGTGGGGCAGCGGATACGGCCGGTGTGGGAGAAACGGTGAGCACGGGCTGCGGCGGTGCCATCCGTACCCCGCTGTTCCCGGACAGATCGGCCTCCACATGGGGCAGACCGTCTCGCACCTGCCCCATCGTGATCGTTGAGGCGCTGGTCAGCACGACGAGCGCATCGGTGGTCTCGGAGAGCCTGGCCGCTCCGATCAGGGCGGCCGCCGGGGTGGCGGACAGACCGACGATGGGCAGCCAGCACAGCCGCTTACCCGATACCCGGCCGCCGTCGCCGGTGGCGAACCAGCAGGACGGCTTGCCGGCGAGCGTCCCGGTGGCATGCTCGCATCCGGCGATGATGCCTTCGGCCACATCGAGCAGTGCCGCGTTGACGGCTGTTGTCGCCTCCCGCTCCAGCAGTCCGAGCCCACCGGTCTCATGGGACAAGCACAGCCGTACGTGGGGGAAACGCTCCAGCAGTTCGGCGGCGACGGCTACCTCGTGATCCGGGCAGGCCGCGGCGCCGGTGGCGGTGATGGCCAGGGTGGTCAGCCCGGCGGCCTCGGCGGCCTCGGCGCACCGTCTGGCGGCGTCGAGGTCGAGCTCGCATAACTCGGTGCCGAACAGGTCATGCCCTCCCGGGACCGTGCCGCGCCAGCCGATCAGCGACCGGACCAGCGCCGAGGGATGGCCGCCGCCGTCCGGGGCGCTCGGCGCCCTGGGCACCACCCGTATCGCGGCCACCGGTTGTGCGCGCAGCGCCGCCCCCGCCGCCGGGGCGAGTGTCTCCTCCAGCATCGCGGAGATATCCCATGTCACCGAGGTGACCGGGGATGGCGCGGTGGCGGCCAGATCGCGGAGCAGGGTCGTCAGTGGCTCGGTCCAGTCAGCGGTGAGCGGCACCGAAGCCGCGGTGCGGGCAGAATCGTTGTCGACCAGCGCGCCGTATGCCCCGGAGGAGCCCAGTCGGACCCCGATACGCATGCGGCCTCCTTGTGTTGGTTCACGATGTCCAGCGACGGCACAGGTCATCCGGTGATTCCCGCGGACCGGACGGCAGGGGGTTCAAGCCGCCCAACTCCCTGGAACGTCCCTGCCGTCGCAACGAGCGGACAGTGCACAGTACGTCGTACAGGCCGGCGCCGTCGGTCAGCATCTCCCGGGTGTCGTGCGGGAGAAGCCAGAACCGTCCGGGGCATGGCCGGTAGGCGAGGTTGCTGCCGTCCGCGGCGCTGCACCGCATGGTGCGCGGTCGGCAGAGGGTCGCCGTCGGCGGCCACCGCCAGGGGCCCACACCGGGCGCGATCGGGATCTGTACCAACTCGTGGATGAGACAGACCAGGACCCCGCCGACCTGCTGACCGTTATGGCGCATGTACCGCAGGGAGTCCATACCGCTGAGGCGGGGTGCCTGCACCACGCTCCCTGTGTACCGGCCGAGATCCGAAGGGGGTTCATCGGTGTAGTGGACGAGCCAGGGCAGTTCAGCCGCATAGATCATAGGTAACTCCCCCTTCCAAGTCACCTCGCACGGGTGTATGTTGACCGCTCAACAATGTTCCGCATGGCTTCCCCCCTCCAGCGGAATACACAGCGAGCTGACTCAACGCGGCCAGTCAGCCCCCGAGTTGTGGATACACATGGTCAGGTCCGGGTGGACGCTAGTTGGACACCCGTCTCCCGCCATGGGCCTCACGCACAAGCCGCGCCGCTACGGCTGTGCCGAAGGCACACTTGGCACTCCCGCCGCTTTGGCGCTCATGCCATCGCCGCAGGACGTGCGGGATCCGGCACGGGCCGTACGGAAAGAGAAGACACCTCAACCTTCCGTGACCACCAACTCGGACAAGTGCGTTTTCACGTCAGCTTTTTCACCCCGAGGGACACCACCCATCCAGGGCCAACCATAAGATCTGCGGTCATGATGGTTGGCAGTTGAAAAATCTCCCGTAGCCACCGGGTGCGATGGCACTGGGAAGCAAGATCACGTCCGTTTAAGTTTGCACTTCTTTACGGTCAATGTCCGATTCGCGGCCAACCCGCCAGTCGGCCCTTCCGGCGCCCCCGAACCGCCCAGTAGACATGTACCTCGCACGGGCTCGCCGGTCCTCCGGCGAGCCCGTCAGCCATTCATGCCCTGAGGAGGTTCAACATGTCAGGTATCACCCGTCGCCAGGCGTTATACGGCGGCACCGCGGCGCTTATCGGTGCCGCGCTCACCGCCCCCGCGGCCGGCGCGGCGAGCACGCGTTCCGGGCCCACGCCCTTCAGTGAGGTCTACAACGGCCGTCAGATACAGGGCCGGTCCACACCTGGCGCCAACCACCATCACCACGGTGGGCCGGACTACACGGTCTTCATCGATGGTAAAGAACTACACATCATGCAGAACGCCGACGGCAGCTGGGTCAGCGTCATCAATCACTACGAACTCCACAGCTCACCCCGCGCCCTGGCCCGAGCCGCGGTGAACGATCTGCAAGGTGCCGAACTCTCCCCGCTCCCGTAGCCCCCACGTCACCCCGGCTTCGCTCCGGCTTCACCCCGGCTTCATGGACAAGGAAAGGAAACAATTACACGTGTCCGTCCGCAAGAACCAAGCGCATCTCACGGCGAACGAGAAGCGGGAGTTCGTCAACGCGCTACTGGAGCTCAAGCGCAGTGGCCGCTATGACGCATTCGTCAGCACACACAACGGTTTCATCATGAACGATACCGACCACGGCGACCGCGTCGCTCATCGGTCACCGTCATTCCTCCCCTGGCACCGCAAGTTCCTCCTTGAGTTTGAGAGAGAACTCCAGCGGGTCAACTCCTCAGTCACCATCCCCTACTGGGACTGGACCGCTGACCGCAGTCCCGACTCTTCCCTGTGGGCCGACGATTTCCTCGGCCCCACCGGGCGCAGCACCGATGGCCAGGTCATGACCGGCCCCTTCGCCTACCAAACCGGAAACTGGCCCATCAGCATCGGCATGGACCGCCGCCCCTACCTCCGCCGCTCACTCGGCTCCCGAGGGGTGCAGCTGCCCACCCGGGCCGAGGTGAACTCCGTGCTCGCGATGGCGACCTACGATATGCCGCCCTGGAACAGCGGCTCCGATGGATTCCGTAACCACCTGGAAGGGTGGCGAGGAGTGGACCTGCACAACCGGGTCCATGTCTGGGTCGGTGGCCATATGGCCACCGGCGCCTCCCCCAACGACCCCGTCTTCTGGCTGCACCACTGCTTCATCGACAAGCTGTGGGACGAATGGCAGCGCGCACACCCGGACTCCGGTTACCTTCCCGCCACAGGAACCGCCAACGTCGTCGGCCTCCATGACCCCATGCGGCCCTGGAACGACACCACGCCCGCCGACATGCTCGACCACACCCCGCACTACACCTACGACACCGCCTAGCCCCTGGGCCGCCCGCTCAGCCGCGCAGGCGTGGGGCGATGGAGGCGGCCGGAGGGGGTTCGTGGCCGGTGTGGAGGCTACCGGCCAGGGTTTGGGCCCAGGTTCGCAGGCCGGTGATATCGATGCCGTGGGGCGGGTTGCCGGCGTAAGGCCCAATGGTGTCCGCGCCGCGGCGCAGGAGTGCCGCGGCGCCCGTGGTGTTGGCGCGGGCGGCGTGGGTGACCCCCACGGCGAGCTGGGCCAGGCCCCGCCACAGCTCGCGCTCGTGCTCGGGGCCGGACTTCCACGCGTCCTCCAGCACCTCGTGCGCGTGGAAGGGCATACCGGCGTCGAGCAGCCGCTGGGCTTCGGTCAGTGTCTCCTCGGGGGAACGCCGCACCCCCTCGGGCTGGCGCGGGGCGCCCACCGCGTCATAGGGCAGCGGCCTGCCCAGGCCATCTCGCGGGCGGGCGCTGCGGGCGCGGCCCTCCTCATCACGGTCCCGGTCACTCACATCCCGAGTGTCCCACGGAAGGTTCTCCCCTCGCCGTGGCCGCCCTGCGGGCTGCCGTGTGCTGGGGGAGGATGAGGCCATGCTGCTGGCTGACCTCGCCCGGACCTCACGGGAGATCGCGGCGACCTCCGCACGCTCTGCGAAGGTCACCCTGCTCGCCCAGCTGTTCCGTACGGCGGAGCCCGCCGAGGCCCCGGTGGCCGTCACCTATCTGGCGGGCCGGCTGCCGCAGCGGCGGACCGGCGTCGGCTGGCGGACCCTCATGGAGCACCCGCCGCCAGCGGCCGCGCCCCGGCTCACCGTCGCAGACGTGGACGCCGCGCTGGGGCGGATCGCGGCCGTATCCGGCAAGGGCTCGCAGACGGAACGCAAGCGGCTGCTGCATACGCTGATGTCCGCCGCTACGGAGGAGGAACAGCTCTTCCTCATCCGGCTGATCGGCGGTGAGCTGCGGCAGGGCGCGCTCGACGCTCTCGCCGTCGAGGGACTGTCAGCGGCGGTCGGCGCGGATCCCGTGGACGTCCGCCGGGCGGTCATGCTGGGCGGCTCGCTGGGCACGGTGGCACAGGCGCTGCTCGCCCGCGGCCCAGCCGCGCTCGCCGACTTCCGGCTCACGGTGGGCCGCCCCGTGCTGCCGATGCTCGCGCAGACCGCGAAGGACGTGGACGAGGCGCTGGACAGGCTCGGCCCGTGCGCGGTCGAGGAGAAGTTGGACGGCATCCGGGTGCAGGTGCACCGGGACGGCGAGAGCGTACGGGTCTATACCCGCACCCTCGATGAGATCACCGACCGGCTTCCCGAAGTCGTGGCCGCGGCCCATGGGCTGGCCGCCCGGCAGGCCGTTCTGGACGGGGAGGTGATCGCACTCGACCAGGACGAGCGGCCACGGCCCTTCCAGGAGGTCTCGGGGCGGGTCGGATCACGGCTGGATGTGCTGGGGGCGCGGGAGTCCCTGCCGCTCTCCCCGGTCTTCTTTGATCTGTTGGCGGTGGACGGGCGCGACCTCCTCGATCTGCCCGTGGGGCAACGCCACGAGGAGCTCGCCCGCGTGGTCCCCGCGCCCCAGCGGGTACGGCGACTGGTGGTCACTGATCCAGGGGACGGGAAGTGCCGGGACGCGGCACGGGAGTTCACCGGTCAGGTGCTGGCGCGTGGGCATGAGGGCGTGGTGTGCAAGGCGCTGGACTCCCGCTACAGCGCGGGGCGACGCGGGGCGTCCTGGCTGAAGGTGAAGCCCGTACACACCCTCGATCTGGTGGTGCTGGCCGCCGAGTGGGGACATGGGCGGCGCACCGGGAAGCTGTCGAATCTGCATCTGGGGGCGCGGCGCCCGGACGGTTCCTTCGCCATGCTCGGCAAGACCTTCAAGGGCCTCACGGACGCCCTGCTGACGTGGCAGACCGAGCGGTTGCGGAACATCGCGGTCAGCAGCGCGGCCTGGGGGGTGACGGTGCGGCCGGAGCTGGTGGTGGAGGTGGCCTTCGACGGGGTGCAGCAGTCCTCCCGCTATCCGGCGGGTGTGACGCTGCGCTTCGCCCGTGTGGTGCGTTACCGCCAGGACAAGACGGCGGACCAGGCGGACACGGTCGAGACCGTGGTAGCACTGCGCGGCCAGCGGACACCCCTCAGCGGCTGAGTTCCTCCAGGGCGGCCCGCAGCCGGGCTGCGACCTCCGCCGCGTGGGCGTCATCGGCGTAGCGGGTACGTGGCCAGAAGAAGCCGCGCAGCCCGTCCTTGCGATTGCGCGGCACCACATGGACATGAAAGTGCGGTACGGACTGGCTGACCCGGTTGTTCGTGGCGACGAACGAACCGGCGGCCGCCATGCCGCGCTCCACGGCGGCCGTGATCCGCTGTACCCGGGAGAAGAACGGCCCCACATCGGATGCCGGGAGATCGGTCAGCGTCTCGATGTGCCGCCGTGGCACGACCAGCAGATGGCCGGGGAACAGCGGCCGGGCATCCAGGAACGCCACGGCCGTGTCGTCCTCGAAGACCCGGTGGCTCGCACACTCACCGGCGGCAATCGCGCAGAAGTTGCACTCCATGGCTCCAGTCAAGAGCACGGTGGGGGCGTGCGGTGGCGGGTGCGTACGGGCGGACGCATGATGTTGGCCGGAGGTGCCCGAGATGAGGTACGAGATGCGCGCCGAGTACGGGCCGGCCGGGCGGTCCGAGGAGAGCCCGGAACCGGCCGCCCTCGGCCCGGTGAAGGTCTGGCACATGGTCCGCGAAGGTGAGACCGCCGCGCTGTGCGGCCGGGACCTGAGCGCACAGGCCGCCACCCAGTCGGCGGAGGCCTGGGGAGCCACCACGGAGCCCTTCTGCCACACCTGCGGTGCGCTGTACCTCCGCGAGGTCCCGTAAGAGCTCGTCGCCTCAACGGCGTCGCTGCGATGCTCACCTGGCCGTATCCCCTGGGCTGGGGGAGTGATCGCGGTCGGCCGGTCGAGGCCGAGCCCTCGCGTCGCGGGTGCCGGCGCCACCCCTTCCCCTCATCCTTGCCATCGACTCACCTACACAATGAGGAGTGATCGTTCATGGCCGTATGCGAGGTGTGCAGCAACGACTACGAGATGGCCTTCGAAGTGCACGCCGCAGGCGCCGTCCACGTCTTCGACAGTCTTGAGTGCGCTGCCCAGAGGATCGCGCCTATCTGCGAGAACTGTGAGTGCCGCATCCTGGGCCATGGCGTGCAGTCGGATGGGCAGTTTTACTGCTGTGCCCACTGCGCGCGGGTACAGGGGCACCCCCAGCTGGTCGACCACGCCTGACCGGCGGACGGCCACACGGCGGGCTTGATACGCTCACCGGGAGCCGTGACTGGCGCGAGGGAAATGGGATTGACCATTGGGGAGCGGCTCCATCGCCTGTGATGTACTGCCGCGCGCCTGGGCCACCGGACGTCAACCCTGGAGGTTTCCGTGGCCGCTGGTTCTGAGCCGTCTCAGCCGTATACACCCGAGTCGACCGCCTTCCGCAGTGCGCTGGAGGTGATCCGGGGCGTCGAGCCCCGGGTCGCCGACGCGATCGGCGCCGAGATCGAGGACCAGCGTGCCTCGCTCAAGCTGATCGCCAGTGAGAACTACGCCTCCCCGGCCGTACTGCTGGCCATGGGCAACTGGTTCAGCGACAAGTACGCCGAGGGCACCGTCGGCCGCCGCTTCTACGCTGGTTGCCGCAATGTCGACACCGTCGAGGCGCTGGCCGCCGAGCACGCCCGGGAGCTCTTCGGCGCCCCGCACGCGTATGTACAGCCGCACTCCGGCATCGACGCCAACCTCGTCGCCTTCTGGGCCGTGCTCGCCCAGCGTGTGGAGAGCCCGGCGCTGGAGCGCGCCCAGGCCAGGCACATCAACGATCTCAGCGAGGAGGACTGGGCCCAGCTCCGTCGCGCCCTGGGCGACCAGCGCATGCTGGGGATGTCCCTGGACGCGGGCGGCCATCTCACCCATGGCTTCCGCCCCAATATCTCCGGCAAGATGTTCGAGCAGCGCAGCTACGGTACGCACCCGGCGACCGGTCTGCTCGACTATGACGCCGTACGCGCCGCCGCCCATGAGTTCCGGCCGCTCATCCTCATCGCCGGATACTCCGCCTACCCCCGGCTGGTGAACTTCCGGATCATGCGGGAGATCGCCGATGAGGTGGGTGCGACGCTGATGGTTGATATGGCGCACTTCGCCGGGCTCGTCGCGGGCAAGGTCTTCACCGGTGACTTCGATCCCGTTCCCCACGCCCAGATCACCACGACCACCACCCATAAGTCGCTGCGCGGTCCGCGCGGCGGCATGGTGCTGTGCGACAGTTCGCTGGCCGAGTACGTGGACAAGGGGTGCCCGATGGTCCTTGGCGGGCCACTGCCCCATGTGATGGCGGCGAAGGCGGTGGCGTTCGCGGAAGCCCGGCAGCCGCAGTTCCAGGACTACGCCCAGCGCATCGTGGACAACGCCCAGGCACTCGCCGAGGGCCTGAAGCGGCGTGGCGCCACGCTGGTCACCGATGGCACCGACAACCATCTGGTGCTCATCGACGTCTCGGGCTACGGCCTCACCGGCCGCCAGGCCGAGTCCGCCCTGCTCGACTCCGGCATTGTCACCAACCGCAACGCCATCCCCCAGGACCCCAACGGTGCCTGGTACACCTCCGGCATCCGCATCGGCACCCCGGCCCTGACCACACGCGGCCTTGGCACCGCCGAGATGGACGAGGTCGCTGATCTGATCGATACGGTCCTGGCCCGTACCACCCCGGGCACCACCGCCAGCGGTAAGCCGTCCAAGGCCCAGCACACGCTGGCCGGCGGCGTCGCGGCACAGGTCTCCGAACGCGCCGCCGAGCTGCTGGCGAAGCACCCGCTCTACCCGGGCATCGATCTGAGCTGAACGCCCCGTATCACCCGCTTCATATCGACTCTGGGGCCCCACCGGATGCACCCTGGAAGAAGCACCTGGGAGGTGAGTGCCATGGAAACAGTCGTTGGGTGGCACATCGAGATGGAGTTCCTCGAGGACGGCGACAAGACCCGGGCGGCTTGCCTGCTCCGCCTGCAGGACGGTACCGAGCTGAGGGCCCATGGGCGCGCCGACCGATACCCGGAAGACCCAGCTCAGCAGCGGGTCGGTGAGGAGATCGCGGCGGCCAGGGCGCTCAACGATCTCTCCCACCAGTTGCTCGCCAAGGCGGGTCATGAGATCGAAGAGGTGACGCACCAGCCCGCACACCTTGTCCGGTAACCGGGAAGCCCGGTCCGGGCCCGGGGCGACGCACCATCGCCCCGGGCCCGCAGAATCACGCCCGGGAATCACGCCCGGGAATCATGCCCCTCCTAGAGTGTCGGCATGGACGTGAGCGAGACGGCCTCCCCCGGGGGGTTCTTCACCCTGCGCACTCAGGCGCCCGTCACCACTGGGGCGGTACCACTCGCGCGGGTCTACGCGGGGGACACCGGGCCGCTGTGGGCCCGTATCGAGGAGGTGGCCGCCCGGCTGAACAGCGTGGAGACCCGGGTCGCTGCCTCGATCGCCTTTCTGGGGCTGGCCTCCCGGCTGTGGTCGATCGCCCTCGCCCCGACGGTGCTGCGCGGCTGGACGCCCGATCTCTCCCCCGAACGTCTCCACTGGGATCCGGCCCGTACCGCCCCCGATGATCTGTGGCTTCCCGAGCCACGGCCGTTGCCCGTCGCCGCCGAACCGGCGGAGCGGATACGGGATGTGGTGCACGGCCGGCATCTCGTTCCGCTGATCGCGGCCACCCGGCAGGTGGCCCCGGTCTCCGAACGGTTGCTGTGGGGCAACGCCGCCTCCGCGCTCGGCGGTGCGCTGGGCCAGCTGTACCGCTGGTGCCATCAGCACGGTCAGCGGTCCGCCGCCGGGCAGGCACAGCGGATCACCAGCGCACTGCTGGCCCACCCCGATCTGCGCACCACCGGCACCCTCACCGGGACCCGCTTCCGGCGGCACACCTGCTGCCTGTACTACCGGGTCCCCGGCGGCGGCCTGTGCGGTGACTGCGTCTTCACCCGGGCACCGCGCCGTCGCACCCCCGGGCCCCCATCGTCGTAACCGGGACCAGCAGCGCGAAGTGGCTCACGCGACCGCCGACCAGGCCGCCGCGATCTGTGCGGCGAGCCGCACATTGCCCCGCACCGCAGCGAGGTTGGCCGCCAGCGAGGCCCCATCGGTATGGCTGGCCAGATACTCCAGCAGAAACGGGGTCACGGCCTGTCCGGTGATCCGCTCCCGGGCGCAGGCGGCGAGTGCTTCGGTCAGCACCCGGTCGTGCAGCCGGGGGTCCAGCTCCTCCGCCGCCGCCACCGGGTTGGCCACGATCAGTGCGGAGTCCGGCCCGCCGAGGGTGTCCTGGGCCCGCATCGCGGCGGCCACCTCGCGGGGTTCCCGCACCGTCCAGTCCACCGGCTCGCCCGAGGAGCGCAGATAGAAGCCGGGGAAGGAGTCGGTGCGGAAACCGAGCACCCCGACCCCCAGCGTCTCCAGCCGCTGCAGTGTCGCGGGTACGTCGAGTACGGACTTCACCCCGGCACACACCACGGTGATCCTGGTGCGGCCCAGCAGCCGCAGATCCGCTGACTCGTCCTGCACCTCGGCCCACCCCCGGTGCACCCCACCGAGACCGCCCGTGGCGAAGGTCCGGATTCCGGCTCTCGCCGCCAGCATGGCCGTCGCGGAGACGGTGGTGGCCCCGCTCGCGCCCAGCGCCAGTGCCGGGGCCAGATCACGGTGCCCCAGTTTGCGGATCCCCTCCTCGCCCGCTACCCGCTCCAGCTGCCTCTGGTCCAGGCCGATATGGGCCCACCCGTCCAGTACCGCGACGGTCGCCGGGACGGCGCCCTCGGCACGTACGATCTCCTCCAGCTCCCGCGCCACATCCAGGTTCCGTGGCCTGGGCAGGCCATGGGCGATGATCGTCGATTCCAGCGCCACCACTGGGCGCCGCTGGGCCACAGCCGCCCGCACCTCGCCTGCCAGCACCACTGCCATGCCCGGCCTCCCTTGCGTACGAACGGTTCTGCCCACCTCAGGCGTACCGTCTTCAGTATGTGCCGAAGCATCAAGACGCTCCGTCCGCCGTATGCCGACTCGGTGACCGAGGAGGACATACGCGCGGCGGCGCTGCAGTACGTCAGAAAGGTGTCCGGTTTCCGCCAGCCCGCACCGGCCAACGCCGCCGCCTTTGACCGGGCGGTCGAGCAGATCACCGCCACTACCGAGGAGCTGTTGCGCTCGCTCACCGTGCGGGGGACGCGCCACCAGGTGCGATCGCAGGCCACTCGCCCACCCCATGAAGAAACTCACCCAGAGTAACCACTCCTGGTAGACCGGCATTTGCGCTGTCTTGCCTGCTCAAAGCGGCTAAATGAACGGAATAAGTCAGCCAATCTTCCCGCGAGGTGGAGTTAAACCGCTACTCTGGGTATCCACATAGTGGGGCGGAAAACACACACTGGGAGGCGCCGTATGAGTAGCTGGCCGCGCCACGCGGGCAACACAGCGCCAGGTGAACACCTTGAGCAACTGCTCGCCTGTGCGCGCAACCCCTTTGAGATCAGCGACACACTGGCGACACGGCTCGCCACGGCCGTCAGTTGCGACGTGCAGTTGCGCTCCTGGAGGCAGCACAACACCCCGCCGCCTCCCACGCGTTGCCGCACATACCGGCACACCTTCATGCTGAGTGACAGCACCGGCCTGGTCCTGTGGGAGCTGCAGCACGACACCGAGGCCGATGGACAGCTCGTCCATGAGATCTACGCGGACGTCGCGACGCTACGGGCAGCGGAGCGCCATGTGCACACACGCATGGGCGACGCGCCGGATGACCCCTTCGGCAGCGTGATCGCCTCCAACGTGGTCAAGCTCTCCGCCGACCTCCTCACCGAGATGGAGGTGGAGATTCCTGGTCAGCGGTCCTTCAGCGAGCAGGACTCCCCCGACCACGCCCGTCGGCTGCTGCGTCGCGCGCGCAACCCCGACCGGCCGGGTGATGAGATGCTGCGACTGCTGTCCACTGCCCGCCGGCACCACATCACCCGGGTGGCCCGGCCGCTCAGCAACTCTGAGCACCGGTCGTTCTGCTCGGTGTATGAGCATGCCTTCCTGCTCGATGACGGTCGCGAAGTCAGCCTCTTCGAGCTGGAGCACGACTTCACGCCGGACGGGCAGCTCGTCTGCGAGGTCTATCCCTATGAGGCGGCTGCCGACAGAGCCGCTGAACGGCACGCCCTCGCCCATGGCCCGGGCAGACACCGCAGCCAATAAGCCCGAATCGGTTGCCGGAGCGGGTTTCCCGCCTCTACGTTTGGTCCGCTTGCCAACTCCCGCGTCCGGGAGCCCGGTTGCCGGAGCACCGACGCCGCGAAGGTATGGGGGAGGAACGCCGATGGCCACGCGTGGACGCCACCGCCGCCATAAGCCCAGCGCTGTTTCCCGCGCCTCACTCACCGTTACCGCGAGCGGGGCCGGCCTGGCCCTGCCGTTCGTCGGTGTGAGTCACGCGCAGGCCGCTCCCGTGGACACCTGGGACAAGGTCGCCAGCTGCGAGAGCAACAACAAGTGGCACATCAATACCGGCAATGGCTTCTACGGCGGACTGCAGTTCAAGCAGTCCACCTGGCAGGCCTTCGGTGGCAGCGCCTACGCCCCCCGTGCCGATCTGGCCACCAGGGACCAGCAGATCACCATCGCCGAGAAGGTCCTCAAGGGGCAGGGCCCCGGTGCCTGGCCCGTCTGCTCGGTCAGAGCCGGGCTCAGCCGGAACGTGGCGCCGCCGCGCACGGACCGGTCCAAGCCGAAGCAGCCCGCACCGCAGCGGAAACAACCCGCGCAGGAGCACAAGCGGAGCAGTGGCCCGTATGAGGTCGTCCGCGGAGACAGCCTGTTCTCCATCGCCCGGGCGCATGGCGTCAGCGGTGGCTGGCAGGCGCTCTATGAGCGCAACCGCAGGACCATCGGCGGCGATCCGGACCTGATCCACCCCGGCCAGCGGCTGCTGCTGAGCGGCCCACGGGCCGGTACCGACAAGCCCAAGCCGCCCAAGCAGCCCAAGTCCCAGCAGCACAGGTCCCAGCAGCCGGAGCCGGAGCGCGCACAGCCCCAGCAGGCCGCCACGGCCGGCTTCACGGCACCGGTCGGCGGCTCGCCCGGCACCGCCTACCGGGCCACCGGCAGCGGCTGGGCCGCCGGTTACCACACCGGTGTCGACTTCCCCGTGCCGACCGGGACCTCGGTCAGAGCCATCACGGGCGGCGAGGTCGTCTCGGCCGGCTGGGCGGAATCGTATGGCTACCAGGTGGTTGTCCGGCACAACGACGGCAAGTACAGCCAGTACGCCCATCTGTCCGCGATTTCGGTACGTTCCGGCCAGCGGGTGAACGCGGGCCAGGCCATCGGCCGTTCGGGCAGCACAGGCAACACCACCGGGCCGCACCTGCACCTTGAGGTCCGTACCGGGCCTGGCTACGGCTCGGACATCAACCCGCTCGCGTATCTGCGGCAGAACGGGGTCACCATCTGAGCGCACGGTATGGGCAGTACCGCTACGGCGGTTCCTCCATCTCTGCCTCCTCGTCCTCTTCCTCCACCCCCGTCAGGTCGAGTTCTGGAAACTCATCGTCCGCGATATGGACAGCCGTCTCTTCGGCCGGAAGGCCCTGAGCGGGGCTCTCCTGCGAGAAGATGTCCTGGTTGGCGGGACGCTCCGGCAGCGGCTCATCGCTGAGCTGACCCGCTTCCTCGGTGAGCGGCCCCTCGGCTTCCTCCGTGGGCGGCTCCTCCGGGACCGGCTCGCTCACCTCGCGCTCTTCGCTCTCCGCCGCGCTCCTCCCGGCGGGTTCCTCCTCCTCTTCCCCCTCGGGTTCCTCCTCGGCCAACCGCTCATCCAGCGGCGCGCCCTCGACCTGCTCGCTGAAGGTGGTGCCGAACTTGTCCGCGGCCACCGGCTCATCGCCAGGCACCGGCATCCGCTGCGGGTCGGAGGCCCGTTCTGCCTCGGGTGAGCCATTCTGCAGATCCGGGATTCCCTCTTCCTCCGGGCGCGCTCCGGGGTCGTGTTCATCAGTCATGACTGGCCTCCCTACGGACATTCAGCCGTGTGGTCCGCTGCCGCCCGTGGTTCCGGCGCCGGTTCCAGCGGCCACGCCCCTCGCCCTGGCCGCTCGGCGTCCGCACCGACCGCTTCGTTCACCCGGTCCACGCCGATGCCGCCGGTGAGGTCGAGGACCGTCTCCACCGGTTCCTCGGCTTGGCTTGCATACCGTTCTCCTTCCGGGTGGCCTTCGCGGTACCCGTGGTGCCGCACCGGAAACACCCGCCGAGCCCGCCCGTGAGGGACGACTACGCGGGCGGCGCGGGGGTACCCGCCGGTTCTCGGTGAGCGGGTGAGCGGAGGTGGTCTCGGATGAAGGCGGTCGTCTGGCATGGCAAGCGTGATGTGCGAGTGGAGGACGTACCCGATCCGGAACTGATCAAGCCAACCGATGCGATCGTGCGGATCACATCAAGCGGGCTGTGCGGTTCGGATCTGCATCTGTACGAGGTGCTGGCCCCCTTGATGACGCCGGGGGACATCCTCGGCCATGAGCCGATGGGGATCGTCCAGGAGGTCGGCAACGGCGTGACAGAGATCGCCCCGGGCGACCGGGTCGTGGTGCCGTTCCAGATCGCTTGCGGCACCTGCTTCATGTGTGAGCACGGCTTGCAGACCCAGTGCGAGACCACGCAGGTGAAGCAGCATGGCACGGGCGCCGCGCTGTTCGGTTACACCAAGCTGTACGGCTCGGTGCCCGGGGCCCAGGCGGAGTACCTGCGGGTGCCACAGGCACAGTACGGGCCGATCAAGGTGCCCGAGGGCCCACCGGACGACCGCTTCCTGTTCCTCTCGGATGTCCTGCCCACCGCCTGGCAGGCGGTGGAGTACGCCGCGGTCCCCAAAGGCGGCAGCCTGGTGGTCCTCGGACTCGGCCCGATTGGTGAGATGGCCTGCCGTATCGCGCTCCAGCACGGCGTCGAGCAGGTCATCGGCGTCGATCTGGTGCCCGAGCGGCTGCAGCGCACCCAGGCCCGGGAAGGCGCGGAGGTGCTCGATCTCACCGAGCACGAGGACATCGCCGAGGTGATCCGCGGCAAGACCGGCGGCCGTGGCCCCGATGCCGTCATCGACGCCGTGGGCATGGAAGCCCACGGCAGTGTCGCGGGACAGCTGCTGCAGCACATGGGCTCGCTGCTGCCGCGCAGGATCGCCGGGAAGGTGATGTCCAAGGCGGGTGTGGACCGGCTGTCCGCGCTGCATCTGGCCTTCGACATCGTGCGCCGTGGCGGCACGGTATCGCTGAGCGGGGTCTATGGCGGAATGACGGATCCGCTGCCCATGCTGAGCCTCTTCGACAAGCAGGTCCAGCTGCGGATGGGTCAGGCCAATGTCCGCCGGTGGGTGCCCGACATCCTGCCGCTGCTGCTGGCGGAGGACACCCTGGGCGTGGATGAGTTCGCCACCCACCATCTGCCGCTGGACCAGGCCCCACAGGCGTATGAGATGTTCCAGAAGAAAACCGACGGTGCGGTCAAGATCGTCCTGCAGCCATAATCGTCCTGCGGCCATAACGGGATCAGCCCCCTGTTCGATCCACGGGTTCGATCCGCAGTCGCAGGGGCGGCTCGGTCACCGGGGGCGGCAGCCGCAGCGGCCCGGCCCCGGGCGTGATGGAGCCCAGCAGCGCGGGGGCGTGTGCCCCCGTGGCCGAGGGGACGCTGCCCGGGATGCCGTGCACCGTCAGAAAGCCCAGCAGTGCGAAGAGATACGCCTCCTTGGCCTGGGCGGGCAGGCCGCACACCGTGCTGCCGGTGCTGTCGCTGATCCGGGTGGGCGCGGACAGCGCGCGGATACGCTCCATCAGCACCGGGTTACGCACCCCGCCGCCGGATACCGTGACATCGGCCAGGGCGTGCTCACGGCAGGCGGCGGCCACCAGGCAGGCGGTCAGCTCGGTGACCGTGGCGACCAGGTCGTCGGGGTCCGGGCCGCTCCCCCGCAGGCGCTCACGCAGATATCCGGCGTGGAAGAGCTCCTTGCCCGTCGACTTGGGCGGCGGCAGCCGGTAGTACGGCTCGTCCAGCAGCCGCAGCAGCAGGGCACGGTCGACGGTGCCCCGTGCGGCCCTTAGCCCGTCGGTGTCCATCCGCTGCGCTCCCCCGGTCGCCCAGTTGGCCGCCACGTCGATGAGGGCACCTGCGGGGCCGAGGTCATAGGCGGTGATCCCGCCCTGCCGGTCGCGGGCCGTGATGTTGGCGATGCCGCCGAGGTTGAGTGCGCCATGTCGGCCGTGCCGGGGCAGTAGCAGGGCGTCCAGGGTGGCGGCGAGCGGTGCTCCCTGACCGCCACGGGTGATATCGCGGGTACGCAGGTCCGAGACGACGGGCAGCCCGGTGGCCTCGGCGATCCAGGCGGCGCCGCCGAGTTGCAGTGTGCCGTACGCCCGTGCCCCCTCTACCCAGTGGTAACAGGTCTGCCCGTGCGAGACCACCAGCTCGGCTTGTCCCCGGGCCAGTTCGGCATGGGCCCGGCCCGCCACCTCGCCGAAGAACTGGCCGAGCCGGGTGTCCAGCCGGCAGATCCGCTTCAGGGTCGTAGCGGCCGGGGGCAGCGAGTCGGCCAGCTCCGTACGCAGCCGTTCCGGGAAGGGCACGCTGAGCAGCCCGCCCGGGCGGAGTACGATCTCGCCGTCCTGGCAGCGCAGTTCCGCCAGGGCCGCGTCCACCGCGTCGTGGGATGTCCCGCTGAGCATGCCGATCACCCTCATGACGGCATTGTGCGCCGGCTGGCGGGCCGGTTCAGCCCGCACCGCCACGGGCCGCGCGCCGGGCCCGCGCGATGCGGCGGAGCACGATGAGCAGATCCACCACCGCGAAGACCGCGAGACCGGTACTGATCCAGGCGAGCGTACGCAGCGAGTCATCGCTGGGGATGTCCTGGGGCCCCGCCGCCACCGACCAGGACCAGAAGAGTACGGCGCCGACGATGAAGAGCGGGGTGAACAGCAGCGCCAGCACCAGCCGCACCCGCAAATGGCTGCGGGCCGTAATGGGTTCGGTGCCGGTGCGCGGCAGGATGCGGCCGAGGATGCCCTCGCGATCGGGGTCGGGTACACGGTCCCGCATACGGTTGCCTCCCGCTGGCTACCTGCCATCAGGTGACTGCGGGTACCCGGTGCTGTCGTGCCCATACCGGCGCTGGGCGAGCTCATCGTGGTGGGTCTGCTCCGCCAGCCGGGCCCCGGACCGGTAGCAGGCACGGCCGACCGCGTAACCGGCGATGGCGACGGTGAGCAGTTGCACCAGGATCGCCACGGCCAGGGTGAGGAAGGTGATCAGGCCCGGCAGCCGGATCAGCGCGCCGAGGAGCAGACACATCAGGCCCAGGGCCGCTGCCTTGGTGACCGCGTTGGCCTGGCTGAGGGCATCGGGAAGCCGCAGCAGCCCCAGCGCGGCCACGATGATCAGGGCGGCACCGGCCACCATCAGCGCGCCCGAGGCCATGGTCTGCACGGTCATCGGATGCGCCTTCGCTCCAGCAGGCGCGCGAGCGCCACCGTGGCCAGGAAGCCGATCAGTGCCGCCACCAGCACCAGGCTGAACAGGACCGGCCTGTCCAGCCGCACCGCCAGCATCGCGACACCGGCCACGAAAACGACGAAGCCGAAGTCGGCCGCCACCAGCCGTTCCGCGTCCGTGGGTCCGTACACCACCCGTGCGATCGCCACCAGCAAAGACAGCACCAGCGCCAGGAGCACCGCGTCGGTCAGCAGCATCAGTCTCTCCTCCGCACTCCAGGGACGTCATCGGTCGGCCGCATCGCGGCCAGCATGCTGGTCTCCAGCTTCCGCAGCTCCCGACGGAAACTGTCCACATCGTCGGCGTGCGTGCCGTAGACATAGAGAATCGGCGGGTTCGTTCGCACCTCGATCATGAGAGTGCTCGGGGTCAGGCTGATGAGACTGGCGAGCACCACGATTTCTCCTCTGGTGCGGCAGCGCAGCGGCAGCTCGACAATGGCGGGGGCCAGCCTGCCGGGGCTCAGGATCTCCCATGCGATGATCAGGTTCGCCTCGATGAACCGGTAGCTGAAGTAGCCGAGGAAAGCGGCCAACCGGTGCGTTCTGGCGGCCGCGCGCCAGATCCATGTGCTCATCCGCCCGTCACCTCCCGTACCCAGGACGAGGGATCGGCCAGACCGTCGGCCGCCGCCCCAGCGGCGACCAGCAGAGGCTGCGCGCCGAGCCCGAGCCCGACGGAGAGCGCGGCCAGCAGCGCCGCCGGCAGCACCACGGTCGGCCGGGCCCGGGGGGCTGAGTTCCGGACGACGCCGCTGTCGCCCGCCGGAAAGGATGGCTGACCGGCGAACACCCCGCTCCAGATCTTGACCGTGTAGAGCAGCGTCAGCAGGCTGACGGCCACCGCCACGGCAACCGCCAGATACTCGGTTTCCACCGCGGCCGCGCGGATGAGGGTCAGTTTGGCGACGAAGCCGGACAGCGGGGGCAGCCCGGCCAGGGACAGCGCCACGGTCAGGAAGACGACGGTCAGTACGGGCTCCCGGCCGCCCAGCCCGCTGATCTCACCCAGCCGGCCGCTGCCATAGGTGACCTCCACCGCGCCCGCGCAGAGAAACAGCGCCGTCTTCACCAGGACGTACTGGACCAGATAGAAAACCGCGGCGGTCAGCCCCGCCGCGGTGAACAGGGCGAGTCCGAGGAGGACATAGCCGATCTGGCTCACCATGGAGAAGGCCAGAATGGACCGCATGGTGTTCTCACCGACCGCTCCGAGTGCTCCCACGACCATGGTCAGCAGGGCTGCCAGCAAGATGATCCACAGGTAGTGCCGTTCGCCGTCGAAGAGCACCGAATAGACCCGGATGATCACGTAGAGGCCGACCTTGGTCAGCAGGCCGGAAAAGAGCGCGGTGACCGCCGGGGACGCGTGGGGATAGGTGCGGGGCAGCCAGCTGTGCAGCGGCACCACCGCCGCCTTGGCCGCCATCGGCAGCACAAGCACCGCACCGGCCAGCGCCACCAGCGGTGAGGTGCGCGCCGCGCCGGCCAGCTCGCCCAGGTTGACCGTCCCGGTGACGCCGTAGAGCAGTGCGAGCCCGGCCAGGAAGGCCGTGGAGGCCAGCAGGTTGAAGACCAGATACAGCCGGCCCGCGGACACCCTCCGCCGGGTGCCCGTCAGCGTGAGCAGGGCGTAGGACGGTACGAGCATCACCTCGATGAGCACAAAGAGGTTGAACAGGTCAGCGGTCAGGAAGGCACCGTAGACGCCCGCCGACAGAACGAGGGCGAGCGGCATGTACAGCGGGTGGGTGTCCTCACCACTGGCCATGGCGAACCCCAGACAGACCAGCGTCAGGAGCGCGGTGACGCCCAGCATGAGCGCGCTGAAGGTATCGGCGGCGAAGACGATCGCCACGCCGGGTGGCCAGCCACCGACATCCGCCGTGAGGACCGATCCGTCCAGCGTCCGTGCGAGCAACCAGCCGCTCAGCAGCAGCACCGCCCCCGTGATGCTCAGCGCGGCCACCCGGCACAGCACCCGGTGGCGGCCGGCGGCCACCGTGGTGCCCGCCGCCAACAGCGGGCCGGCCACCGCGAGCGGCAGCACCGCGCCGCTCATGGACCCTGCTCCGTGCCCTCGTCGGCCCCCGCGTCCCGGTCCCGCTCGGGGTCCTGCTCGGGGTCCTGCTCGGGGTCCTGCTCGGGGCCACCGGCACGCAGCAGCGCGAGCAGATACACCGTGATGCCGAAAGTGATCACGATCGCGGTCAGCACGAATGCCTGCGGCAGCGGGTCGGCCGCCGAGTCCGGATCGGTCTGCCCGATGAATGCGGGGTCCCGGCGGGCCATCCCCCCGGCCGCTACGAACAGCACGTTCACGGCGTGGCCGAGCAGTACGAAGCCGAACGTCACCCGCAGCAGCTCCCGCTGGAGCACCAGATAGACGCCTCCCGCGACGAGGATGCCGACCAGGATCGCAGCGGTCATGCCGTGCCTCCCCTCGTACGCTCCCGTGTGGTGCCGGCCGCCGCGTCCGGGTCCGCGGGCAGACCGTTGGCCAGCCGGTCGACGGCCGCGAAGACGAGCCCAAGCACAAACAGGTAGACCCCGAAATCGAACATGAGCGACGAGGTGAGGGAAAGGGAGCCCAGCGGGGGAAGGCTGAGGTGCCCCCGCACCGGGGTGAAGAACGCCTCGCCGCCCAGCATCACCACCAACGCGACACCTACGCTGATCAGCACGCCCGCCGCGACCAGCGTGCCGGGCCGCAGCAAGCGGGTACGGCTGCCGGGCACCCGGCCGTGCGCCAGGTAGCTCAGCGCGACCGCGGCCCCCGCGACCAGCGCGGCGATAAACCCGCCGCCGGGCTGGTAGTGCCCGCGCAGGAACAGATAGGCGGACAGCACCAGCATCACCGGACCCAGCACACGGCTCGCCGCCTGCAGCACCAGCCCGTCGATGGCCGGCACCGGCCGCCCGGCGCCAGGTGCGTCCCGCGAGCCGAGCAGCAGCAGCAGACCCAGTGCGACGACTCCCAGCACCGCTGCCTCACCGAGGGTGTCCAGGGCCCGGAAGTCCACCAGGACCGTGTTCACCACATTGCGGCCGCCGGTCTGCTCCTTGGCTTCCCGCAGGAAGTAGTCACCGACCGGGGACAGCGCCCGGTGTCCGGTGAAAACCAGGGTCGCCGCGGTCGCTGCGGCGCCGGTCGCGGCGGCCAGCGCTCCGGCCGCCGCCGCGGGCCGGGGCCGCCGCCGCGTGAAGCGGGCCGGCAGATGGCTGACGACCAGCACGGCGACAACCGCCGTAAGGAACTCCACCAGCAGCATCGTCAGCGCCACATCCGGGGCCCCGGCGAGCAGAAACCAGCTGGCCACGAGCAAGCCCGCCAGCCCCAGCAGGATCAGGGCAGCAAGTGCTGAGGCCGTCAGCACACTGCCGGCCACCACCAGCGCGAGGGCCGCCAGCAGCGGCCAGTCGAGGGCGCTGGCGGTCCCCGGGCCGGAGACCGCCGGATCGCTCAGCACGACGCCTCCCACCACCGCGAGCAGTACCAGGCCGAGCAGCGGCCGGATGAGATGCGGAGCGAGGGCGTCGGCGCGTGTGGGGCGGCCGACCAGGGCGCCGAACCGCAGCAGGGCGTGGTAGCCGCGGTTGAAGGGTGCGCGCGGCGTCGGAATGCTCAGCAGCGTACGTTCCACGGGCCGCCCGGCCAGGAACAGGGCCATGCCCACCACGATGGCCGTCGTTGTCATCGCCACCTCGGCGGTGAAGCCCGGCCACAGCTCAAAGCCGGGCGGCGGCAGGTCCGGATCGATCCCGCTCAGCGCCCAGCCGACCACCTGGTCGAGCACCGGCACCGCGGGGCCGAGCAGCAGTCCGAAGGCCGCTGGCACCGCGGCGGGCGTCAGGAACGCCCAGGCGGGTTCGTACAGCCCGCTCTGCACGGTGGGGCCGCCGAACGCACCGTAGAAGATCCGCAGTCCATAGGCGAAGGTGAGCGCCGAGGCGGCGACCGCGACGGCGGTGGCCACCGGTCCCGCCCAGGGCGCGAAGTCCGCTTCCAGGAAGCCCTTGAAGAGGAACTCCTTGCTGACAAACCCGATCAACGGCGGCACACCGGCGAGCGACAGCCCGGCCAGGCCGGTCATCAGGGCCGTGGTGGGCATGACCCGTCGCAGCCCGGACAGTTCGCGGATGTCCCGGCTGCCGGCCTCCTTGTCGATGATCCCCACAAGCATGAACAGGGTCGCCTTGAACAGGGCGTGCGCGATGGTGTGCAGCATCGCCGCGGCCATCGCGGTCGCGGTGCCCACACCGATGACCGCGGTCAGCAGCCCGAGCTGACTGATCGTGGAATAGGCGAGCAGGGCCTTGAGGTCGTGCTGCCGCAGTGCCCACATCGCCCCGTATACCGCCGTGACCAGGCCGACCGTGACCAGGGTGGCGGACCAGGCGGCCTGGCCCGCGTACAGCGGCGAAAACCGCATCATCAGGTAGATCCCGGCCTTGACCATGGCGGCCGCGTGCAGATACGCGCTGACCGGGGTGATGGCGGCCATGGCGCCGGGCAGCCAGGAGTGGAACGGCAGCTGGGCCGACTTGGTGAACGCGGCGATGACGATCAGCACACCGATCGGCCAGGCCATCGGCGAGTCGATGATCTGCTGCCGGTTGGCCAGGATGGCGGTGAGGCTGGTGGTCCCGGCGGTGATCGCGAGCAGCACCACCGCGACCAGCAAGGCCAGCCCGCCCATGGCGGTGACCAGGAACGCCTTCACCGCCGGCTGGGTCGCCTGCGGCCCGGCGATGGCGATCAGGAGGAACGAGCAGATCGTGGTCAGTTCCCAGAACACCACCAGCAGCACCACATCGGCTGCGAGGACCAGACCCATCATGGACAGCGCGAACAGGGTCAGCAGGCTGTAGAAGGGCGTGTGTGCGCGCCCCGTGTCCAGGTAGCGCGGGGAGTACGCCATGATCAGGGCGCCCACTCCGAGGATCAGCATGCAGAACGTCCCGGCCAGACCGTCCAGCCGCAGCGCCACCGACACGTCCAGCGAGGGCAGCCAGTGCCAGCTGGTGGTGACCGTGTCGCCGGGCGTTTTCAGCACCGCGACGGCCAGCAGCAACCCCACCAGAAGAAACCCACCAGCCAGCGGATAACCGGTGTTCCGCCCCAGCCGAGCGGCCACCACGGGAACCGTGGTGGCCAGCAGGATCATCGCGGCCAGGGCGACGATCAGCAGCATCGGCGGCCCTCGTCAGCGCCGCATGGTGGTGATCGAGGCCAGCAGCACCGGGCCGGGGCAGCGCTTGATCACCTCATCGGCCACGCTGCCCAGCATCCGCTGGGGGGAGCTCTTGCCGATCGGCACGAAGAGCACCCCGAGGATGCCGCCGATGAGATACCAGCGCCAGTCGCGGTAGCCCCTCCGGCCGAGGAAGAACACCATGGCGGCGATACCGATGGCGACCCACAACACGGCAATCAGTGCTACCAGCAGCGCTGTCGGCATTCGGACTCCTTGCGGGCCCTGGCGGGTGCCAGGGTGGGGGCGGACATGCGACGGGCCAGGACCGCGGCCAGGACCGCGGCTCGGACTGCACTGGGTCCCCATGGGCGGCGGCGGGAAACACCTCATAGCTTCACGGTGAGGGCGGTCTTTCTCACTCCGGATGGGCCGTTCGGCGCAGTACCGGGTCCGCCGGGCCCGCGCTGAAGGCCCCTGGGTCACTCGTAGCGTTCGAGGGACTCCTCCAGTTCCCGGATCCGGGCGTCCAACGCTTCGGCGCGGCGGGCCTGTTCATACCGGGTGCGGGGCGGCCTGGCCATGATGATCAGGGCCGCGCAGCGGTAGAGGCAGTAGACCGGTACGACGACCGGCCAGGCCAGTCCGTAGACGAACGCCTGTACAGCGGTGACGCTCCGGCCATGCGCGGAGAAGTGTTCCAGTGGGTCTTCGTCCGTGTGCCAGTACCCCTCCTCGGCGATGATCCTGCTGCGCTCAATGCCGTAACCCACACGGGCGGTCAGCAGGGCGATCACCAGATACCCCAGCACGCCGGCCAGGAAGTAGACGAGCATCCGTCAGCTCTCCCGTTCCTACGACTCTCTACGGCTCTCCTGCCGCGAAGCACCGTTTCCGGTGCCCGGCCCGGGTACCCCGGCCGCCGCCCCTGTAGTGCCGCGTTTCCCGGGCCTGGCGGGGGGGTACCCCGCGGCTGTCCGGCCCGTACCGGGGCTGGAACGGCACGAGAGGGGTACGACATGGCCGAGCAGAGCGGCCTGCGGGTCGTGGTCACCGGCGCCACCGGGAACGTCGGCACCAGTCTGCTGCGGGCCCTGGGCGAGGACCCGCGGATCGGTTCCATTCTGGGCATCGCCCGGCGGGTACCGGAGTGGACCCCGGCGAAGACGGAGTGGGCAAGCGCGGACCTTGGCGCGGGCGGGGCCCGGGATGCCGACCTCACCGCTCTCTTCCAGGGCGCCGATGCCGTCGTCCACCTTGCCTGGCTGTTGCAGCCCACACATGCCCCGCTGACCATGTGGCGGACCAACACCCTGGGTACGGACCGGGTGCTGCGGGCGATGGCGACCGCAGGGGTGCCCGCGCTGGTGTACGCCTCATCGGTAGCGGCCTACTCGCCGGGACCGCGTGGCCCCGGGGAGCGTGCCGTGGATGAGTCCTGGCCGACGCATGGCTGGCCGACCGCCGCGTACTCCCGGGAAAAGGCCTACGTGGAGCGCCTCCTGGACGGATTCGAGCGCGACCACCCCGGGATCCGGGTGGTGCGGATGCGGCCCGGGTTTATCTTCAAACGGCAGTCCGCCATGGAACAGCGCCGGTTGTTCGCCGGTCCGCTGGTGCCGCACCGCCTGGTACGGCCCGGACTGCTGCCCGCGGTACCGGACATCCCGGGGCTGCGCTTCCAGGCTCTGCACACCGATGACGCGGCGGACGCCTACCGGCAGGCGGTCGTACGCCCCGTGGAGGGCGCGTTCAATCTGGCCGCCGACCCGCCCATCGACGTTCATGTGCTGGCCGACCTGCTCAAGTCCCGGGTGGTGCCGGTACCTCCCGCGGCGCTGCGTGCCACGCTGGCGGCGGCCTGGCGGCTGCATCTGGTGCCCGCCTCGCCCAACCTGTTCGACGCCCTGCTCCGGCTGCCGTTGCTGGACACCCACCGGGCCCGTCAGCAGCTGGAGTGGACTCCGCGCTGGTCGGGACCGCAGGCGGTGGCGGAGTTTCTGAGCGGTCTGCGGCAGGGCGCGGGCATGGACACCCCGCCCCTGGCGTCGAGGGTGCCGGGCGGGCGGATCCGGGAAATCGCCACCGGCATCGGCAGCCGGCCCTGATCCCACCCCCGTCCATGGGCTGAGCGTTACACAATCCTCAGCACTACACGGGCCAGGTAGTAGATCACGAACACCGCCACGACGATCGCCAGGACGATCATGGGCCCGGTGGCCCAGCCCCGCGTCGGGTTATGCGTCTCCTGCGGCCCCGCCTCGGACATACTGCCCTCCGCGGGCGGGGTCTCGCCCGGCGGCACCGAGCCGCCGGGCTCCAGCCCCGGAGTGCGCTTCGGCTCGGGGTCAGGGGTCTCGGCATCCCGCTCGTTCTTCTCGTTCTCGTTCTCGTTCTCGTTCTCGTTCATCAGCTTCCGGGCACCTTCCGGGTCCCCGCTAGGAACGTGCCTCGCGGGTCTGCGAGCGGTTCGCCTTACGGATCGCCTTCAGCAGCTCGCTCTTGTCCATCTGGGACCGGCCGGAGATATCCAGCTCCTGCGCGACCTCGTAGAGGTGTTTCTTCGTGGCCTTCTCGTCCACGCCCTCCCCGCTGCGTCCGCCCCGCTGCCTGGGCCGCCCCGCCTTCGGATCGGAAGGCCCCTTGCGGCCCCGCTCCTTGCGTTGCCAGCGGTCGCCCACCTTCTCGTAGCTGTGCTTGAGCGCCGAGAAAGCCACCCGATGAGCGCGCTCGCCCTCGCCGTACTGCTCGACGGCGGAGTCATGCGCTTTGATCCAGGTGCGCTGCGCTCCCTCGGAGGAGCGCTCCAGCGTCGACGGGAGTTCCTGCCGTCCTGGCATCGGGCTCACCTCCAGTTTCCGTTGCTGTTCGGGTAACCCCGGCGCCGTGGCGGAAACGGGATGTGTCAACCGGGGCCGCTCGGTCACCCGCTTGGTGGTATGGCAGAGCACCGGAAAGGTGGTGCGCGCGATGCGCTACGAAGAGCTGACCGGCCAGATCCAGGCGCGTGCGGGCCTCCCCGATTCGCAGTCCGCGGAGCGGGCCCTGCGGGCCACTCTGGAGACGCTGGCCGAGCGGATACCGGACGGAGTGGCGGACCATCTGGCGGCACAGCTGCCCCATGAGGCGGCGGAGTCGCTGCGCCGGGTGGTGGCCGTCCATGAGGCGTCGCCGCTCCACCGGGAGGAGTCACGGGAGCGGGGCGAGCGATTCGATCTGATCGCGTTCACCGGCCGGGTGGCCTGGCGCGCCGAGGCCTCGGAGGAGGAGGCCATACAGCAGGCGACGGCCGTGCTGGAGGTGCTGGACGCGGCCGTTGCCCCGGAGCTGATGAACAAACTCAGCAATGTGCTGCCACAGGACATCAGGGCGCTGCTGCCCTCCGCCCGCGGCGGTGACTAGCGCACTAGCGCACCAGGGCGGGCGGCCCGAAACACCCGAACCGCCCCGGGACGCGGCGGCTCAGGGCTGCCGGTCGGCCTTCGGCTTGCCCCTCTGGTACGGCGTGCCGTGCGGCGGCGGATGGGTGGGCTCCGGGGAGGTCGCCGGTGAGACCGGGGAGGCGCCCCGGGTCGCGTCGGCCTGCCCAGGGCGCGGGGCGCCGCCGGGTGAGGGGGTGGCCCCCTCCGCCAGCTGAGTGAGCCGAGCGGTGAGGAGCTCGATGACGTGGGTGCGGTCGGCGTGCTCACGCTCGTAACGAAGCAGCAGCTCAACGTCGTCGGAGGACAGCGGACGGATCCGGTGCTCCAGCTCGCCGAGGGCCAGCTCGTCGTAGTCGGGCAGTGGCAGTTCACCGCGGTCAGAAGTGTTCATAAAGACCGGGTAACCGGCGGCAGGCGCAGAAAACCCGGCTTCCGGAGCAGGGATTCCGCCCCGGCGAACCGGGCATATACCTCAACACCAGGACAGTATCGGGAGGTTGAGTCTCCGTTTCCTTACTCCCACCCACCTCAGGTCAGTAGCCTCATCCCTCGAACGTCAATGCGCCGACGATCGCGATGAGGAGAATTTGATGGAACGTCCCGCCTGGGCCCCGCAGGGCATCGATCTGTCCAAGCCGAGTGTGTCCCGGATCTACGACTACTACCTGGGCGGTTCCCACAACTTCGAGGTCGACCGGGAGGCGGCGCGACAGGCCATCGAGGCTTTCCCGGGGCTGCCGAAGATCATGCAGGCGAATCGTGCCTTTATGCGGCGGGCCGTGCGCTACGCCGTGGACCAGGGCATCACCCAGTTCCTCGACATCGGATCCGGCATACCCACGTTCGGCAATGTCCATGAGGTCGCTCAGGCCGCGAGTCCGCAGGCCCGGGTGGTCTACGTCGACAACGACGCGGTCGCCGTCGCCCACAGCCGTGCGGTGCTGGAGGGCGATGACACGACAGAGGTCCTCGCGGCTGACCTACGCTCGCCGCAGGACATCCTCGGCAGCCCCGAGGTCAGCCGTCTGCTGGATCTGGAGCGCCCGGTCGCCCTGCTGCTCGTAGCGGTTCTGCACTTCATCAAGGACGAGGAAGACCCATGGAAGGCGATCTCCCAGGTGCGGGAGGCCTTCGCCCCCGGCAGCCTGCTGATCCTCACCCACGCCTCGACCGAGGGCGGCCCCCGCACCTCTGACCAGGGCGATGAGATTTCGAAGATCTACAGCAATGTCGGCTCACGGCTGATGATGCGGTCGCACGCGGAGGTCGCTCGCTTCTTCGAGGGCTTCGAACTCATCGACCCCGGTCTGGTGTCGATGCCGAACTGGCGCCCGGAAGGGCCGGTCGACCAGGAGGACCCGGTGGTCTTCAGCGGCTTCGCGGGAGTGGGACGTAAGGCGTGAACGCACTCTCAGAGGTCTCACCCGGACCGGACAGCACCGGTCCGGCCGAGCCCGGCCACAGCGACGGTCTGCGGCGGTTCGCGACGATCTGGAGCCGCGCGGTCTATCCCACCACCGCCACCTCGATGACGCGTGCCGAGTTTGAAGAACACCTGGTGCCGCTGGCGGAACAGCTCCGCGCGGCGCTGCACAGCCGTCCCTTCGATCCCACCACCGCCCGCGGGGTGGGCGCCGCGCTGGTCAGCGCGCACTGCACCTCGCCCGACGCGCTCACGCAGGTACTCGGCGTCGTCGACGCCTATCTGCTGCTCTACTGCTCGGACCGCGCGGCGCTGCATCCGGAAGAGGGCCGCGCCCGGTGCGCCCGGCTCCAGCACGCCATCTCGGCGGGGTTCGCCCGCGCCCTGCAGGAGCGCACACGCACCGAGCAGGAGGCACTCTCCCGCGCCGCCCTCGCCGCCCAGGCCGAGATCGAAAAGGCGCTGCACGACAGCGAGACCCGCTTCCGTGCCGTCTTCGAGGGGGCCACGATGGGCATCGGGATCGCCTCGATGGACGGCACCGTGCTCGACGTCAACGCGTCGCTCGCCCGTATGTTCGGCGGCTGTGAGGAGCTGCTGCGCAGCCGGAAGGTCACCTCGTGGGTACACCCCGATGACGCCCCCGGGGTATGGCGGATGTACGACGAGCTGGTGCGCGGCCACCGGGAGCACTTCCAGACCGAGAAGGCCTACCAGCGCCCCGACGGCACCGTCCTGTGGACCAATCTGACGGTCTCCCTGCTGCGCGACCCGGACAGTACGCCCCGGTACATGCTCGCCCTGATGGAGGACATCACCGAACGTCGGCTGCTCCATCTGCGGCTGCGGTACGAGGCCACCCATGACGCGCTCACCGATCTGCCCAATCGCACCCTGTTCTTCGAACGCCTGGAGCAGACGCTGTCCCGCGACGATGACCAGGCACGTATCGGGCTGTGCTATCTGGACCTCGACGGCTTCAAGACCGTCAATGACAGCCTCGGCCATGCCGTGGGCGATCAGCTGCTGGTGGCCGTCGCCGAACGGCTGCAGAGCTGTGTGACCGCTCCGGGCCAGGTGGTGGCCCGGATCGGCGGCGATGAGTTTGTGGCACTGGTCAGTGATCCGGCGTCCCGCAGCGAGGTGACCGATCTGGCGAACCGGGCGCTGGAAGCGTTCTCCACGCCGGTCTTAGTGGCCGGCCGGGAGCTCTCGGTACGCGCCAGCATCGGCATCGTCGAAGGGCTCGCCCGGGAGCTGACCCCCGCTGAGGTGCTGCGCAGCGCCGATATCACCATGTACCGCGCCAAGGCACGGGGCGGCAATCGCTATGAGCTGGCCGACCCGGATTCGGACGCCCGTGCCATCAGCCGGCACAGTCTGACCAACCGGCTGCCCGCCGCGCTGGACGGCTGCGAGTTCTTCATCGAGTACCAGCCGCTCGTCCGGATGGACGACAGCAGCGTGGAGGGCGCGGAGGCCCTGGTCCGGTGGAACCACCCACGGCACGGAGTACTGGGCCCGGACCGCTTCATCCCGCTCGCCGAGCACACCGGGCTGATCGTCCCGCTCGGCCGCTGGGTGCTGGAGGAGGCCGTACGGCAGGCGTGCGAGTGGCAGGTGCGGGGCATCGGGGGTGCCCGGCCGCTGCGGGTGAACGTCAATCTGTCCCCACGGCAGCTGCAGCACTCCGAGCTGGTACCGGACACCGTTGCCGTTCTGAAGAACGCCGGGCTGCCCGCCGAGTCGCTGTGTCTGGAGGTCACCGAGAGCGCCCTGATCAAGGCCGATGACGATGAGCTCAAGCCGCTGCGCCAGCTGGCCGAACTGGGCGTGGGCATCGCCCTGGACGACTTCGGCACGGGCTACTCCAACCTGGCCAGCCTGCGCCGGCTGCCCGCGAGCACTCTCAAGCTGGACCGGTCCTTCACCCAGGGGCTGCAACGGCACCCGGCCGATCCGGTTGACCTCAAGGTGGTGGAGGGCATCGTCTCGCTCGCCCATGTCCTGGACCTGTCGGTGACGGTTGAGGGCGTGGAGACCGCACCCCAGGCCGAGCATCTGCGTGCCCTGGGCTGCGACTCGGCACAGGGCTGGTTCTACGCCCGTCCTGGCCCGCCTGAGCAGCTTTCGGGCGGACTCCTCCCCCTGGCCGCCGGACAGTGATGTCCGGCGGCACGGGGGCCGCCGCTGCGGCGGGCGTTCGCCGCTAGCCTGCCCGCAGCGGGTCGTGACCCAAGGTCATCAGCCGGTGCCGCCAGGCGGCGTGCTCCGCCGCGTCCGGCGCGGGAGCGTGTTCATGCTGCGTCTGCACCGTATCCACAACCTGGGCCATCAGCCGGATGTCCGCATCGGTCAGATCCGTGCGGCGCTTCTGCAGGATCTTGAGCACATGACGCCCCTGCTCCGTGCCGGACTCCTCCGGCAGCTCCTCGGTCTCCTCTCCCGCGCTCTCCGTCCTGAGCCAGGCACCCAGCTCCTGCGAGGTCATGTTCACCACCTGGTGGAACTCATCCCAGAGAGCCTCCAGCTCCACTCCGGCGGCACCGGAGATTCCGGATACATCAGCCACGGTCTGCCTCCAGGGTTGCTCGTGGCCCGCGAGTTCCCAGGCCGCCGCCCCGGGAAACGCCCAGGGCGGCGCGGACGAAGGCGACCAGCAGGGGCTCAGGGGACATGGTGGTTCAGCCAGGCCAGGAGGTCGGCCTGGACCTCGTCCCGGTTGGTCTCGTTGAGGATCTCGTGGCGGGCTCCCTCATACGCCCGCCAGCTCACCTCCCGCATGCCCAGATAGCGGAAGTCCTCCAGAAGTTCGTAGACCAGCGTCATCCCCTGATGGCAGGGATCCTGATCGCCCACCGCGATATGCACCGGCATATCCCGCGGTACGCGATCAAGCTGGGCCGGATCGTTGATCTTGCGGACGCCCAGCACCCAGTCCAGCGCGAGCCCGGCGCTGAACGGGAAGCCGCACTGCTGGTCCGAGACATAGCGGTCGACCTCGGCCGGGTCCCGGGAGAGCCATTCGAAGCCCGTGCGGTGCTCCCAGGGGTCGTTGAAGGAGCCGAAGAGCCTGGGCACAAAGTCCGACCGGGCTTCCCGGCCGCCCTTGTCGATCTCCGTGGTCAGCAGCCGTACCGCTGTCTCGCTCTCGCAGCCCGGCAGTGACCGGAAGGTCGCGGACAGAATGAGCCCGGCGAGCCCGGCGCCGTACTCCTGAGCGTAGTCACGGGCGAGCTGCGAGCCCATGCTGTGCCCGAGGAGCACCAGTGGCAGCCCGGGCCCCCCGGGGGCCGTCGCACGCACCTGGTCGCCGACGGCCTTGAGGTCGTCGACCACCGCCCGCCAGCCACTGGGCCCCACCACCCCGAGGCCACCGGTGTGCTCAGCCGTGCCGCCATGGCCGCGATGGTCAGAGGCGGCCACCGCATAGCCGTGGGCGGTGAGACAGCGCGCGAACCGGTCGTAACGCCGGGCGTGTTCGGCCGCGCCGTGCGCGATCTGTACCAGTGCCCTGGGCACGCCTTCGGGCCACCAGACGCAGGTCGCGATCGGTATGCCGTCCGCGGCCCGGATGGATTCCGCCGTCATGGCCACTGTCTCCTCCTTCGTTCGGATGATGAGATCCCGCCAAAGCCACAGCAGCGCCCACGCCTTCCCACACGCCCCTCTTGCGCCACCGCTGCCGATGTGAGCGGATACTCCGTGGTGTCCGGGCCATGCCATTGGGTAATGCTGCGGGAATGCGCCACTCCGTTCGGCGCCATGGACAACACTGCCGATACACCGGCCCCGTCAGCAGGCAAGCGGGGCAGCGTACCGCGGAAGAGAGTTCGTCATGGATCGTTACTTCACGGACCAGCGGCACGAGGAACTGCGCCATCGTGTAAGAGAGTTCGCAGAGCAGGAGGTCCGGCCCTCGGTTCCCGCCATGGAGGAGGCCCGCTCCGTCTGCCATGAGATCTCGCGGCTGATCGCCCGCCAGGGGTGGATAGGTGTCACCGTGCCCCGGGCCTACGGCGGCATGGGCGACGGTCATCTCGCCAAAACCGTGATTATCGAGGAGCTGTCCCGGGTGAGCGGCGCCATGGGCGCGATGGTCCAGGCCTCCCAGCTCGGTGTCGCCAAGATAATTCACTTCGGCAACGAGGAGCAGAAGAAGACCTGGCTGCCCGCGGTCGCCGCCGGAGAGTGCCTGCCGACCATCGCGGTGACCGAGCCCGAGTCGGGCGGGCATGTGCTCGGGATGGCCAGCAGCGCGGTGCGCGATGGCGATGACTACATCCTCAACGGGCACAAGGTCTTCGTAGGCAACAGTCATGTCGGCGATCTCCACGGAGTCGTCGTCCGTACCGGGCCCGGCTCCAAGGGGCTCTCGGCCTTCCTGGTCGAGTCCGGCCGACCCGGCTGCTCGCTGGGCGCCCAGCAGCCCGCGATGGGACTGCACGGCTTCAGCTTCGGTGAGCTCTACTTCGACAACTGCCGGGTGCCGGCCGCGAATCTGCTCGGCCGGGAGGGCGATGGCCTCGCCGTCGCCTACTCCTCCAGCGTGCTGTACGGGCGCGCGAATCTCACCGCCGTATCGCTCGGCATCCATCAGGCGATCCTGGAGGAGACCACACGGTTCTGCGCCGACCGCCACCGTTATGGCGCGCCACTGGCCCAACTCAGCCCCATCAAGCTGAAGCTGGGACAGATCCAGTCCCGGCTGATGACCGCACGGCTGGCCGCCTACCACGCTGTGCACCTCCTGGACGGCGGCCTGCCGTGTGACGCGGAACTGATGAACGCCAAGCTGGTCAATGTGGAGTACGCACTGGAATCGGCGCGCGACGCCATGGAGATCCACGCTGCCGCCGGCCTGTTCACCGACCGTCCCATCGAACGCTATCTGCGCGACGCACACCACATCTTCGCTCCTGCCGGCACCTCCGACATACAGCGGCTGCGGCTGGGCGAGTTCGCCCTCGGCACCGCGAAGGGCGAGTGGTCACAGCGGCTGTCGGAGCTGGTCCGGAGGGAGCCGGAACCCGCCTGCTGACCCTGCGGCCCCATGACGCTTCAGGAGCCGTGCTCCCGCCGGTGGATCTGCTCCACCAGCTTGGCGGCCATCGACTTGATGGTCTCCAGGCCCTGGCGGCCCCATGGGCGCGGTTCCTGGTCCACGACGCACACGGTCCCCAACGCCATCCCTGTGTGGTCAATCAGCGGCGCCCCCATATAAGAGCGGATGCCGATCTCATCGACCACCGGATTTCCCGCGAACCGCGGATAGTCACAGACGTCCTCCAGCACCAGGGCCTTGCGCCGCACGACGACATGCGGGCAGTAGCCATGGTCCCGCGCCATCTCCCGCCCGGGCTGCGCGGCCGCCGGGGACGGGCCCAGCTGAACGGCCTGGTCGGCCGCCGGGGTGTAGAGTCCCGCGAAATACTGCCGGTGCTCATCAATAAAGTTGACCATCGCATACGGGGCACCGGTGATACGGGCCAGTTCACGGGCGAAGTCATCGAACTCCGGGACCGGCACATCTCCCAGACCCAGCTCCCGCAACCGCACCACGCGCGCTGGAGCATCGGCGTCCTCGGGAGTGAGGAGGAGATGGCGCGTGGGGTCATACGACATCGGGGGCATACTTGCTCCTTGATTCGATGAGATGCTTGACAAGGGCCACAAGGACCTGGGTCGTGGAGCTGGCGTGCCGGGCGTCACACATCACCACCGGCACATCGGGTTTGAGGTCAAGGGCGGAGCGCACCTCATCGGTGGTGTACCGGTACGCGCCATCGAACTCATTGACGGCGACGATAAAGCCCATGCCGCGCCGTTCGAAGAAGTCCACCGCCGAGAAGCAGTGCTCAAGACGCCGGGTGTCGGCGAGCACGACAGCACCCAGCGCACCGGCACAGAGCTCATTCCACATAAACCAGAAGCGCTCCTGCCCCGGGGTGCCGAAGAGGTAGAGGACGTGCTCAGCGCTGAGGGTGATGCGGCCGAAGTCCATCGCCACCGTGGTGGTGGTCTTGTCCTCCACCCCCTCCAGGCTGTCCGTGGCGGCGCTGACCTGAGTGAGCAGCTCCTCCGTACTCAGCGGCTCAATCTCGCTGACCGCCCCGACGAAGGTGGTCTTGCCGACTCCAAAGCCGCCCGCGATGAGAATCTTCAGCGCGGTCGGAAACGGATCAGAGTCGTTTACGGAGTCCATGCAGCACCGCCTCCAGCAGCTCTCGGTCGGTCGGGTCGGGCCCCAGCACGGCGGGGGCCCGGGCGGTCACCGCGCCCCAGTCCACCAAGTCGGACAGAAGCACCTTGGTGACCACCGCAGGCATTCGGATATGCGCGGCGATCTCGGCGACCGAGGTGGGCCCCACACACAGGTCCAGCACATGGACGTGATCGGGCTCCAGACCGCTCCGTGGCCGCTCTCCGGTAGCCATCACCAAGGTCATCAGGTCGAATTGGGCCGTCGGGCGGGTGCGCCCATTGCTGACGGTGTACGGCCGGATAAGCCGTCCGGCCGCATCGTCGAGCCATGGCCCCTCCTGGGCATCGGGCATGTGCTCACTGCCCCGCCGGCTGCCGTGCCGGGGTAGCCAGGTACGGCCGGACGCTCTTCACCAGCATCGCCATCTCGTAGCCGAGGACGGCCGCGTCGGCCGCCGGGTCGGCGAGCACGGCGAGACAGGCGCCCTGTCCCGCCGTGGAGACGAACAGCAGCCTGGTATCGAGCTCCACCACCACCTGCCGGACTTCACCGCCGTCGGCAAATCGGACTCCAGCGCTGCGGGCCAGCGAGTACAGCCCGGAGGAGAGTGCGGCCAGATGATCGGCGGTATCGGTGTCGAGACCGTGCGCGGCCTTCACCAGGCCGTCGGAGGAGAGCAGAAGGGCGCTGCGGGAATGCGGGACGCGCTGGACAAGACCGGTCAACAGCCAGGAAAGGTCTGTGTTGTGACCGATGGGCGCTTCGCTCACCATGATCGCGTTCTTCTCCTTGGGGTGAGGGCCGGGGGCGCGGGCTGCCCCTGCCGACGGCCAGCGGTTGTCAACGTGTGCTGCGGGTGACGTCATCGGGATCGTCGTCCGCGAGACTGGTGCCCCGGCGGAAGGCGGCCATCAGTCCGGGGTCGTGCTCGGGTTCCGCCTCCTCCGGCGTCCCGGCCTGTGGTGGATCGCGCAACTCGGGTACCAGATGTTCCTGCCGACGGCGGCGTGGCAGCCGCGGACGCTCCCCGGCTGGTTCGTCCCCGGGGCCGTTGGCCGGTGCGGGCGGGGCCGCCGGTGCGGGCTCGGAGGCCCGCTGCTGCGCCGGGATGGGCAGTGGGGCGGGCTGTGCGGGCGGCTCCGGTACGGACCGTATGGCCGCCCGGCCAGGGGCCTTGGCCACCGCCGCCGTGCCCTGCTGGCCACCGCCCGGCTCGTCCCCGAGCAGGCTGCGCGGCAGGACGAGCACGGCCTGGACGCCACCGTAGATATTGCTCTGCAGCTGTACGACGACGCCATGCCGCCGGGCCAGCGCGGAGACCACGAAGAGTCCGATCCGGCCGTCCTGCAGCAGCTCGCCCACATCGATCCGCTCGGGGTCGGAGAGCAGGGCGTTCATCCGGTTCTGCTCGGCGGCCGTCATACCCAGACCACGGTCTTCGACCTCGACCGCGAGCCCGGCCGTCACATGCTGGGCGCGCAGCAGCACTTGAGTCTGCGGGTCCGAGTAGGCCGTGGCGTTCTCCACCAGTTCGGACAGCAGGTGGATGACGTCGGCCACCGCATGCCCCCGTAGCTTGCCCTCGATGGGGGGCACCAGCTTGACCCGGGGATACTGCTCGACCTCGGCGATCGAGGAGCGCAGTACCTCCATCATGGTGACCGGACGGGTCCACTGTCGGCGGGAGACGGCTCCGCCGAGTACGGCCAGGTTCTCCGCGTGCCGCCGGATACGGGTGGCGAGGTGATCGACATGGAAGAGGCCCTTCAGCAGATCGGGGTCCTCGACCTCGTTCTCCAGCTCATCGAGCAGCTGGATCTCGCGGTGCACCAGGGACTGCAGCCTGCGGGCGAGGCTGACGAAGACCTCGACTTTCTCCTCGCTGCCGCTGGTGCTGCTGCGCACCAGCGCGGCTGCCTCGACGACAGCGGCCTCGGCGGTGCGCTGGGCGACGGTGATGTCGTGGGCGAGCAGACCAAGGGCGTCGCCCTCCGGCTCGGGCATGGGTCCGTGTGCGGGCTTACGGGGCCGTTCACCCTGCTCCAGACGGCGGAGCAGGGAGCGGAGTTCGCCCTGGTTACGGAGGGCGTTACGACGCAGCGCGGCATAGCGCTCGACGGTGGTGCGGGCCTCGGCGGAGGCGAAGAGCGCGGCCCCGACCACAATGGCGCAGCTCAGCAGGAGCGCACCGCCGAGTACTCCCCATACGGTGGCACTGTCGGTACCGGTGCCGACGGGGTCGATCCCGCCCTGGGCGCGCAGTACATAGCCGATGACAGCGGCCGCGGTGACCGCGCTCAACCCGGCGGGCAGCACGGCCAGCCGCACCAGACGCCGCCGCACCGCCGCATCACTGGGCGTCTCCCGGGCCGGGCTGCGGCCGTGCCGGGCGCCCTCCCGGTTGGCACCGTTCGTCCTGTCTCGTTTGCTCCCGGAAGCCGACAGGTCATGCGGGACGCCGTCGAGCGACGGGGAGCCACCCAGGGCGGTGGCGGCGGCGGGCCCGGTAGCGGAGCTTTCTCTTCCGTTGTGCACCGCATAGCTCGGGGGTTCAGGCATCGCAGTCCTCGTAGCGTTGTGAGGTCGGATCGCCCCCGCTCGGGCGGGGAGATACAGATCAGCGCACGCCGGCTCTCAGCGTGAGGCTCACGCTAGTAGCCGCGGGGAGCCCACGCAGGCGCAGTTGACATATTCGCCACCCCGCGCCAGCCCCGTACGGGTGAATTTGACGCGCGATCTTAACTCCCCGTAACCCAGGGGGAGTTACCGCACCACACGATGATATTGACCCGCCCCCCGGCGGGGGCATACCGGCCGTTGCCGTCCTCGCCCTTCGCCGGACCTTGTCACGGCGGGCGGTCGGTGTCTCACGCTGTGCGTACGGTGATGGTTGCCAGGGCAATCATTGTCGTATCGTCGACGGAGTTGGCTGCCGTATCTGAGGAGCGCGTGTGACGTCCAAAGCCCTTGAGCCTGTGCTCACCGGTGTACGCAATTTCCGCGATCTCGGCGGGCTGCCGACGACCGATGGCCGCCGGGTACGGCAGGGGGTGCTCTTCCGCAGCGGACATCTGGCCCATGCGACGCCGGAGGACACGGCCTTCCTGAGCCAGCTCGGGCTGCACACGGTCTTCGACTTCCGGAACTCCGCCGACCAGGCCCTGGAAGGCCCCGATGTGGCGCTGCCGGGGGTACGGAACGTCAACATACCGCTGACCGATCCGGCCGATGGTGCGGAGTTCTGGCAGATGGTGCGGGAGGGAGATCTGCCACAGCTGCGGGCCACGCTCTCCAATGGGCAGGGGGTGGGCCGGATGACCGCCGCGTACCGGGAGATCATCAAGGGCCGTACCACCGAACACAGCCGGATGCTGCACGCACTGGCCGAGGACAGCGTGCCCGCGCTGATGCACTGTGCGGCGGGCAAGGACCGGGCGGGGCTGTCTATCGTGGTGACGCTGCTGGCGGTGGGTGTCGAGCGGGACGCCATCGAGGCGGACTATCTGCTGTCCAACGATCCACACCGCCGCTACAAGATGCACCGCGGCAATCCCGGTGAGAAGAATCGTATCGACCCCGAGGTACGCGAGCTGCTGTCCCCGCTCTTCGACGCCCGGCCCGCCTATCTGGCGGCCGCTTACGCCACGATCATCGAGACCTGGGGCGATGTGGAGATCTACCTCCGCGAAGGCCTGGGCCTCTCAGAAGAACCCCGCAACCGCCTGCGCACCCGCCTCCTCGACTAGCCGTACCAACCGACGTCACCATGTTGTGGGCAGTCGTTCCGCAGGGCGGAACGGGTGGGCACAACGCCCGGCCACCGGCCCGCACCGGGCCAACCCCGGGGCCCGGGGCGAAGCCCCGGTTACGGGAAGGGGCGGGATCGGGGAAGGCCCGCCGCGTGGGTGAGAAGCGTGCGGCCGAAATCCCACAGCAGCGAAGAGCCATCGTGAGCCTCCGCCATGACCTGACTGAAGGCGTCGACAAAGCGCTCCACCTCCCGCTCACCAATGATCAGCGGTGGAATGAGCTTGATCACCTCAAGGTGATCGCCAGAGACCTGGGTGAGGACGCGGTGCCGCTGCAGCAGCGGCACCGCGACCATCTGCGCGAAGAGCCCCTTGCGTACCGCCCGCAGCATGGTCCACCGCCCCCGCAGCCCAAGCCCGGCAGGCCTGCCGAACTCAATACCGATCATCAGCCCCCGGCCACGCACATCGTGCAGTAGCTCATAGTCGTCGACCAGCGCGGCCAGCCGCGTACGCAGCAGGTCTCCGGTCCGCCGGGCGTTCTCCACGATCCTGTCGTCCGCCATGACCGCGAGGGTGGCCAGCCCGGCCGCCATGGCGGGGGCACCGCCCCCGAAGCTGGCGGAGTGGACGAGCACCCGGTCCATCGAGGAGTAGACCTTCTTGAAGATCCACTCCTTGCCGAGCGTCGCCCCGACCGGAACATAGCCGCCGGAGAGTGCCTTCGCGACACAGACCAGATCGGGCTCTACGCCGTCCTCATGCTGGTAGGCGAAGAAGTCGCCGGTCCGGCCGAGACCGGTCTGCACCTCATCGGCGATAAGGACCGCCTTGTGCCGGTGCAGCAGCTCCTGGGCGCCGCGCAGGAAGCCGTCCGGAGGCGCGTACACCCCCTTGCCCTGGACCGGCTCCACCACCAGCGCCGCCACATCACCACGGCCCAGCTCCCGCTCCAGCGCCGCCAGATCGCCCAGTGCGATGGCGGTGTCCGGCAGCAGCGGTGCGAACCCATCCCGGAATCCGTCCTCGCCATTGACCGACAGCGAGCCGGTGGTCAGTCCATGGAAGGCGTGCTCGCAGTAGAGCACGCGCGGGCGCCCAGTGGCGCAGCGGGCGAACTTGAGCGCGGTCTCAACCGCCTCGGTGCCGCTGTTGCCGAAGAACACCCGGTCGAGATGGGGCGCATGCTCCAGCAACCGTTCGGCGAGCAGTCCGGGCAACGGCGGGCAGTCGAAGCGGGTGAGGTCGGCGAGCTGGGCGTCCAGGACATCATGCAGCGCCTGGCGGACGACGGGATGGTTACGGCCGAGCCCCATCACCCCGAAGCCCGCGAGCATATCGAGATAGTCCTGGCCGTCGGCGTCATAGAGATAGGCGCCTTCGGCCCGTTCATAGACCTTGTCGAAGCCGAGGGTGCGCAGTACACGCGGCAGTTGGTGGTTGAGGTGCCGGGAGTGCAGCTCGTACCGCTCAGCGCCACGCCCGGCCAGCAGGCCGGGGAGATGAAAGTCAGTCAAGGTCTTGATCACCCTGCTCAATTGATGGCTGGGGCAATGACGGCTGGGGTGTGGTGTCGGCGCCGTGTGTCAGCCGGTGATGGTGTCCCTGGCGGCGCGCAGTGACTCCTTGAGGGATCCCACGGTGGCCAGTACGGCGGTGGGCTCATAGCCGCAGTGCGCCATGCAGTTGGCGCAGCGCGGGTCCTTACCGCGGCCGTAGCTGTCCCAGTCGGTCTCTTCGATGAGCTCCCGGTAGGTGGGAACGTAGCCGTCGCTCATCAGATAGCAAGGGCGCTGCCAGCCGAAGAGCGAGTAGTTGGGGATCGCCCAGGCGGTACAGGGAAAGTCAGCACCGCCCTCCAGGAAGTCCAGGAAGAGCGGGCTGTGGTTGAGCCGCCAGCGCTTGCGGTTGCCGTCGGCGAAGGCCTTCCTGAACAGCTCGCGGGTCTGCTCGACGCCGAGGAAGCGCTCCTGGTCGGGAGCCTTCTCATAGGCGTAGGCGGGCGAGATCATCATCTCGTCCACCCTGAGGTCGTCATTGAGGTAGTCGAGCACCTCGATGACGGTCTGCGGGGTGTCGGTGTTGAAGAAGGTGGAGTTGGTGGTGACGCGGAAGCCGCGCTCCTTGGCCTCCTTTATGGCGGCCACCGCCTCGTCGAAGACACCTTCCTTGGCGACGGACTCGTCGTGCCGCTCCCGCAGCCCGTCGATGTGTACGGCCAAGGCGAAGTAGCGCGAGGGGGCGAACCGGTCGAGGTTCTTGCGCAGCAGCATGGCGTTGGTACACAGGAAGACATATTTCCGCCGGACGACCAGCTGCCGGACGATCTCATCGATCTGCGGGTGCATCAGCGGCTCACCGCCCGCGATGGAAACCATCGGCGCCCCGGACTCCAGCACGGCGCCAACGGCCTGCGCGACGGGCATCCGCTGTTTGAGCACTCCGGCCGGGTGCTGGATCTTGCCACAGCCCTCGCACTGGAGATTGCAGGCGTAGAGCGGTTCCAGCTCAACGATGAGGGGGAACTTATCGCGCCTGCGGAGCTTTTGTCCGAAGAGATACGTACCCACGCGGATCGCCTGGCGCAGCGGCATGGCCATCGAGCTCACCTCCAGGGGAGCAACAGTGAACGGTGCCATTCATAGAAGGCAGGTAGGACAGAGCGGAGGACACGGAATGCCGATATTCCACCGCTTACCGTCGCCAACCGGACCAGTTCGTGTTCTGGAGCGTCCACCACCACCCGAACAGCCGCAATCGGGCAGGTTCCCCTCGCAGTTCCGGCCACGCTCCGGGTGGCGGTTCGCAGGGTGACCGCGGACTCCATGTCCACGGCCAGGGCGCCGGTGGCCCGCAACCGGGTCCGCTCGGCACCGCGTACCACATGGTCGCTGCTGACGAGCGGCCCGGTGTGCACGGTGCCCAGCCGTGCCAGCGCGCTGGCCAGCCGGTCGCTGCCCGTACACCGCATACGGCCTTCGGCGTCCCGGACCTCCTCGGCGACGACCAGATCGCCGGGCCGCATCCCGGGCGCCAGCCCGGCGCAGAAACCGGTGGCGATCACCCCGGCGAAGCCGGTCCGCAGCTGGTCGCCCAGCATCCGGTCCACAGCGCGCCGCGCCGCCCGCGGGCCCATGCCGGTGCGCAGCAGCGCGACGGGGCCCGCGGGCCCGGGCCGGGTGCCCCGGGCGTCGCGGACGGCGCTGCGCAGGGCGAGATGCTCGATGCCGAGCGCGCAGACGATCAGCAGTGGATCGGGGCCGCCCTCGCCGGGCATCAGGGCGTCCGGGTGGTGTGCTCGCAGCCGTGCAGATAGCGGCCGAGCGCGGCGACCGGGAAGACGAGCCGGTAGAGGTGGTAGTTGATCGAGAAGTCCCAGGGGAAGCCGGTGCCGGTGAAGTGCGGCTCCTCCCAGGAACCGTCCTCGCACTGGGTCTCGGCGAGCCAGCGCACCCCGCGCCGCACCGCCTGGGACTCCCGCTCCCCCGCCGCCAGCAGGGCGAGCAGTGCCCAGGCGGTCTGGGAGGCGGTGGATGCTCCCCGGGCGATCCAGTCGGGGTCGCGGTAGGAGCGCAGATCCTCGCCCCAGCCGCCGTCGTCGTTCTGCACTCGCTCCAGCCAGCGGACCGCGCGGCGGATGGCGGGGTGCGTGGCGGGCAGTCCGGCGGCGGTGAGGGCGGGGACGACGGAGCCGGTGCCGTAGACGTAGTTGACGCCCCAGCGGCCGAACCAGGCCCCGCTGGGTTCCTGCGCGGCCAGCAGCCAGCCGATGGCGCGCCGGGTGCGGACATCATGGTGTCTGCCGACGGCCGCCAGCATCTCCACGGCGTGCGCGGTGACATCGGCTGACGGCGGATCGATCACCTCGCCGAAGTCACAGAACGGCAGCCGGTTGGGAAAGGGGCTGGTGTTGTCCGCGTCAAACGCGGCCCAGGCGCCGTTGCGCGACTGCATGCCGAGGGTCCAGCGCACTCCCCGCTCGACGGCGGCGTTCAGACGCTTGGGATCCGGGTGCTGCACCCGGCGCAGCGCCAGGATCACCTCGGCGGTGTCGTCGACATCCGGGTAGGTGTCGTTGTGGAATTCGAACGCCCAGCCTCCTGAGGGCAGTTGCGGCCTGCGTACGGACCAGTCACCGACCTTGCTGACCTGCTCATCAAGCATCCAGTCGGCGGCCTTGACCAGCGCCGGATGATCGGCGGGCAGCCCGGCGTCGGCCAGCGCGATGGTGGCCAGACAGGTGTCCCAGACCGGCGACTGGCAGGCCTCGACCATCCGGCTGCCGTCGTCGCGCCAGACAGCGAACCGGTCCAGCGACTCCAGGCCCGCACGCAGCACCGGGTGGTCGAGGTCGTATCCCAGCAGCCGCAAGGCGATCATCGAGTAGACGGCGGGCGGCTGGATGCCGCCCCAGGAGCCGTCGTTCTCCTGCCGTTCGATGATCCAGCGACCTGCACTGCGCAGTGCGGCGCGGCGCAGTGGGCGTACAGCCGTCTTGCGGTAGCCGTGCAGGGCCCGGTCCAGCCGCTGGAAGGCCCCTTCCCAGCTGGTGGGCCGTGCCCTGGGCCGGGGTGGGCTGGGGTGGTCCGGGTCGGTGTGCAGCTCATCGAGGGGGAAGGGCGCGGGGCGTACGGGCCGGTGGGCGCAGACGACGGTGAGCGGCACGATGGTCTGCCGGGCCCAGCAGCCGAAGTCGTAGATATTGAGCGGGAACCACTTGGGCAGGTAGATGAGTTCGGGTGGCATCTCGGGCAAGTCCTGCCAGCGCCACCAGCCGAAGAGAGCCAGCCAGATCCGGGTGAAAACCCGGGTGGCCGCGATGCCTCCCTGGGTTCGGATCCAGTCGGCCGCGGCGGCCATATGCGGGGCGTCCGGCGCGTCCCCGGCCAGCCGCAGGGCCACATACGCCTCTACGGTGGCGGACAGTTCCCCGGGGCCGCCGTGGAAGGTCGCCCAGATGCCGTCCTCGCGCTGCTGGGACCGGATATAGCGGGCGGCGGCGTCGGTGATCCGCTGGTCCCGGACGCCGAGGAACTCCCGCAGCAGCAGGTCCTCGGCATCCATGGTGACGTTGGTCTCCAGGTCACCCTTCCACCAGCCCGCCCCGTCCTGCAGGGCGAGCAGCCGCTCCACGGCCCGTGCGGTCACCTGTTCGGCGGCTGCTCTGACGGCATCGGGTCCGGCGGGTCCGGCGGGTCCTCGGCTGGCGGTGGTGCTGCCGTTGGTGGTTGCTGTCATGGCTTCCCCTTCTGCAGTGACGCTCCGGACGCCGCCATTACGGGCCAGAGGGTGTCACCGCTGGCGTACGACCACGAAATCCGCCAGGGCGATCAGCTGTTCACGGACCGGCGCCGGCATCTCGATGCCGTCCAGCGCGGCGAGGGCGGTGGCGTGCTGACGGCGTGCCTCCTGGGTGGTCCACTCCCGGCCGCCCGCTTCCTCAATGAGCGACGCCCGGGCGGCGAACTCGGCCTCGTCGAAGTCCCCGGCGCTCTGCGGACGCTTGGCGTCGGCGGTCAGCAGCTCGCCGAGCCGCCGCGCTGCCGGGCCCGGGGCGGCCAGGGCGGCGACGACCGGGAGCGACTTCTTGCGCTGTCGCAGATCGCTCCAGGTCTGCTTGCCCGTGGACTCGGGGTCGCCCCAGATGCCCAGCAGGTCGTCGACGGCCTGGAAGGCGAGGCCGAGATGGTACCCATAGGACTCCAGCGCGTCGGCGGTGCGCTCATCGGCGCCGCCGAGCACCGCGCCGATGGATACGGCGCAGGCGAGCAGCGCACCGGTCTTGTTTCCCTCCATCTCCAGGCACTCTTCGACGGTGACCCGTTCGCGGTGCTCAAAGGAGATGTCCTGGGCCTGGCCGTCGATGAGCTTGCGGCTGGCGGCGGTGAGACGGCGTGCGGCACGGCCGGCCTCGGGGGTGCCCAACTCCAGCAGTATGTCGTTGGCCAGTGCGAAGAGAGCGTCGCCCACCAGAATGGCCAGGGCCGGGCCGTGCACCTTCCACACGGTGTCCCGGTGGCGGCGCTGCTCATCGCCGTCCATCAGATCGTCATGCAGCAGTGAGAAGTTGTGCACCAGCTCCACGGCGACCGCGCCGGGGATGCCGGTCTCGGGCTTCGCACCCGCCGCTTCAGCGGACAGCAGGGCGAGCGCGGGGCGGACGGCCTTGCCGCCGTCGCCGTCGGCGGGGCGGCCCTCGGCGTCGATCCAGCCGAAGTGGTAGGCGGCGACGGTGTCCATCGGCGCGGCGAGGCGGCCTACGGCTTCGCGCAGCGCCGGCATGGCGAGCGTCCGTCCGCGCGCCAGCAGTGCGGTGACGCTCGCCGTGTCGATGGCAGCGTTCGCCGGTTGCACCGGGTTCACCTGATTTCCTCCAAAGAAGCCCAGACCAGCATGCCTGAGATGAGTTGTTCCATGAACTGCGGGGGGTGCGGCACCTGGCACGGTCTCCGTTGCGTTTGGCGGCTCACACTGTCTCCCGGGAAGCGTCGTGGTTCGGCCGCCCGAGCCGGGCCAGGGCGCGGTCAGCGGCGGTCAGCCCGCTGCGGACCGCGCCTTCCATGGTCGCTGGCCATCCCGTGGCGGTCCACGCGCCCGCCAGATACAGGCCCGGCGCATGGGTGCACGCCGACGGCCTGAGCCGTCCCACACCGGGTGCGGGCGCGAAAGTAGCGGTGCGTTCCCGGGTGACGAAGAAGTCCCGTACGGTCGCTTCGCGGGTGCCCGGCAGCAGCCGCCGGAGCTCGGGGAGATAGCGCTCGCGCAGCGCGGCGACCGGCTGGTCGATCTCCTCGTGCGCCGCCGACTGGGAGAGTGCCAGATACTGGCTGCCCGCCGCGCCGTGAGCGTGCGCGAGACCGGAGGTCTGGGTGCGGTCGAAGACCCACTGGACGGGGGAGCCCAGCGCCGCAAAGAAGGGGCGGCGGAGCACCTTGCGGTCGTAGATCACATGGATGTTGAGGATGGGCGCGGTCCCGATGTCCTGAAGCCGGCCCGGGTTCCGCAGCGCACCGTCGGGGAGCAGCCGGGGAGCCGCTGTCTGCGGCACGGCGACGACGACCGTATCCGCGTCCAGCTGTACGTTCTCCCCCCGCCCGTGGTCTGCGGTGACCCGCCAGCCGCCGTCCGGTCCGGGACCGATGTGCCGCGCCCGGGCGGCGGTGAGGGTGCGTACCGCCGCCTTGTCCAGCGCGGTGCGGGCCAGGGTGTCATGGAGTTCGCCCAGGGGAACCTGGGCCCAGCCGATGTCCGCGGCGCCGGGCTCGCTGAGCAGCCCGGTCTTGAACACCATGGCGGCCAGGCCGAGTGAGGCGTGTTCGGCACGGGCGTTGAGGGTGGCGACGCCGACGAGGTCCCACAGGGCCTCGACGGTACGGGGGGACTGACCGTGGCGGCGCAGCCAGGTGGCGAAGTCCAGGCCGTCCAGAGCCGGATCGGCCGGGTCGAGGCGGCGCAGGGCGAGGGCGGCACGGCCGACGCTCGCACGCTCGGCGAGGGAGAGGTGCGGATAGGTGGCCAGGCTGGCGGCCAGATGCAAGGGCACCGGCAGGGCGGTGCGGCGGAGTCTGCCCAGGCGACCGCCGTCGGCGTTGAGGACGGGGACGTCCAGCCGGTTCTGCAAGGGGGCGAGTTCCCGGGCGTTGATCCGGTCGAGGAACCAGCGGTAGGCGGTGCAGCAGCGCAGATAGACATGCTGACCGTTGTCGACGGTCAGCTCTCCGGCGGGCGAGCTGCGGCGGAAGGAGAAGGCCAGCCCGCCCAGCCGTGGCCGGGCCTCGATCAGGGTGGTTTCCAGTCCGCCGTCGGCGAGCCGCAGCGCGGTCGTGACGCCCGCGAGGCCGCCGCCGATCACCACGGCCCGGCGCTCGCGAATCACCGCAGGCTCCGGCGGACGGCGCGGGTGTTGAGCCCGGAGAGCCCGCGGGCGGCGACCAGGGCCTTCTGCCGTACGGGCAGCGCGACCCGGCCGCGCAGCACAGCCAAGGGGTCGGCGTCGATCCGGTCGAGAAGCCGGTGGTAGATCCCGGCCATGGCGGCGACGCAGGCACCGGATCGGCGGTCGAGCATCGGCAGCAGCTGGTACCCCTCGGCGAATAGTCTGCGGGCGCGCTGTACTTCATGGTGCATCAGCCCGGCGAAGTCGGCTCCGGCGGGCGGTGCATCGGAGTCGAAGCCCTCGGAGCAGCCGAACTTGTCAAGCTCCTCACGGGGGAGATAACTGCGCCCCTCTTCGGCGTCTTCCCGGATGTCCCGCAGGATATTGGTGAGTTGAAGCGCCAGCCCGAGGGTGTTGGCGTACTCGGGAGCGCGGTCGGCGTGCCGGGCACCTGGCACCGTACCGAAGACGCCCAGGGAGAGCCGCCCGATGGCGCCTGCCACACAACGGCAGTACGCCTGCAGGTCATCCCAGGTCTCATAGGTCTCGCCACGCACATCCATCAGAACACCGTCGATGAGCTCATCGAGTCCGCCGAGCGGAATCGGGTATCGCCGGACGGCGTCGGCGAGCGCGACGGCGACCGGGTCGGTGTCGTCCTCAAGGATCCGGTCCGCACGGATACGGTCCAGCAGGGCGCGGGTGTCCGCCAGCCGGGACTCCTTGGCGCCGAGTTCCAGATCGCCGTCCCCGATGTCGTCGATACGCCGGGAGAACGCGTACAGCGCGGACATGGCGCGCCGTTTGGGCGTGGGCAGCAGCCGGATGCCGTAGGCGAAGTTGCGGGCCTGCTGGCCGGTGATGGACTCGCAGTAGCCATACGCCGCGAGCACCGGCGCGGCCAGCGGCTGGGATCGCACCAGGATGCGGCTCGTCCCTCTCATCGCAGTATCGCCCCCGCCTCACGCAGCAGCCTGAGCTTGGCGGGCTTGACAGGCCCGTTCAGTACGTCGTATCCAGCCGTACGGAGAGCGTGCACGGTGGCCCGGCCCCCGCCGACAAAACCGGCGAGGAGGAGCCTCAGCCGCCCCCGGACGCTGGCCACCAGTGGGGTGCCTTCAGCCAGCAGCGCCCGGGCGCGTTCGGCCTCGTACGCGACCAGTGTGCGCACCGCGGCGCCCGCGGTGGGGGCGGCGAGATCGGTCTCGCTGACGGCGAAGCGGGCCATGTCCTCGGCGGGCAGATAGATCCGGCCGCGGCCCAGGTCCTCGGCGACATCCTGCAGATGCTCAACGATCTGCAGGGCCGTGCAGACGGCGTCGGAGCGGCGGACCCGCTCGGGCGTGCTGGTGCCGGTGACGGCGAGGACGAGGCGTCCGACCGGATTGGCGGACAGCTGGCAGTAGCCGATCAGCTCCCCCCAGCTCTGGTACCGGCGGACCCGCTGATCCTGCCGGTTGGCCTCGATGAGGGCGAGAAAGGGGTCCGGGGTGAGGGAGCAGCGGCGTACGGCCGGAATCAGGGCACGCAGCAGCGGATGCCGGGGACCCTCAGCGGCTCCGTCGTCGGCAACGTCAAAAACACGCTGCAGATCGGCTTCGAAGGCGTCCAGCATGGCCAGGCGGTCATCGGACCACTGTGCGTCGAGGCCCAGCAGCCGGGCGTCGGCGCCGCCGGGAGCGAGGTCACCGTCACCGATATCGTCGACGAGACGGGCGTACCCATAGACGGCCAGCAGATCCTCCCGCCAGACGCGCGGCAGAAAGCGGGGTGCCACCGGGAAGTTTTCACGCGTTGCCTTGTCGAGCACCGCGCTCACATGCCCTTGCGCGCCCGCCGTCACCACGGACTGCCAGTAGCCATCGCCGTCACATCTCCGTTTCTACACCGCTAGCCCAGAACATTTGATTTCGGACACGCCGCCGCCAATCGGCACCGGTCCAGCCTACGTCGCATATCTGTGCCACTGACCCCGGGGCATATCTCGCCCGCCTTTCCCCGCTTGCGCGAAAAAGCCCCCGCGGCCGACGGGGGCTTTGGACGCGGGCGGGCAGAGTCCGCTATTCGCCGGCGAATTCCTCATACGCCTTGAGTACCTCATCGGTCGGCCCGTCCATCCGGAGCTCACCGCGTTCCAGCCAGAGCACCCGGTCGCAGGTGTCGCGGATGGATTTGTTGTTGTGGCTGACCAGGAAGACGGTGCCGGCCTCCTGGCGCAGCTCACGGATTCGGGCCTCGGACCGCTTCTGGAACTTCTTGTCGCCGGTGGCCAGCGCCTCGTCGATCATCAGCACGTCGTGGTCCTTGGCCGCGGCGATGGAGAACCGCAGCCGGGCCGCCATACCGGAGGAGTAGGTGCGCATCGGCAGGCTGATGAAATCGCCCTTCTCGTTGATCCCGGAGAAGGCGACGATGTCCTCGTAGCGCTCACGGACCTCTTCGCGGGACATGCCCATCGCCAGCCCGCCCAGCACGACGTTGCGCTCGCCGGTGAGGTCGTTCATCAGCGCGGCGTTGACGCCCAGTAGCGAGGGCTGGCCGTTGGTGTACACCTTGCCCCGCTCGGGCGGCAGCAGCCCGGCGATGGCGCGCAGCAGGGTGGACTTGCCCGAGCCGTTGGAGCCGATGAGGCCGATCGACTCGCCCTGATAGGCGGTGAAGGTGACGCCCTTGACCGCGTGCACCTCGCGCACTCCGCTGCCGCCGGGCTTACGGCGGATCATGCGGTTCAGGGCGGCGGTGGCGCTGCCCTTGCCCTTGCTGCCGCCGTTGACGCGATAGACGATGTGCAGCCCGTCCGCGATGACGGTTGGGACCGGACCGCTCTCCTTCGGCATCCCTGCAATGCTGGTTGGTTCAGCCACGGCCATAGCGCTCCTCAGCCTTCCAGAAATACACGAAGCCCAGAACCCCGAAGAGCAGCGCCCAGCCGCCCGCGACCAGCCAGACCTGGGGCACCAGGTGATCGTAGGTATAGTCCGGGATCAGGCAGAACCGCATCAGGTCCATATAGACAGCGATCGGGTTCATCGCGACCACATCGGCGACCCACTCCGGAGCGCCCAGCCGGTCGGGGTGCGTCAGCATATAGTGCAGCGGGAACATCACGCCGGACGCGTACATCCAGGTACGCAGGATGAACGGCATGAGCTGCGCCAGGTCAGGGGTCTTACTGCCCAGCCTGGCCATGATCAGCGCGATCCCGGAGTTGAAGACGAACTGCAGCGCCAGCACCGGGACGACCAGCAGCCACCGCCAAGTGGGGAACTCCCGGAAGGCGAACAGGATGACCACCAGCACGATCATCGAGTAGAGCAGTTGCTGCAGCTGCTGCAGGGCGAAGGAGATCGGCAGCGAGGCGCGCGGGAAGTGCAGGGCGCGGACCAGCCCCAGGTTGCTGGAGATGGAGCGGACTCCGGTCATCACCGACTGCTGGGTGAAGGTGAAGAGGAAGACGCCGATCACCAGGAACGGGATGTAATTCTTGTTGCCCCCGGGGACTCCGTCTTTCGCGCCCAGGATGTAGCCGAAAATGAGCAAGTAGACCGCCGCGTTCAGCAGCGGGGTGGCGACCTGCCACACCTGCCCCAGCTTCGCCTGGCTGTACTGCGCGTGCAGCTTGGCCCGGGAGAAGGCCAGAATGAAGTGGCGTCGCGCCCACAGCTGCCGCACATACGCCAGCAGAGGGGGCCGCGCCCCGCTCACCGACAGGCCGTGCTTGGCCGCGAGCTCGGCCGGGGACAGACCGTCGTCGGGTGATGGCGGGGGGTTCACGGCGACCGCACCATCGTGCGTTGACTCGCTCACGTTGAAACTTTCGTCCTCACTCTGCAGTGGCTCGTCCCTGATGCTCTCAGACCGAAGCTTGTCAGATGACGGGAGGTCGGCCCAGTCTGGTCAGCCGCCACACCGTACGCCACTTCATCGGCTCACGCGGTCCGCACGACGTCGTCCACCCCTCCTTGAAGCCGCCCAGCCAGGCCCGCAGCGCAGGCCGTGAGGGGCGGCGGGCCAGGGTGAGGAGCAGCCAGACGGCCAGGTAGACGGGGATCAGCGGCGCCGGGAGGTTGCGGCGGGCGAGCCAGACCCGGTTGCGGGCGACCATCCGGTGGTAGACCGCGTGCCGGGAGGGGGCGGTGGTGGGGTGGTGCAGCACCATGTCGGAGCGGTAGTCGATCGCCCACCCCGCGTTCAGCGCACGCCAGGCGAGGTCGGTCTCCTCATGGGCGTAGAAGAACTCCTCCGGAAGGCCGCCGACCTGCTGGAAGACCGCCGTACGGACCGCGTTGGCGCCGCCCAGGAAGGTGGTCACCCGGGAGGAGCGCATCGGGTCGGAGGCGCGCAGCCGGGGAACATGGCGGCGCTGGGTCTGGCCAGTGTCGGGGTCGGCGATCCGGAAGCTGATGATGCCGAGCTCGTCGTCGGCGGTGAAGGCCTCCCGGCACAGCTCGGCCGTGTCGGTGCCCGGCAGCAGCCCGTCGTCGTCCAGGAAGAGCAGGGCGTCCACGTCCCGGCCGCCCGGCCCGAAGGCCTCGATACCGACATTGCGGCCGCCGGGAATGCCCAGATTCTCCGGCAGCTCCACGGTCCGCAGGCCCCCGGGGAGATCCGGCAGCCCGGGCAGTGGTGCGCCATTGCCGACGACCACGACCTCGATGGGGTCGCCGTCCTGCTTGGCGACCGAGTCGAGCAGGGCGCGCAGCTCCTCGGGGCGGTTGCCCATGGTGAGGACAACCGCGCCGAGTTTCAGGGGGGCGCTCACCGGAGCCTGCTTGAGGCGAGGATCGACACCAGGTGCAGCAGCGTCTGCAGCACGGCGATCGCGGCGAGTACGACGACCCCCAGCCGCGTGAAGAAGAGACCGCCCCGCATGGTGTCGGCAACAGCGACGGCGAGGATGAACAGCGACGCCTCGACGCCGCCGACCAGCCGGTGGAACTTCAGCGCGGCGGCCGCCTTACGGGCCACCGCCAGCCCCGGGGAACGCGGCGCCGCCGCCTCGTCCTGGACCGCGGGCAGCCCACTGCGCGACCGGGCGACATCGACGAGGTCGGTCTCCGCCTTGATCAGGATGGCGCCGAGCGCGGCCACCGTACCGAGGAAGGCCCACATCCACTGGGTGGAGGCACCCTCCTGGTGGAAGATGTCCGCGGCGCGGATGCCGAAGCCGACCAGCAGTGCCGCCTCGGCCAGGTAGTGACCGACCCGGTCGAGGTAGACCCCGGTGATCGAGGTCTGCTGCCGCCAGCGGGCCACTTCGCCGTCGACACAGTCGAGCAGCAGATAGAGCTGGATGAGAAGGGCACCGAGGAGCGCCCCGGTCAGGCCCGGCACCAGCAGTGCCGCGCCCGCCAGGACGCCCGCGACGACCATCAGATAGGTGAGCTGGTTAGGGGTGATCCTGGTGTTCACCAGGTGCCGGGTCCACCGCAGCGAGATCTCTCGCATATAGAGGCGTCCGGCCCAGTGCTCACCACTGCGCCTGTCCTTCACACCCTCGGGGTGAACGACGGGACGGAGTTCAGCTACTGATGGCTTTTGCATAGTCGGCGTATGCGTCCCTGATCTCGTCGGTGGACAGGTTCAGATGTTCGAGGATCGTGTACCGCCCGGGACGGGTCTGCGGTGCGTACTCGACCGCCCCGACGAACTCGTCCTCGTTGAACCCGATCTCCGTGGGCAGTACGGGCAGCCCGTGCCGTCGCAGTACCTCGCCCATCAGCGCGGACTCCTCGAGGGCACCGCGCAGATGCATCGCGAAGGCGGCGCCGAGGCCGCACTGCTCACCGTGCAGCGCGGAGCGCTTGGGGTAGAGCAGATCGAGGGCGTGACAGATCTCATGGCACGCCCCGGAGGCCGGGCGGCTGTCACCGGCGATGGACATCGAGATGCCGGTGAGAACCAGCGCCTCGGCGAGGATGACCAGGAAGTCGTCATCGCCGATGCCGCCGGGGTGGCGCAGGACCGAGTCTCCGGCGCTGCGGGCCATCGCGGCGGCGAGGCCGTCCACGGGCTCGCCGGTCTCGCGGTGGGAGAGCTCCCAGTCGGCGACGGCCGAGATGTTGCTCATGGCGTCACCGATACCGGCGCGGACGAAGCGGACCGGGGCCTCACGGATGATGTCGAGGTCGATCACGATGGCGATCGGGTTCGGCACTCCGTATGAGCCACGGCCCGCGTCGTTGTCCAGGGTGGAGACCGGGGAGCACAGCCCGTCGTTCGCGAGATTGGTCGCGACGGCCACCATCGGCAGCCCGACCCGTGCGGCGGCGTACTTCGCGGAGTCGATGATCTTGCCGCCGCCGAGGCCGACGATCGCGTCGTAGCGACCGGCCTTCTTGACGGCGTCGGCGAGCCGCACCGCGCCGTCGATCGTGCCGTCGGCGCAGTCGAACCACTCGGCGCCCGGCAGCGCGGGGGCCAGCCGGTCGCGCAGCGCGTGGCCGGAGCCGCCGCTGATGGCGAAGGCGAGCTTGCCGGTGGGGGCGATCCGCTGGTCGGCCAGGAGACCCGCCAGACCGTCCAGCGCACCGGCGCGGATGTCGACCGTCAGCGGGGACGGGATCAGTCGCGTCAGTACTGGCACGCGATCTCCCGTCCCTTGGCGAGGTCATCGTGGTTGTCGATCTCGACCCAGGTGACATCGCCGATCGGCTCGACGTCGACCTTGAAGCCCCGGTTCACCAGCTCCTGGTAGCCGTCCTCGTAGTAGAGGTCGGGGTCGCGCTCAAAGGTGGTCTGCAGGGCGTCGGCGAGCTCACCGGCGGCCTCTCCCTCGATGAGGGTGACGCCGATGTACTCACCGGTGGCCTCGGCCGGGTCCATCAGCTTGGTGATCTTCTGAACGCCCTTCTCGGGGTCCGCGACGACCTTCATCTCCTCGTCGGCGAGCTGCTTCACCGTGTCGAGGGCAAGGATGATCTTCTGGCCGTTGCCGCGGGCGGCGAGGAGGGTCTTCTCGACGGAGACCGGGTGCACGGTGTCGCCGTTGGCGAGGATCACGCTGTGCTTGATGGCGTCACGGGCGCACCAGAGGGAGTAGGCGTTGTTCCACTCCTCGGCCTTGTCGTTGTCGATGAGGGTGAGAGAGACGCCGTACTTCGCCTCCAGCGCCTCCTTGCGCTCGTACACGGCTTCCTTGCGGTAACCGACGACGATCGCGACATCGGTCAGACCGACCTCGGCAAAGTTGGCCAGGGTCAGGTCGAGGACCGTCTTGGCCTCCCCGTCCTGTTCCGGGCCTACCGGCACCAGGGCCTTCGGAAGGGTGTCGGTGTAGGGGCGAAGACGCCGTCCGGCGCCAGCCGCCAGCACGAGGCCGATCATGCGGGTTCTCCTGTTTCGTCGTGTACGGCGGGTGCACCAGAGGACACCCAGAAGCGGATGCTCTCAGCGAGCACCGCCAGCGCCAGGGCCCCCGCAAGGGCCGTCAGCGCGATGGTGAACCATGTGTCGCCGACGCCCAGCCATAGGGCGGCGGCGACGGTAACCACCAGAGTTCGTTCTTCGTGCCCCCCGATCGCCCGCACCAGCCAGTGCGGAGGCGCCCCGGTGCCGCCGCGGATGCGGTACACCGTGTCGTAGTGATGGTAGGCGACCGCCGCCACCAGCCCGAAAGCGGCGGGCAAGGCGCCGTTCACCTCAGAACGGGCGGCAAGAACCAGAATGGTGGTGTATTCCGCGGTGCGGAAGAGGGGCGGCACAAGCCAGTCGAGCGGACCCTTGAGCGGCCGGGAGACCGCCAGCCCGGACAGCAGGGCGTAGCACGCGGCCGCCAGTACCGGCCACCAGCTGCCGGTGGGCGCCCACAGCGCGGCGCCGATGACGGCCACGGTGCCCAGCGCCGCGACGACCGGCGCGGCGGCGCCTCGCACGGTGCGGGCGACGGCCTCGGCGATCGGCCCGCTGTCCGCGAGCTCGGCGAGCGCCCGCGCGGCCCGGTCCGTCCGCACAGCCCTCCGGGCCAGCGAGCGCAGCACCCGTCCGGCCGTGGTGTAGCAGGCAGCGAGCGCACTGCAGATGATCAGTACGGTCAGCGTGATACGGGGCGTGGTGGCCGCGGTCAGTACGGCGATCAGGGCCCAGCGCTCACCGATCGGCAGAATGATCATCCGCCGCGCCCAGACCGTCCAGCCGACGCTGTCCAGCTTGCCGGAGAGGGCGGCCGTGGGGCTCGTATGGGCCGTATCAGCCCCTTCAAAGTAGTTCGCCTCATTGAAGGAGAAGTCGACAACATGGCGTGCCGTCTGCAGGACCATGGCGCCCAGCGCCAACGCCCACACATCATCGCCGCCTTGGGCCGCACCAAGCGCCAGGCCGGCGTAGTAGGCGTACTCCTTGGCCCGGTCGAAGGTGGCGTCCAGCCAGGCGCCGAGCGTTGAGTACCGCAGCGCGTAGCGGGCGAGCTGGCCGTCCGTGCAGTCGAGTACAAAGGAGACGATCAGCAGCACACCGGCGGCGATGAATCCGCCCCGGGTGCCGGTCGCCGCGCACCCGGCGGCGATCAGGGCGGTGAGCAGCGAGGCCGTGGTGACCTGATTGGGGGTCAGCCCGCGCCGTGCGCACCAGCGGGCGATATAGCGCGAGTAGGGGCTGACGCAGAAGGTGGTGAAGAAGCCGTCCCTCGACTTGACGGCGGCCCGCAGCCGCACGGCCTCGTCATCAACGGCCTCAACCGCCCGCCGGGCCTCCACCCGCCCGGCGTCGTCACCCGGCACCTCAGCAACAAGCACCCCCAACTCAGGCCGATGCACAGCAACACCTTCAGCGTCAAGCACGCCGACCACAGCATCGGGCAAGCTGGACGCTTCCGCGTCGTGGGCACTCAGGGGATGGGCACAACGCGCGACTCCCCCGGAAGGTGCCTCCACCATCCCGGGGTCCGGGGCGTGAGCCCCGGCTTCGGGAAGGGGAGAGACAGGGGCCAACCCCACCGCCGCCGCCACGGCCCGTACCAGCGCCCCCCGCACCTGTGGCGCAACACACACCGCCCCCGGCACCGCGCCAGCGGCAAAGCGGGGATCCGTCAGCGCCAGCCGCAGGCTATGGGCATGACCCACAAAGCGGGCATCCACCAGCGCAACCCGCTCCCCGCCGGGAACGGCGTCCAGCAGGGCCGGCACCTCGGCGGCATCCGCCGCCACACGCACGGTGAACCCGAGCGACCGCAGATCGCTCTCCAGCGGCGACCCGGCGACCGGCGAGCCGGTGAGAATAGCGGTCGACAGACGAACCCACTCCTTGGCAGCGTGCATATCCGCGATGCGCCATCGCCCCCAGGGGACGGGCGGCATGTCGGCAGAGGTTATCGGATCGGCGGAAGCGGCCGTTCACCGCACATTCACCGTCGCTCGGTTGCGCTGCCGGGACCAGCATGGTCGATCATGGCCGCTACGCCAAAACGGCGGTCCCGCTGCCGTCCCCGGCGGTCATTAGGCTGCTGCCATGACGTGGCTCTCCCCCGGCCTCCCGGACCGCGCTGACCTGCGACGCAAATGCCCAGGTCAGAGCATATGACAACGGTGTTCAGTGCCGCGTTGCCTATACCCCCCGCCCGTAGTTCACTGGGCCAGTCCGAAGACAACATGACCACGAAAACGACCAGAGTGAACCAGCAGTACGGGAGGCAGCGTTCATGGGTGCAGGGCACGACCACGGAGGGCCACGGCCGTTGGCGAACGGCACCGCGGCAGCGGCGTACAAGGGGCGGCTGCGGATCACGCTGGCCATCGCCCTCACTCTGCTGCTCGCGGAGATCATCGGCGCCTGGCTCACCGGCTCGCTGGCGCTGCTGGCCGACGCGGGACATGTGGCGACCGATGTCATCGGCATCGGGATGGCCCTGGTCGCGATCCACTTCGCGAACCGCCCCACGAGCGCGCACCGGACCTTCGGGTTCGCCCGGATCGAGATCCTGGCCGCACTGCTGAACTGTCTGCTGCTGCTCGGGGTCGGCGGCTACATCCTGATCGAGGCGGTTGACCGGCTGCGCAACCCCACCGATGTACCGGGCGGGCTCACTGTCCTCTTCGGTGTGATCGGCCTCGCTCTCAACAGTGTCTCGCTCTCGCTGCTGATGCGTGGGCAGAGGGAGAGCCTCAATGTCCGTGGCGCTTTTCTGGAGGTCATGGCCGATGCCCTCGGCTCGCTGGCCGTGGTGATCGCCGCCTTGGTGATCCTGCTGACCGGCTGGACGCAGGCCGACCCGATCGCCTCGCTGGTGATCGCCGTCATGATCGTTCCGCGTACCGTCAAGCTGGCCCGGGAGGCGCTGGACGTGCTGCTGGAGGCGGCGCCCAAGGATGTCGACATCGCGGAGGTACGTCAGCACATCCTGGAGGTCCCCGGTGTCGAGGGCCTGCACGATCTGCATATCTGGACGATCACTTCCGGGATGCCCGTGCTCTCCGTCCATGTCGTGGTCAGCCAGGAGGTCCTGGACTCGGTCGGGCATGAGCGGATACTGCATGAGCTCCAGGACTGCCTGGGCGACCACTTCGCAGTGACGCACTGCACGTTCCAACTCGAGCCGCATGGACATGCTGAGCATGAAGCCAAACTCTGCCACTGAGGCGATTTACGGCACACTGGGACAGCCAGCCGTAAAGCAGTCATTCGAATAGAAGGATGAACATGGCGAAAACCGCAGCGGACCCGATCATGCTTGAGCTGGTCGATGAGAGCGGAACGACCATCGGCACGGCGGAGAAGCTCTCCGCCCACCAGGCCCCGGGTCAGCTGCACCGCGCCTTCTCCGTCTTTCTCTTCAATGACCAAGGACGTCTGCTTCTCCAGCGCCGGGCGCTGGAGAAGTACCACTCCCCCGGAGTCTGGTCGAACACCTGCTGTGGGCACCCCTATCCCGGTGAGCCGCCGTTCGCGGCGGCGGCCCGCCGGGTTGGTGAGGAGCTGGGCGTCGCGCCCACCCTGATGCGGGAGGCGGGAACGGTCCGTTACAACCACCCCGACCCGGCGTCCGGACTGGTCGAGCAGGAGTACAACCACCTTTTCGCAGGGCTCGTGCGGGCCCCGCTGCGGCCGGACCCGGCCGAGATCGCGGAGACCGCCTTCGTCACACCCGAGGAGCTGGCGAAGCGGCACGCGGAAGGACCGTTCTCGGCCTGGTTCATGACGGTGCTGAACGCGGCCCGCCCCGGAATCCGCGCGGTGACCGGAACGGCAGCCGGCTGGTAGCTCAGCGAGCGTCGGTAGCTCAGCGAGCGGGAAGGGGCAAGGCAGCCCAGATGATCTTGCCTCCGGCGGCCGTCTGCTCAATATCGCAGGAGCCGCCCGCTTCGGCCACGACCGACTTGACCAGGAGCAGCCCACGTCCGCCGGTGTGTTCCTGGTCCGGGTCGGCGTCCAGCGCCTTGGGGCGGTAGGGGTGGTTGTCCTCAACGGCAATACGGACCCACCCGGTGCCCAGCGACACCTCCACACCCACCTCCGGTGAGAGCAGGGCGGCATGCCGTACGGCGTTGGTCACCAGCTCGGACACGATCAACAGCAACCCCTGCAAAAGCTCCTCGGGGACCGGCGCCCGCTGGCGACGGATCAGGTCACGCACAGCGTGCCGCACCTGTGGAACCGAGGAGTCCAGCGCGGGAGCGGTGAAGCGCCAGGCTCCCTCATATGCCGCCGGAACCTCGGCCGACGGCTGCGGCAGGGCACTCCCGCGGCTCTCCATCAGACCGGCACCCACCCTCTTGTCCGCAGCCACCGCGGCCCTTGCTGACAGGCCACCTACCACTACGAGTGTTGGTACATACCGAGATCTGATGGCTCGCTGTCCCGAACTGGTCACCTATCGAAGGATCTAGACCGGTTCTGCGCATTTCATTCAGTGTTATGTCCGCCCTTGGTCACCTCGTTCATCATTCATGGACTCTGTGTCACCGCCCATGGATTCCATGTCCTCGCGCCCCTGCGCGACCACGCCGACGATGTGCCGTCCACCGACACCGGTAGCGATCAGACCCAGCCCATCGAAGAGCAGCGCGAGAGAGAAGAACGCGCCCAGCACATAGAGCGTGCTGTCCGGCCACTCGGCGAGCACCATCACGCCCAGCACAATCCCGAACGCACCCTGCACCAGCGTCCAGATCATCTGCTCACCCCGCAACACCATCCCTCCGACCAGCCGGAACACACCACCGGTGAGGAAGAGCAGCGCGGCGAAGAGCGCCAGCCCCTCGGCACTCGCCCCGGGGTACCGGATGACCACCACACCCGCGGCGAGATAGAGCGCGGCGACGATCAGCCCAAGCCAGAAGTAATGCGCCTTACGTGACAACAGGGCGTGCAGCAGCCCGACGAGACCGCCGATCAGCAGCAGCCAGCCGAAGAGCAGCATAGATGTGATGGTCGCGACGCCGACATAGACAAGCCCGACGACGCCGCTCACGACCAGCACCCCGCCGAGCACAGCGAGCCAGCCCAGATTGCGGCTGAGCTTGGCCTCCTGCTGACGAGCGTCCTTCCTCGGTCGGTCAGCCATAGCTACACCTCCAACCCCAGCATCCCTCCCCAACCTCCCACCCGCCGCCCCAACTACTCCATCCGCACCCAAGCAATTGTTGTGGGCAAGCCAGTGTTGTGGGCACTCCCCCCTTGTTGTGGGCACTCGCAGCCCCGCGAGGGGCGTAGCTCCACCCTGCTACGCAACCACCCACCCACCCCAGCCACGACGCTCCGGCCAACACCGGGGCGGAGCTCGCGACGCTTGGTGGGCACAACCCGGCCACCGTCCGCACCCGGCCACCCCGGAGCCCGGGGCAAAGCCCCGGTTCCGGGAAGGGGCGGGATACGGGGAACCCCACCCACGGCACCCATCCCAAGGCGAAGCCCCGCCACAGGGCGGAGCCCCACATCGGCACGGGAAGGGGCGGGACCGGGGAGAGCCCCCCGAAGCCAACCGGATAGCATCGCCCCCCATGAACCCCGGCCTGGCGTGCGAAACGCACGACGGAGTCGCGACCGTACGCCTCCGCAACCCCGCAAAACGCAACGCGATGACGACAGCAATGTGGCAGCAGCTGCCACCCCTGCTGGACCAGCTCGCCGCCGACCCGGCTGTCCGGGCCCTGGTGCTCACCGGCGAGGGCGATACGTTCTGCGCCGGCGCCGACATCAGCAGCCTCCGGGAGAACACCGCGCCGAGGGATCTCGCGGTAACCGCCGAGAACACCCTCGCCGCGTTCCCCAAACCGACCCTGGCCGCGATCCGCGGCTACTGCGTGGGCGGCGGCTGTCAGCTCGCCGTCGCCTGCGATCTGCGGTTCGCAGCCGAGGGCGCCTCCTTCGGGGTCACCCCGGCGAAGCTGGGCATCGTCTATCCGCCCACCTCCACCCAGCGGCTGGCCCGGCTCACCGGCCCGGCGACGGCCAAGTACCTGCTCTTCTCCGGTGAGCTGATCGACACCGCGAGGGCGCTGCGCACCGGCCTGGCCGACGAGGTACTGCCCGAGGACGAGCTGGACAAGCGGGTCGCGGAGTTCACCGCGACGCTGGTGGCGCGCTCGGGCCTGACACAGGCCGCCGCGAAGGAGTTCACGGACGGCCCTGCACCCCAGGACCGTATCGCCTACTGGGCGGCACAGGCTCAGGAAAGCGGCGAGTCCGCCGAGGGCGTCGCCGCTTTCCTGGAGCGCCGTCCGCCGCGCTTCACCTGGTCAGCCTGAGCTCGGTTACAGGCCCAGATACCGCGTGACGCGGGCGATGTGGTGGTCGGCGTCGCCGAACGCCAGCGCGCTCGCCACCGCGTGGCGGTGGAAGAAGTGCAGATCGTGCTCGTATGTGAAGCCGATCGCCCCGTGCACCTGGTGTCCCAGCGCGCACACCCGCTGGTACGCCTCGCTCCCCCAGGCCTTGGCCAGCGAGACCTCCATGGTGGCCGGGAGACCCTGCGACAGCCGCCAGATCGATTCGTACGCGCCCAGTCGTGAACCCAGCACATCGACGGCCATATTCGCGCAGTGGTGCTGGACCGCCTGGAAGCTGCCGATGGGCCGGCCGAACTGTTCGCGACGGCGAGCGTGGCCGACCGTCATATCGAGTACGCCCTGCGCGCCGCCGGCCATCTCGGCGCAGGTTGCCGCCGCGCCCAGCTCGGCGGCCGTCCCGGCCACCGTCCGGCCGGAGCCGACGGCGCCGACCGCGCGCTCCCCGGGGACGGTCACAGCGGTGAAGTCCACCCGGTAGTGGGGGTCGTTGCCGACCACGTCCAGCCGCTCGCAGCGGACACCGGGGGGCGCGTTGTCCACCAGCAGTGCCGTCAGCTCCTCCGGGCCGCCGGTCCGGGCGATCACCAGCAGAGCGTCGGCGGTCCCGGCGTACGGTACGAACAGTGCGGTGCCGTGCAGCCGGAAGCCCTGGCCGGCCGGCTCCGCCACAACATCCGAGCCGGTGGCGTTCCAGTCGCCCCGGGGCGCGGCCCGCACATAGCTCAGCGTGCGGCCCTGGGCCACCGCTCGCAGCCATTGGGCGCGCTGGGCGGCGCTGCCGTGGCGGGCTATGGGAAGCGCGGCACAGGCCATGGTGGTCAGCAGCGGGCTGGGCACCTGATGTCGGCCCAGTTCCTCGAACAGCAGGCAGAGTTCGAGGAATCCGCCGTCGGCTCCGCCGTATTCCTCGGGCAGTGCGAGTCCGGGCCAGCCCAGCCCGGTCATCTCCTTCCACAGCTCCGCCGAGTAGCCCGCGGGCTCGGCGCGCACGGCCCGGGCGCCCGCCTCCCGGCTCCTGGCGGCCAGCAGATCCGCCGCGGCTGCCTGGATGTGCCGCTGTTCCTCGGTGGGGGTCAGGTCCACCACGCCTCTCCGATCTTCGTTGTCCGGGCTCAGGACTCAGGATTTGGGCAGCTTGAGACCGCGCGTAGCGATGACCCGTCGCTGAATCTCCGTGGTGCCGCCGAGCAGCGTGGCGGCGACGGCGTCGAAGCGCATATGGGCGAAGGCGGCTTCCATGGGTGCGCCGTCGCGCTGCCACAGCTGCGCGTACGGGCCGAAGGCCTTGGCGCCGGTGCGCGCCAGCCGCTGGTGCAGTTCGGCGCCGAACAGCTGGCTGACCGACGCCTCGTGGCCGGGTATGCCAACGGCTTCGAGCTGGGAGGCGGTGTGGCGTGCCAGGTTGTACTGCGTGCGCAGCTCGATATAGCGCTGGGCGATCTCGTGCCGCAGTACCGCGGTGTCCCGGCCCGGACAGCCCGGTTCCTTTTCCGAGCGCAGACAGCCGACCAGCCGCGACAGCACCTGCTCGAACTTGACGGTGGCCCCGATTCCCGCGCGTTCGAAGCCCAGTGCCGCCATGGCCACGTACCAGCCCTGGTTTTCCGCGCCGACCCTGTTGGCCACCGGGACGCTGACATCGTCGAAGAAGATCTCCGCGAAGGGTGTGGCGCCGCGCATGTCCTGGACCGGCCGGATGGCGACACCGGGGCTGGACGCGTCGATGAGCAGAAAGGTGATCCCCTTGTGCTTCGGCGCTTCGGGGTCGGTGCGCACGAGGACGAACAGCCAGTCGGCATACTGCGCCGAAGAGGTCCACACCTTCTGCCCGTTGACGAGGTACGACCCGGAGCCGGGCCCCGCACACACCGCCCTGGTGCGCAGCGACGCCAGGTCGGAGCCGGCCCCGGGCTCGGAGAAGCCCTGGGCCCAGGTGGTCTCTCCACGCGCGATGCCGGGCAGATGTGCGGCGCGCTGCTCTTCGGTGCCGTACTCCAGGAGCGTCGGCCCGAGCAGCATCGCTCCAATGCCGTTCACCGTGGGGACACCGGCCCGCATCATCTCCTCCCGCAGGATGAACTCCCGCATCGCGGACAGCCCCGCGCCGCCGTACTCGACGGGCCAGCCCGGGGCGATCCAGCCCCGCTCGGCCAGCGCCGCCGCCCAGGCACGGGCGCCCGCGCGGCGTGCCGGATCCCTGGACAGCCGGTCGGCGGGCCAGTCGTAACCCCACACATCCTCGGGCTCCAGGCTGTGCTCGGCCTCCGGATCCGGCCCGTAGCCGACGGGGAAGCGCTCCCGGGCGAAGGCGCGTACCTCATGCCGGAAGTCCCGCTCGTCGGGGGTCTCCTCCCAGTTCACGCCCGTCCCTCCTGTGGTACGGCCGCAGCCGGGCGCCGGGCCCGCTGCGCGTACCGGTCCCAGCAGCCGGAGGTGATGCCGTGGGCACCCTCCGCCCGCAGCCGGTGCTTGGCGACCTTGTCGGTGGGCGTGCGGGGCAGCTCGTCCAGGAACTCCACGTACCGGGGGACCATGTGCCGGGGCAGCCGCTTTTCGCAGAAGTCGGCCAGTTCGGCGGTGTCCAGGGTGGCCCCGGGGCGTACGACAACGGCCAGTTTGACGTCCTCTTCCTCGAGCTCGGACGGCACACCGAACGCGGCGCACTCCAGCACCGCCGGGTGCAGATTGACCTCGCATTCCAGGTCAAAGGCGGAAATGTTCTCGCCACGTCTGCGGATGGCGTCTTTCATCCGGTCCAGGAAGTAGAAGTAGCCGTCGGCGTCACGCCACACCCGGTCGCCGGTGTGGAACCACATATTGCGGAAGCTGTGGGCGGTGGCTTCCGGCGCGCCGTAGTAGCCGCCCGTGATGATGTACGGCTGCCGGGGCCGTACGACCAGCTCTCCCGGTTCTCCCGGACCGACCGGCCGGTCAAGCTCATCGACGACACTGACTTCGAAGCGCTCTTCATGTGCCTGCCCGCATGAGCCGAGCTTCCACTCGCCGTAGGGGCTGCCGGTGGCGATGCCGACCTCGGTGCTGGTGTAGGTCTCCGCCGAGCGGACACCGAACCTGTCGTACAGCGGCTCATCGAGGACCGACTTGCCCATATAGAAGACTTCCAGGGGATGGTCCTTGTCCCGCTCGCTCGGCTCCTGGTTGAGCAGCATCGGGATCATCGAGAACACGCTCAGCGCGGCCTGGGCGCCGAAGTGCCGCACATCGTCCCAGAACCTGGTCACATGGAACCGGTCGGCGATGGCGACGGGACTGCCGGACAGCAGCGCCGACAGCACTCCGTCCCACAGGCCCGCCGCATGGAACAGGGGCAGCGGGCAGTAGGTCGTCTTGCCCCACCGGTCCAGGAAGTCCAGCGAGTCCAGGGCGCAGGTCAGTGCCAGCGCGTGGGAGACCATGGCGCCCTTGGACGGGCCCGTCGTCCCCGAGGTGTACATGATCGCCTGCAGGTCGCAGAACGCCACATCCGCACGGGGGGCGTCGGCGCCGTATGACAGCAGGCTGGACAGGGAGACGGCCGGCTTGCCCAGGTGTCCGGAGGGCAACCGCGCGCTGTCCCGGGTGCGCACGACGATCTGCTTCAGTCCGGGCAGGCAAGGCGTCAGCGCGGGCAACTCCTCGGCGTACGGGGCGTCCACGACGAGGAATGAGGAGTTGGAGCCGGACAGCGTGCGGCGGAGTAAGTTGCCGCACAGGGCCGTGTTCACGGGCACGGCCACGGCGCCGAGCTTGCTCAGCGCGAAGATGGTGTAGAGGAGTTCGGGGCAGTTCGGGAGCATGACCGCTACATGGTCGCCTCGGTCGACACCGAGCGCCGCGAGCCCCTGGGCCATCCGGTTGGTCATCTGGTCGACCTCACCGTAACTGAGGTCGCCTTCATGGAATTTCAGGAACGTCTCATTACGGTGAGTCTGTGCCCGCGTACTGAGCATGTCCCCGACGATCATTTTCTCCAGTGCTTCGTTACGCATCCGCGCCTCCGTTGCGACGGGCCGTTCTCAACGGCTGGATTCCTCGCATGGCCTGCCCGGTGCCCGGGCATCGCTCCGTGGAATTCCCGGAAGGGCGCCTCTGTTCCGGCGTCCGCTGTCCGGCAGGACCGGCTCGATGCCCTCGCTTTCGCCGGTGGTGAGCGTGTAGCCGCGTCCCCAGGCCGTCCGGATTTCAAGCCGTAGCGGGGCGATTCGGCGACGGATCCTCATGATGTGCAGATCGAGTGCGTTCCGGCTCACCCGGCGATTCCCCCCGCACAGTCGCTTTCTCAGGGATTCACGCGGCACCATCTCTCCGAAATGAACGGTCAGCAGCCTGACCAGTTCCGCCTCGGTCGGTGAGACGGCCACGGAGCGCGGGCCGCAGCGTACGATGCCGGCAGGGTCGACCTGCGGCAGGCAGTACCCCAGGTTTCTGGCCTGCAGCATGGCGATACGGGCCTGCACGTCCTCGCGCGTGGAAGGCGCCCGTATCCAGTCCTCCCGGATGTCCGCGCATATCGGTGCGTCGACGCCGCCCTCGACGACTAACAGCCTCAGCTCCCCGGATTTCCGGCATCGTTCCCGCTTGCCTTCCTCCAGCGGCCAGCGGATGATTTTCACGCAAGGATGGTGACTTGGCAGGTGACTTGGCAGGTCCGACATCGCTCCCCCTCAGCTTCCGGCTGGTTTAGGCTTCCGTGGAATTCATGGGTCACGCCATCCTGCGCAGGCCGGTCCGGAACCGTTGCGCGGCTTTGACGTAGTCCTCGACGATTTCCGTCACGCTCTCGATGGGGAACATCGTGTTCTCCCGGTTCTTCGCCGGTACGCCCATCGCGATATGTCCTGTGGGCACCCGCCCGTCGAAGGTGATGACCGCGCCCGCTGCGACCATGGCGCGGTCCTCCACCACGGTGGAGTTGAGCACGACCGAGCCGGAGGCGATGAGGCAGCCATCGCCGACCCGCGCGCCCTCGATATGCACGCAGTGCCCCACGACCGTTCCGGAGCCGATGACGGCGGGTGTTTCCGGCGCGGCATGGATGACGCTGCCGTCCTGGATGTTCGTACGCGCTCCCACCTCGACCCGGCCGTCGTCAGCGCGCAGCACTGCCTGCGGCCAGACCGACGCGTACGCGCCCAGGCGCACATCGCCGATCACCGTCGCGTCGGGGTGCACATAGGCGTCGGGGTGGATCTGTGGTTCCAGGTGGCCAAGCGCGTAGACGGGCATGGCTGAGCGTTCCCTTCGGTCGTGGAATCGGTACTCGATGTCTGTGGTGGCCCTCCGGCCGCAGGACCGCCTGCCGCAGGACCGCCTGCCGGAGGGGCGGGTCAGTCGTAGATCCGGTACAGCACCTGCGCGACACACGCCGGTTTGGGCTCGTCCTCGATCTCCACGGTGCCGTTGACGACCATCTCCATGGCTCCGCCGCCGGCCTCCGTCACCTCGGCGATCTCGGCGTGCAGCCGCACCCGTGCGCCGACCGGCAGCGGGCTGGGCAGCCGGACCCGGTTCAGTCCGTAGATCACGTTCATCCGGATCTCCTGGAACTCCAGCAGCCGGTCGAACAGCGTGCCGATGAGCCCCAGCGTGTGGAATCCATCCGCGACGGGCCCGCCCAACGGGGCCCCTCCGCCGCCCTCTTCGCCGTCTCCTTCGCCATCGTGGGCGTTCACCTGGCCGTCGGTGGCGTGGGCGAAGGATGCCACGCGGTCCCGGTCGACCCGCACCCACTCGGTCGGGCCCAGGCTGCTGCCCGCGAGCTCCGGCAGCCCGGACAGACCGTGCACCGTGGTCGTCATCGTCTCTCCCTTGCGTGGTCGTAGTGAGGTGCTACCGGTCAGCACCAGCGGGTGCCGCCGGCGCGGGCGCGGGGGTTGAGCGAGGCTCGGGAAGCCGCCAGGCGAGGGCCGCGGGCACCAGGAGAACGCCGATCAGGGTGGCCAGTACGGGCCGCACTCCCCAGCCGTCGGCGAGCAGGCCGAAGAGCGGCGAGAGCAGGCCGCCCGCCGACATGGTCACCCCCAGGGTCAGGCCGCTCGCCGTGCCGATGCGGTGAGGCAGATAGTCCTGCGCCAGGGTGACCTGCGCGGCGAAGGGTACGAACAGCACCGTTCCGTATATGAATACGCAGACCAGCACCCCGGCGATATGCGGCATGAGGACGACGCCGGTGACCGCCAGCGCGGAGATCAGGTAGCCGTACCGCAGGGCCGTCAGACGGCCCCAGCGCTCGGCGCTCCAGCCACCGGCGAGTGTGCCGACGACGCCGCCCGCGGTGAACGCGGTGAGCGTTGCCGACCCGGTCGCCGCCGAGACCTCGAAGCGGCTGATCACATACAGCGCCGCGAACGCCCCCATGATGACGAAGGGAATCGACCAGAACACCGAGATCACCGACAGAGTGCCGAAGGCCCGCCAGTCATCCGGCCGTTCCTGCTTCGGGGGCTGCGGAGGCTTGGGATGCTGCGAGTGCTCGGGAGGCCGCGGTGCTGCCTCCGGCCGGGAACGGTCCGGCGCCGAGACGGCGATGTGCCAGGAGTGCCGGGACAGCAGCAGGCCCGCGCCCATCACCACGGCGGGCAGCGCGAGCAGCCAGGTGCCGGAAACCCCGGTGGCGCCCAGGACGAGGGCCACATACAGCGGGGCGACGGCGACGCCGATGTTCCCGCCGACGGCGAACACGCTCATCGTCCGCGTATCGCCGCCACCGATGCCACGCGCCGCCATGGCCGCCGCGGGATGGTAGGCCGCCAGGCCCAGACCGGACACGGCGACAGCGAACCAGGTCCACAGATAGGCGTCGCCCAGCCCGGACAGGCCAACGCCGAGGCCCGCGGCGCCCATGCCCGCGGTGACCAGCCAGCCCATCGGGCGGCGGTCGGCCAGCAGCCCCACCAACGGCTGAACCAGGCTGGAGAGTCCGGTGGCGGCCAGGGTGATCCCGGCGATCAGGGCGTAGCTGTAGCCGCGTTCGGACTGGAGGAAGGGCAGCATCGCGGGGATGGCGCCCTGGTACATGTCGTTGACCCCGTGAGTGGCGGTGAGCAGGCCGAGGTCTCTCTTGTTCTTCACAGCTCCCCCGTTGTCGGTTCTCGGTGTCCGCCGCCGTTCAGGCCCGTTCTCTGGGGCCGTGTACGGTGCGCGGCTCGCCTCTGGTCATGACGAGCCGTACGGTGCGCAGCGCCGCCAGGTCGGTACGGGGGTCGCCGTCGACCACCACCAGGTCGGCGTCGAGCCCCGGCAGGAGCCGCCCCGTAGCGCCGGAGAGGCCCAGCGCGCGTGCCGAGCCGACGGTGGCGAGTTCGATGACGCGCTCAGCAGGGAAGCCAAGCCAGGCGTAGAGCTCCAGCATGCTGACGTAGTCATCGAAAGCCGCCTGCGGAATCCCCGCGTCCGTACCGGTGATCAGGGAGACCCCGAGCTCGTCGAGCCAGCTGAGCCGGGAGTAGAAGGACCGGGTGGCGGCCTCCCCTTCCTTCTCCAGCTTGGTACGCCAGTCGTGGCCGCACAGCGTTCCGCAGACCGAGATCCCCTGGTCGGCCATGGTCCTGGCCACGTCGGGGCGGCGGTCCACGCCGTCGGCGCCGTCCAGCCACAGGCAGTGTTCGATGGTGTTCACCCCGGCGGCCGTGGCGGCGGCTATGGACTCCGTACTGTGCGCGTGGGCCGCGACCGGCAGACCGCACTGGCGGGCCTCCGCCACGGTGGCGGCGAGCAGTCCGGTGGAGAACTGGGACTCCCACATGGCCGCACCGCCCTCGGTGATGTGCCCGCCGCTCGCCATCACCTTGATCACATCGGCCCCCGCGGCGGCATTGCGCTGGACCATGTCCCGTATCTCACGCTCGCCTTCGACCTCGCCGCCGAAGAACCAGCAGTGGCCGCCCGGCGGAGTCAGCGGGGCCACCGCGGCGAGGATCCGCGGCCCCGGCAGCCGCCCCGCAGCGATGGACCGGCGCAGTTGTACGGCCGAGGCAGCCCGGTCTCCCAGGTCCCGGACGGTGGTCACGCCGCTGTCCAGCAACTGTGCCGCCCGCTTGGCCATGGCCTCCAGCAGCGAGGTCTCGTCGCTGGCCAGCAGTGTGGTGACCGGTTCGGGTCCGGCGTCCAGGCTCAGATGCACATGGCCGTCGATCAGGCCGGGCAGCAGCGTCGCGCCGGGGAAGTCAAGCCGGGTCACGGACGGCGGCGCCTGGGCCGCCACCGCGGCACGTGCGCCGACCGCGGCGATCTTCCCCTCCTGGACCAGCACCGCGCCGTCGGTGGTGCGTTCGCCGACGGGACCGTGAAGCAACTGGCCGACCGTGATCAACATGTGGGGTCTCCGATCCGGGCATCGAGGGCGGTGCTGTGTACCAGGCGATCGAGGAGCTGGCCCAGCAGCCGCTTGGAGGTGGCGAAGTTGAACCGCGCGAATCCGTCTCCGCCTGGATTGAAACCGGGTCCGGTGCTGAGCTCGATACCGCCGCGCTCCCGGAACCGGGCCGCCGGATCGTCGCCCCAGCCCAGTGAACGGCAGTCCAGCCAGGCGAGATAGGAGCCTTCGGGCGGGTGATGGCCGATCTGCGGCAGCCGGTCCCCCAGAAACTCGGCGAGCCTTCGGCGGTTGGCGTCCAGGTGTTCCCGTACGGCTGAGAGCCAGGTGTCGCCCTGGGTCCATGCCAGCACCGAGGCCTGGACACCGAGTACGTTTGCGGCGCCGTACAGCTCAACGGGCTGTTCGTCCACCGCTGCGCGCAGCCGGTCCGGCCCCAGGTGGCCGACCGCGCAGCGGATACCGGCGAGGTTGAAGGCCTTGGTCGCCGAGGTAAGGGTGACGGTTCGTGCCTCGGTCTCCGGGCTGAGCGAGGCGAACGGTATGTGGCGGTGCGGAGCGTAGGTCAGATCGGCATGGATCTCGTCGGCGATGACCAGCAGATCGTGGCGCTCGGCTAATTCGGCGAGCAGGGCGAGTTCAGCGCGGGTGAACACCCGCCCGGTGGGATTGTGCGGATTGACCAGCACCAGCGCCCGGCACCCGGTGGCCGCCACATCCCGGGCCAGCCGCTCGGGGTCGATGGACCATCCCTCCGGGGTGTCGAGCAGGGGGATGGGGACCAGCCGGCGGTTCAGCCGGGCGAGGCCCTCGCGGAAGGGGCCGTACAGCGGCGTGTGCACCGCCACCGCGTCACCAGGCTCGGTGGCCAGGTGCAGGGCGAGGTGGACGCCCTGGGTGACGGTGGCGAACTCCCTGACGTGGCCGGGCTCCGGGTGCCAGCCGTATCGGGTGGCCATCCGCAGGGCGAACGCCTCCCGAAGGGGACTGCCGTCAGGCCAGTACGGATAGCCCAGGGCCCCATGGGCGAGGTACCGCCGCAGCCCTTCGCGCACCGGCTCCGCCACCGGGAAGTCCATCTCGGCCAGCCACGCGGGCAGCACACCGGCGGTCATCTGCCGCCACTTCTTCAGGCCGGGACTGGCACGGAGTTCACATGGATCCAGCTCGTCTAACTCCGCGGCGAGCGAGCCAAGCGGGCCGATAACGCTTGCGTTCATCGCTTCCTCCCATGAGCTCGTGCCCTATGGGCCACTGGGGCAGCACGGCACACGGACGCGAGCGGACCAGCCCGGAGCCTTGGTTGAACTCTGGATAGAATGAGTGGGGGTAGGAATCCTTGCGGAACAACTGCCACAGACACTAACCGGCCCGCGGGGAAACAGGCTGGGAAATCTTGCCGACATCTGTCAAGGCTTAACAAGCTTTTGCTCCTGACACTCCAGCCGGGGTACGGGACACACCCGCGGAGCACACCGGAAGGCCGCCCACCGCTCCCAGCGGACCTGGGAAGACGTCACCACCGGCAGGCCCGACGGGAGTCCGGGCGGCAACTCCGCCCGGTGTTCTGTGATCTCGGCCACCCTCGGGAGCCGGCAGAGATCCATTGACCAGTGAATTCTGCGAGAGCTCGAAGCGCGCCAAGGCGCCGCGCTGTCGCCGCAATAGTGGAGGAACTGAATCCACTTTCCTGACCGGACGATGAAATCAAGCCATGAAAATGGCTGTGGATTCCGTGAGCCGGAAATCCCCTGAGCAGACACGGGAAAGCGGCGAGGCCCCGAAGAGCCTCGCCGCCTTTCTCAAGCGCCGTGCGCCATACTCCGCCTGGTCAGGCTGAGCGCTCCCCGGGCGCCATGTTACGGCTCCGCTCCCGCATCCACGCCACGATGGCGGCTGGCGCCTTCTGCGGGGAACCCGCGTCATACGGGGGCTGCGGGTCGTACTCGATCAGCAGCTGGACGGTCTGCGCGGCCTCATCGCCGCCGATCCGGCCCAGCAGCGCCAGACCCATATCGATACCCGAGGAGACCCCGGCCGCGGTGACGTACTTGCCGTCGAAGACGACCCGCTCGCCGGTCGGTTCGGCCCCGTAGCCGGGAAGGTGCTCCAGGGTGAGCCAGTGCGAGGTGGCCCGGCGACCCTTGAGCAGTCCGGCTCCGGCGAGCAGCAGCGAGCCGGTGCAGACGGAGGTGGTCCACGTGGTGTGCGCGTCAACCGTGCGCAGCCACTCCCCCAGCGGCTCCTGAGCCAGCCGTACGTTCTCCTCCGGCCCGCCGGGCACCACCACGATATCCGGGCGCGTCACTTCCTCCAGGGTGCTGTCGGCGACCAGCGCCAGGGTGCCGCTGTCATTGCGTACTGGTCCGGTGCGCTCGGCGACGAAGACCGTCTCGGCGCCGGGCAGCCGGCTGAGCGTGTCGTACGGGCCCACGGCGTCCAGCGCGGTGAAACCGTCGTAGAGCACGATGGCGATCTGCATACGGTACGTATCTCCTCATAGGGGTTGGAACCGCCGGCGGTATTCGGCGGGTGGAGCGCCCAGCGCCTTGATGAAGGCGCGGCGCATGGCTTCAGGGGTGCCGTAACCGCAGGCCCGGGAGATCTCCTCGATGCCCTCCGCCGAGTCCTCCAGCCTTCGGCGGGCGGCCTCGAGACGCACCCGGTCGACATAGCGGCCCGGAGACATCCCCACCTCCGCCCGGAAGGCCCGGGCGAAGTGCCGGGGCGAGAGGTTCGAACGCCGGGCGAGAGCCTCTACCGACAGGTCGGCCTCCGGATGCTCGGAGATCCAGTGCTGGACGTCACGGAGCGGACGGCGCTGGGCGCTCTGGGCGGACAGCTGGGCGCTGAACTGAGCCTGATTGCCGGGACGGCGCAGAAAGACGACCAGGTGACGGGCGACGGTGAGCGCCACATCCCGGCCGTGGTCCTCCTCGACCAGAGCGAGCGCAAGGTCTATCCCGGTGGTGACCCCGGCCGAGGTCACCACCTTGCCATCACGGACGAAGACAGCCTCCGGCTCAACTCGCACGGCGGGGTAGCGCTCGGCGAGCAGGTCGCAGTACGCCCAGTGGGTGGTCGCCCGGCGGCCATCGAGCAGCCCGGCCTCGGCGAGCAGCAGGGTGCCGGTGCACACCGACATCACCCGCTGGGCGCGTGGTGCCCGCTCACGCAGCCAGCCGACGATCCGGGGGCCGGCCGACCGGGTGCCATGGCCACCGGGGACGACCAGGGTGTGCGGGACACGGCAGCCGTGCAGGGCGGTGTCGGGTGTGAGGGTCAGCCCGCTGGAGGTACGGATCGGGGAGCCGTCCAGGGTGGCGGTGCGCACCTGGTAGGCGGTGGGGTCGCGCAGGACTTCGGCCGCGGCGGTGAAGACCTCCAGCGGGCCGGTCAGATCGAGACTCTGCACACCCTCGAAGAGGACGAAAAGTACGCTGCGCCGTTCCATGGTCACCATGGTTGTGCCAGGCGGCGATGGCCGCAATGACGGTTCTCCCACTTTTTCTGCCATCAGGCGCAGCTCTCTATGGCACTAAGCGACCGCCCAGTAACGTATTCGTATGACCTCTCTCGACGAGCGCGCCGGACGTCGCTGTCACAACGTCCTCAACCCGCTGCACTCGGCCCTCTACTTCTGCCCCGAGCTCAGCGAAGAGCTCACCACGCTGGGCCTGACCGACCGCTCCGCGGCCTATTTCGCCGGCCGGTCCGCACCGATGGGCGCGGTAGGGCCGGGCACCGTCGCCGCGACCTTCTACAGCTTCAGCTACGACCTCATCGCCAAGCATCTGCCCGCCATCTGGCAGACCGTGAGCCCCGAGGCCGTACTGGCGGCACGGCTGCGCGCCGCCGACGCCACGCTGCGGCGGCTGCTGGGCAAGGAAGTGATCGCCTCCAAGGAACTGGCCGAAGCGGCCGAGCTGGCGATACGCGCCACCGAGGCCTGCGAGCGCGGCGCCCGCCCGCTCTACGCGGCCCATGCCGATCTCCCGGTGCCCGAGGAACCACACCTCGCGCTGTGGCACGCCGCCACGCTGCTGCGTGAGCACCGCGGCGACGGACATCTCACCGTTCTGCTCGGGGCCGGGCTGACCGGCATCCAGGCGCAGGTCAGCCACACCGCCACCGGCAAGGGCATGAGCCCGCGGTGGGTCTTCGCGACCCGTGGCTGGACCGAGGAGCAGTGGGCGGACGCCCAGCGGGAGCTGCGCGAGCGGGAACTGCTGGACGCCAACGGAGAGCTGACCCAGGACGGCGTGGCCCTGCGCGAGGAGATCGAGGCCGAGACCGACCGCGTCGACCGCGCCCCCTACGAGCACCTGGGCGCGGCGGGCGTCGAGCGCCTCACCGAGCTGGCCACGAGCTTCACACTGGCCGCCGCCGAGGCGGGCGCCTTCCCCGCTGACCTGTTGGGGAAGGCCTGATGCGGACTGGGTCCACGGTCTTGTCCGACCCACCTGCCAGAATGCAGGCGTGACCGCAACAACTGTGTCCATCGAAGCCAGGATCGCCGATGAGCTCGGCGTACGGGAGCGGCAGGTCAAGGCCGCCGTCGAGCTGCTCGACGGCGGCTCGACCGTGCCGTTCATCGCCCGCTACCGCAAGGAAGCCACGGAGCTGCTCGACGACGCGCAGCTGCGCGCGCTGGAGGAGCGGCTGCGCTATCTGCGGGAGCTGGAGGAGCGACGCGCGGCGATCCTGGAGTCGGTGCGCAGCCAGGGCAAACTGGACGACGCCCTGGAGGCGCGGATCCGGGCAGCCGAGTCCAAGGCCCGTCTGGAGGACATCTACCTCCCATACAAGCCCAAGCGGCGCACCAAGGCGCAGATCGCCCGCGAGGCCGGTCTGGAGCCGCTGGCCGACGGGCTGCTGCTTGATCCGACCGTGGAACCACAGGCCGCCGCAGCCGCTTTTGTGGACGCCGACAAGGGTGTCGCCGACGCGGCCGCCGCGCTGGAGGGCGCGCGGGCAATCCTCACCGAGCGGTTCGGCGAGGACGCCGACCTCATCGGTGAGCTGCGCGAGCGGATGTGGCAGCGCGGACGGCTGACCGCCAAGGTCCGGGAGGGCAAGGAGGAACAGGGCGCGAAGTTCGCCGACTACTTCGACTTCGCCGAGCCGTTCACCAAGCTGCCCTCGCACCGGGTGCTGGCCATGCTGCGCGGCGAGAAGGAGGAGGTCCTGGACCTCACCCTGGAACCGGAGGAGCCAGCGCAGCCGGAGGGCCCGACCTCGTACGAACGCTCCATCGCCCACCGCTTCGGCATCAGCGACCGGGGCCGCCCGGCCGACAAGTGGCTCGCCGACACCGTGCGCTGGGCGTGGCGCACCCGGGTGCTGGTCCACCTCGGCATCGACCTGCGACTACGGCTGCGGCAGGCCGCCGAGGACGACGCGGTGGGCGTCTTCGCCACAAACCTGCGCGACCTGCTGCTGGCCGCCCCGGCGGGCACCCGCGCCACGATGGGCCTGGACCCGGGGCTGCGTACGGGCGTCAAGGTCGCCGTGGTCGACGCCACCGGAAAGGTCGCCGCGACCGACACCATCTATCCGCACGCCCCGCAGAAGCAGTGGAAAGAGGCCCTGGCCAAACTGGCCACGCTCGCCCGGGAGCACGCTGTCGAGCTGATCGCCATCGGCAATGGCACCGCCTCCCGGGAGACCGACAAGCTGGCGGCCGAGCTCATCGCGGGGCAGCCGGAGCTGAAGCTGACCAAGGTGATGGTCTCCGAGGCGGGCGCCTCGGTGTACTCGGCCTCGGCCTTCGCCTCCCAGGAGCTGCCGGAGCTCGATGTGTCGCTGCGCGGCGCCGTCTCCATCGCCCGACGGCTGCAGGACCCGCTCGCCGAGCTGGTGAAGATCGACCCGAAGTCGATCGGTGTCGGGCAGTACCAGCACGATCTGTCCGAGGTGAAGCTGTCCCGCTCGCTGGACGCGGTGGTCGAGGACTGTGTGAACGGCGTAGGGGTGGACGTCAACACCGCCTCCACACCCCTGCTGTCCCGGGTGTCGGGCATCGGCGCCACGCTCGCCGAGAACATCGTGTCGCACCGGGACGCCAACGGCCCCTTCCGCAGCCGTAAGGCGCTCAAGGAGGTGCCGAGGCTCGGCCCGAAGGCGTATGAGCAGTGCGCGGGCTTCCTGCGGATCCGTGGCGGTGACGACCCACTGGACGCCTCCAGCGTCCACCCGGAGGCGTATCCGGTGGTGCGCCGCATGGTGAAGACAACGGGGAGCGAGGTGGCGGCGCTCATCGGCAACACTTCAGCACTGCGCTCGCTCAAACCCGAGGAGTTCGTGGACGACGTCTTCGGACTGCCGACGGTCACGGACATCCTCAAGGAGCTGGAGAAGCCGGGGCGCGACCCGCGTCCGGCCTTCAAGACGGCCACCTTCAAGGAGGGCGTGGAGAAGATCGGCGACCTCTCGGCCGGGATGATCCTGGAGGGCGTGGTCACCAATGTGGCCGCCTTCGGCGCCTTCGTCGATGTCGGTGTCCACCAGGACGGTCTGGTCCATGTGTCGGCGATGTCGAAGAGCTTCGTCAAGGACCCGCGCGATGTCGTGAAACCGGGTGACATCGTGAAGGCGAAGGTCCTCGATGTGGACGTAACACGTAAGCGGATCTCCTTGACGCTACGGCTCGACGACCCCGGCACCACAGCCAAGCCGGGTTCCAACTCCGGCTCCCCCGGCGACCGCAAGCCCCGCGGCGGGGCCCCGCGTCAACGGCAGGGCGACCGTCGCGGTGGCGGCCGGGACGGTGGCCAGCGCCGCGCGGCTCCCCCGGCGAACGACGCGATGGCCGACGCGCTGCGCCGCGCGGGGCTGGTCGACCCCAAGGGCGGCCGCCGGTAAGGACGTTCGACAGCTATACACAGAAGCGAGGGCCCCGGGACATCCGTCCCGGGGCCCTCGCTTCTGACCGTGTCGGTATAGAAATTTATCGCCGTTGTCATTTTCCTTGCCACACGAGCAATTTCGATTATTAAACGACTCATTTGAATTTCGCACATGAGTACATTCATGTGGTATATGCAGTCGGGCCACAGAATCACCCCGGATCCCGCTATGCTCGCTGTCGCGCAGCGAGTTGCGGCAGCTACAGCCCGTCGCCGCTGGCTGCTGTGGTGCCGCCGATCGCACGAAGGCCCGGGCGTCCTAGGACCCGGCCCCAGGCGCGCGGAACGTCGCCGTGAAGATACGGCGGCCAAGCACTGGTGAGCGTGATCCGACAGTCGTCGAGCCTGTTCACGCACCCCGTCCGCTGGTGCCCATACAACGCATGCTTTCGCCCTACCCCTTCCATAAGTGCTCTGAGGATGCCGATGGTTCGTGCCGGTTCGTCACCCGGAGGCTGGGGGCCCGCCTCCACCCCAATGTGGCTACTGCCACCCGCACTAGTGGCCGTGTGTACGGCCGTGGCGGTGTCATTCACGCCCTCAATGGCCCGTGTCCAGGTCGCCTGGCTCGGCATCATCGCAACGGCGGCAGTGGCCGCCGCAGCCGGGGCGGTGGCACGCCGGGGACGTTCGATCGACGAACTGCGCAGGCAGTACGCCGAGAGAGAGGCCACCCTGTATCGGCATCTGGCCGACCAGGAGGCCGAGACCGTACGGATGGCCAAGGAGACCCTGCCTGCGGCCATGGGCCAGCTTCAGCAAGGCGCCCCGGCTGAAGAGGTGCTGCACAGCATCGTCCATGAGTCCCGGGTCAGCCCCGAGTTCGAAGCCGCGCACGAGGCAGTACTGCGCTACGTTCTGCAAGCCGTGGAGGCCGAGGAAGGTCTGCGCGACTCCGCCCAACGAGCCTTCGTCAACATCGCCCGACGAGTCCAGGCCATTGTTCACCAACAGGCCCAGGACCTCCGTGAGATGGAGGACAAGCACGGTCAGGATCCCGACGTCTTCGGCGACCTGCTGCACCTGGACCACGGCACCGCGCTGATCGGCCGGCTGGCGGACAGCATCGCCGTACTCGGCGGCGCCCGCCCGGGCCGCCAGTGGCAGCAGGACGTACCGCTGTTCAACGTGCTGCGCGGCGCCATGTCCCGGATCATCGACTACCGGCGCGTCGATCTGCACTCGGTGGCCGAGGTCGGCGTTCTCGGACGCGCCGTCGAACCGCTGATCCACGCTCTCTCCGAGCTGCTGGACAACGCCACGCGCTATTCACCACCACAGACCCGCGTCCACCTCACCGCCACTGAGATCCAGTCCGGTGTGGCGATCGAGATCGAGGACGCCGGGGTCGGCCTGACCGATGAAGCCCGCATCCGCGCGGAGCGGGCACTGGCGCAGAACTCCAGCTCCGGGCTTGACCTCAACGACCTCGGCGAGTCACCACGACTCGGCCTGGCCGTAGTCGGCCGCCTTTCCCATACGAACGACTTCAAGGTTTCCCTGCGCGTATCCGCGTACGGCGGCGTACGCGTCGTCCTGGTCGTTCCGCCGGACTTGCTCACCGCGACTCCCGCCCCTGGTGGAGCGGTGGCCAAGGCCGCCACCCTGCCGCCGCCCAAGCCCAGAACAAGGCCGGGGGCCAGGCGGCCCGAAACGGCCACTGAAGACCCGGTGGGCCTCCCGGCCCAGCGCAACTCCAATGGACTGCCACAGCGCCGTCGGCGTGCCCGCACCGTATCCCCCCACAGGAGGTCAAAACCGGCTTCCACCGCTGGCCCCAAGTCCCCGGCGTCAGCCGATCCGCCCGCACAGGCCGGGATATGGCTGGCCGCCTTTCAGGAGGGTGTCTCCGGCGAGTCCCCACCACCAGCTGGCCCCGATGGCCTGCGCAGTAATGAGTCTGAGAAGTGATGAGTCGTTAGGTAAGGATGAGTAAGCAAGTGGTGACACAGCAGCGGCTCAATATGGACTGGATGCTTGAGGACCTGGCGTCCAGCGTTCCGGAGACCCGTGACGTCGTGGTGCTGTCCTCGGACGGCTTGTGCATGTCACAGTTTGGCTCGGACGAGGACACCGCTGATCGCCTCGCGGCAGCCTGTGCAGGGCTGCAGAGCCTGTCGGCGGCCATCGCCTCGGAATTCCCGCACGGCGACGGCCAGATGCAGCTCGTCGTGATCGAGGTCAGCGGTGGCTTCTTCTACCTCATGGCGGCCGGCGCCGGGGCGTATCTCGCGGTGCTGGCCGACAGCGGCGTGGACGCCGGGCTCATGGGGCAGCGCATGCGGGACCTGGTGGCCCGGATCGGACAGCACCTCACCAGCCCGCCGCGGGCCGACGGGCAGGTCCCATGAGCACGTCAGAGCAAGAACAACCCCGGGACTGGGAGGAGGGCGGCCCCGAACGGCTCTACGTCATCACCTCCGGCCGGAGCCGCCCCACCGAAAAAGACCATCTCGACATGGTCACGCTGATCGTGACCCGGAGCACGCCCAGTACGAGCCTGCAACCGGAGCACGCGGCGATCCTCCGGATATGCGACTACCCGCTGTCCGTCGCCGAGATCTCCGCATATCTCCATCTGCCAGTCAGCGTGGTCACGGTACTGCTCACGGATCTACTGGACGGCGGCCACGTCGAGGCCCGGGCACCGATCCCGGCCACCTCGTTGCCCGATGTCGAACTTCTCGAGGCGGTGATGCATGGACTTCAAAACCTCTGAGGCCGTCGTAGGTCCTCGGAGCGAAGACACCCTGCCGACCTCAGCCACCGCGGCGGTCAAAGTAGTGATCGTTGGTGGCTTCGGGGTCGGGAAGACCACACTGGTCGGTTCGGTGAGTGAGATCCGACCACTGACTACTGAGGAGACAATGACGCAGGCCGGTGTCGGCGTCGACGACATCGCCGGAGTAGAGCGCAAGACCGAGACCACCGTGGCGATGGACTTCGGCCGGATCAGCCTCAATGACGAGCTGGTGCTCTATCTGTTCGGCACCCCCGGCCAGCAGCGCTTCTGGTTCCTCTGGAACGGCCTCTTCGAAGGCGCCCTGGGCGCGGTGGTCCTGATCGACACCCGTCGACTGGAGGTCAGCTTCGATGTGATGGGACGCCTTGAGGACCAAGGCGTGCCCTTCATCGTCGCCATCAACGCCTTCCCGGATGCCCCCCACTACCCCATGTCCGAACTCCGGGCGGCCATGGACCTCCCCGACTCCGTACCCATGATCGACTGCGACGCCCGCGACCGCGCCTCCAGCCGCGATGCCCTGCTAACGCTGATGCGCTACCTGCACACCCTCACCACAGCAACCCCGGAGCCCCAGTGACGCCCCCGACTCCCGACCCCACCCAGCCCGACTCAACAACCGTCCCGCCTCCGGGCTGCCCGGCCCACGCCCTCACGGACACCGGTGGAGCGGTACGACTGTTCGGGCCCGAGTACGAATCCGACCCGATGAGCGTGTTCGAGAAGCTACGCGCCAAACACGGCGCGGTGGCGCCCGTCCGGGTCACCGGAGATCTCCCAGCCTGGCTGGTTCTCGGCTACCGCGAGATCTTGGACGTCGTACGGACACCCAGCCGGTTCTCTCATGACTCTCGCATTTGGAACCAGTTGAAAGAAGGCAGGGTCCCACCCGACTCTCCGGTACTGCCAGTAATCGGCTGGCGACCCGACTGCCTGTCCGCAGACGGGGAGGAACACCGGCGACTACGTGACGCGATCACCGAGAGCCTGGGGCGCTTCGACCGGCGCGGGGTCCGCCGCCATGTCACCCGCTTCTCCAACCAACTGATTGATGAATTCGCCCCTGACGGGCATGCCGAGCTGCTAGACCAGTTCGCACAGCAGCTGCCCATGATTGTTCTGACCCAACTCCTCGGCATGCCCGAGGAGTACGGGCCACGCATGGTAGAGGCCGCCACCGAGCTCGTGAAAGGCTCGGAAAAGGCTGTCTCCAGCAACGAATACATCAGGGATGTGTTGGGGAAACTCGTAACCCGCAAGCATTCTGCGCCCGGCCCCGATCTAGCCTCTTGGCTGATCAGCCACCCCTCCCAGCTCAGCGATGACGAGATCCTCAACCACTTGTGGCTCGTCCTCATCGCCGCGAACGAGAACACCACCAGTCTGATGGCAAGCACGCTGCGCATGGTGCTCACAGACGAACGCTTTCGCGCATCCCTGACCGGCGGTCACATGACCCTTCCCGACGCTGTGGAACAAGTGCTGTGGGACGAACCACCGACGATCATTCTTCCAGCCCGGTGGGCCACCGGCGACACAGAAATCGCCGACCTGTCCATCAAAGCCGGGGACATGCTTCTGCTTGGCCTGGCTGCTGGCAATGTTGACTCTGAGGTCCGCCCCGACCTCAGTACCCCCATGCACGGCAACCGCTCCCACCTCTCCTTCGGCGGTGGTCCGCACGAGTGTCCAGGCCGGGATATTGCACGGGCCATCGCCGACACTGCTATTGATACCCTGCTCATGCGGTTGCCCGATCTCCAGCTATCCGTCCCTGAGAGCGAACTCCGTTGGCGTTCCTCAACTTGGACCCGTCACTTGGTCTCCCTCCCAGTGAAGTTCGACCGCCGCCGCCCCGATTCCGAAACCGCCAGCGGAATCTCCCAGCAGAACCCACAAACCTCCTTGCCACATTCGGTGCCCGAGGATTCCTCCCTCAAGGAAACGGCGACTGCAACGTCAACACCGGCGATCACCGAACGGGAAACCGGATTGTCCTGGTGGAATTCCATGAAGCGGTGGTGGCGCGGGCGGTAGCCATCCCCCTTCGAGGGTTGAGGATTCCTTCAAATGTCCCTTAGCGGCGGTCGGAGGCTCCGGCCCCGGCCGCCACAGCAGTCGTTAGCCAGTCGGCTTGGCCCCACTTACGGAATTCCCGCCTACCCTGCTGCCCCTGCTGCGGGGGTTGGAGCCGACGGCCGCTGGCGCAACCTGTCGGGTATGAAGTCGGATATTCTCCGGCCTCCGTTCCGTTGTGTGAGCCACAGTGTCTTCAATGCGGGGGGAACGTTTGACGTGCTGGATTCCCACCTTGCTGTAGCGGTCGGTGGTCCGGCCCCAGTCGTAGTTTCCGCGCATACATGCACGGTTGACTTCAAGGAACCGGCGCGTCCCTGCACGTTGCTCAGCTGACAGAGCGAAGTCATCACAGAGCCTGTATATCTCATGCCCTAGCTGCTGGAACCGGGCGATGCGCTTATGGACCATATCTCGCACCTCTCTTACCGCTTCATCCTGTGAGTAACTTCGTTCACTGCGCAACAACAGGATGGCATTGTTCAGTTCCCCGTTCACTTGATCCTTCTCCAGTGAGTGCAGGTCATTGGCGAGGACAACAACCTCTGCGGTGATGTCCCGGATTTCCAGAATGCTCATGCTCTGGTGGATCTCGGGTGGCGCTTCGAAGCGCCCGCATCGTTCGGCGGTGTCTAGTACCCCTTCGGTAGCAATCGCTAGGCGCCTTAGCTTCAGATACTGGTCGGTACCCAGGAGGGCGCCGCTCTTACGGTTCGCCGCCTCTGTGACATAGCTCAGGAAGAAATCTTCCCAGTGACGGGCAGCGCGTTCCCGCCAAGCTGCCGACATACCTTCTTGGGCACGGCACCAATGGTCCAGCCACAGGCGGGCGAGGGGGAAGGAAGGCTTGATCCAGGTCGAGTCCGGGCTTTGCCGGGCTAGAGCAGCCATCTCGTAGCAGATACGATAGGCGGCCGCAGGGCTTTCCCCAAGATGACTGTCGAAGAGGTCATCGAAAAAGAAGAAGAACGCCTGACCCTGCGCCCCGAGCACGAGGTCGTCCTCAAGCGCGTCGGGGTAGAAACGACCAGCGAGCTCTACGAGCCTCCACGTCAGATAACGCTCGATGTTCTCGTCACTACTGAGGAACCCTGCAGCCTTCAGCCACTCCATGTGACGTACTAGGACGGCCTCCGTGTGGGGGTTAATCCTCGCCGGGAACGGAATTTCCAGAACGATGTCCTGAGGCATCGCGCCCTCCTTCATACATGTACGTGTCTCGCGACGTGAAGTGAACGTTCCTGCACCTAGGTGAAGCTCTATACACTCCTTCCTACAGAATTCTGCTAGCCTGAGAGAAAGTCAGATGGCGACGTGAAGTCCAGCCGAGACTTCTTCCCCTCAGCCTCCTGCGGCTAGCCCAAACGGAACGGAACCGGAGTAGTCCCGCGGCGCCGGTCGACGGTGGCAACAGCCATTCCTGAGCTGATTAGCACTCGAAGAAACTTGAGTGACCGCGTTACGAGTGAAGCAAGTTGATCCATTTGGCGTTACACGCGTAAGGCACAGTAAAGCGGTAATTGCTGACACGACAGTGCTCCTCGAGGACGTGGTAGAGCATCTGACGGGTTTTTCCGCGTATATCAGCTGCAGGTTCCAGTCACTTCGTCCATCACAACAAAGAGTACCCAAGGTCGCACGGGCGTACAGGGGGCCTGGTGAGTCATTGCCCCACAGCGACATGCGCCCTCGCCTGCCTGATGTGCATGCCGTTACCCGGAGGGTCAGGAGCGGTCCCCCACGGCTCAAGGCCGGGTCTGCTGCGCTGCGCTCCTGGCACTGGAGTGCTGATCCGCCGTTGTCCGCGAACTCTGCGCCAACTTTGCGCGCGGCACAGCGGCCTCTTGGCCGGTGCCGGTGCTCATACGGTGATTGCCCTGCCCCAGGCGGTAATGATCGCCTGGGCATGGGCACGGCTACGGAGCCCCGCCCATGCGCTAAGGATCACCAATGCACTGGGGCGGTCGGCCTACTGTCCGATGGTGGCTGTCCAGTTCCCGCGTTGCAGGTGGCACACGCCTTCCGGCGTGATGGTGACGCGGCTGCCGTAGAGCGGCAATCCACCCTCCGCGTTCAGCCGGTGTCGGATGCGTTCGAGGATGTCCCACAGCCGACGCGGCCCGCCCTGGTGGACTTCCGGAGGGTCAATCCACAGCGCTCTTGCCTGAGCCCAGGAGCCGTCGCTGTGCAACAGCCAAGCCGTTCGGATCCTTCCCCGTTCTTCGTAATGCGCTTCCACACCCGGAGCCATGACTTCGAACATGGAGCGCAGCTCCCAGGCTTCCGTGAGGTTGAGCACCGGGTACCGGCCCCGGGAGATGTCCTCTCCCTCCCGGTTACGGACCACGTTGAATTGATCGCGGAGGCTGGGTGGGTAGTCACTCCCGGACCGGGTTGTCATGAATCCAGCCCAGTCCCGTTCGATCCGCCCGACCGCGCTGCCGTCATCCGTTTTGGTGGCCGTCACAATCAGCGATGTGCTGGCGATGGTGGTCACCAGTCGCCCGCCAGGCTTGAGAGCAGCGAGCCAGGACGCGGGGATCGGCCGGACGGACACCATGGAGACAATGCGGTCGTACGCACCAGGCAACGGCCCTGTCGCATCGCACGTCGTGATCGGCGGGCGCAGACCGATAGCTGCCAGGCGCTTCTTCGCCGCCTCGGTCAGGTAGGGGTCAACGTCGATACTGGCGACGGACGCTGACCCGAACCGGCGAGCGAGCAGGGCTGAGGAGTAGCCGGAGCCGGTACCCACATCCAGTACCCGGGCTCCCTCATAGAGCCGAGCGTGGCGCAGCATGCGCACTACCAGCCTCGGGAGCGTGCTGGACGACGTGGGCTATCCGGCCGGACGGTCTTCAACCTGTGCGTGGTCGGCGCGCAGCCCACCAACCGAAGTCACCAACGACGTATCCGCGTAGGCCGTGTCCAGCCGCCTCGGTTCATCGGACGCACCGTCACACAAGGCCCACCCCGCATCGTCCCGTTCCCACCAGCGGGGTACGAAGTGGTCCTCCGGGCGTCGCGCAGATGGGGGCATACGACCGGGATACGCCGTCCGTGACGCTCAGCCAGGCGTACCGCGTGCTGCTTCCACTCCATGGCCACTCTTCCCTAGTCGAAGGCTGGTTCAGCCGCGAACCTGGCTCTCGCTCGTCTCTACACAGGTGACCCCGAGGCCGTTCACCCCGTGCTCGACCTCCCAGCAAGCCAACACAACGCCGGAATCATCCGCTCTGTCCAGCGCATACGAGCGTCACTCATGCACGGACCAGTCCGCGATGCCAGCATGGCTCGGGAACTGCGCGAAGAAATCACGGCGTTCAGCAGCCGCCCGACGCTCGCGCTGCCGCGTTAGGCAGCAGGGATGGAGTCCCGACATGTACCCGGTCGCCCGTCACGACGCTCGCCTGGCACTGCGTGAACTGACCATCGACGACGTGGAGGCGTTCTGGCCATCTACGGCAGCGCGGAGGCCACTGAGCACTTGAGTTTCACGCCGCGCTCGCGCGACGATGTCGGCCGCATCGTCGCGCGGTCCATGGTCTCGGCGACGGCATCGCCACGCGAGGAGTACGCCCTCGCCGTAGCTGAACGTGACGGCGGCAAGCTGATCGGGCTCGTCCGCCTGGCCATCGACCCGCACCAGCAACGGGCAGCTACCATCGGCGGCGCGCTGCGCCCCGATACCTGGGGGGCCGGATACGGGAGGGAGATGCTGCGCCTGCTACTTGCTCTCGCCTTCGCGGACCTAGATCTACACCGCATCTGGGCGGCGCGATCCGAGCTGAACGTCGCGGCTGAGAAGACCATGCTAGCTGAAGGGATGACCGAGGAAGGGTACATCCGCGAGCACATCAAGAAGGACGGGAAATGGCGCGACTCCGTGGTTCACTCAATTCTCGATCACGAGTGGACGGCCACGGAGCGCAGCCGGAAACCCCGGGAGAGCTGACCACCTGGTCAGGTCGATCCCTGACCGCGGAAGATCCCGGCGCAAACAAGCGTCGGAGCGCGTAGTGCTGGGGCCAGCGTCACGCTCCTATCCGAGCACCGTCAGGCCCCGATCTCTCCCCCTCGCCCCTCGCCCGCACCCGCACCCGCACCCGCACCCGCACCCGCACCCGCACCCGCACCCAGCTTCACAGGCTGGACGGCGTGTAACAGAAATCCTGTCCTGTCCACGATCATTAGCCGTGGACAGGACAGCTCTTCTCTTTTCCTGCACTCAGCCGTCGTACTCACCAGCCTTAACGCCGTCGATGAACGCTGACCAGGCATGGGAGGTAAAGGCGAGTGCAGGCCCCTGCGGGTTCTTGCTGTCACGTATCGGGACCATGCCGGGGGCCTTGGCAGTTTCGAGGCAGTTTTTGGGCTCCGCTGGAGTAGGACGACTTGAACCACTTCACGTTCCCTTCGGTGCAACCATGGAGCTTTCTCATACGCTCTCCTCTACCCTACGTAACGATATGACGATGCAACCTCTACCGGCGGAACTCACCGGCTATTAGGACTGTGAGGAAGCCCCTCCACGTCTCAGCCTGGAAGACTATGACAGGACCATGCAGGTACTTGGAGTCCCGTACGGCGGCAGAGTTGTGGTTCGGGGCGATCTCGACACAGTTCGACTGAGCGTTGCTGTAAGACGACTTGCGCCAATCAAGGCCGCTTGCAGATGCAGTCTTTATTTGCTTGCTGTCCATTTCTACCGTCTCTTCTCGTTCAATGCGTGCTCTATCAGCGCGACAGATTCAGGCAGTGGGAGTGCTGCTGACATGACATGGCGGAACACATTTGAGTATTCGGCTACTTCCGGTGGGTCTTCAACGTAGACCGTGCTGAGGAGCGTGTCGGCATATGCGACATCACTCTCTACCTGCCCGGGAAAGCTCAGGATGACAAACGATGTCGCCAGTGCCGCGTGCGCGAAGGACTCATCCGGAAGGACTTGAATACTGAGGTTCGTGCGCTCAGCCATGGCGAGGAGGTGTTCGAGCTGCCCGCACATGACCTTGCGTGAGCCAATGTTGTGCCGTAGCACAGACTCCGTCACGATGGCCCACAGCTGTAATGCGTTCGGGCCGTCCAGCACTTCCTGGCGTCGCATGCGGACTTGCGCCAGCATGTCGACGACACTCGTTGGAGAGTTCGGCTGTTGGGCCTGAACGACAGCGCGAGCGTAGTCCTCGGTCTGCAATAGCCCTGGAATCAGAGTGGTTTCGATGTTGTAGACCTCTGATGCGTCCGCTTCCAGTGCGATGTAGTCGGCGTACAGAGGTGACAGCGAACCTCTATGGCGGTCCCACCAGCCGCGACGGCTGCTCTCCTTCGCGAGGGCCACCAGCTCCGATCGCGTACGCTCCGAGTCCACCTTGTATAGATCAAGCAGAAGAAGTAGATCACCCTTCTTGATGCCGATTTGGGCATTCTCAATGCGACTGATCTTGGACTCTGAGCAGTCGAGGTGATCGGCCGCAGCGACTGCGGTCACTTCGGCCGCTTCACGTAGGTGGCGCAGCGTCCGGGCGAGGCGGCGATGCCTCACGGTCGGGTTGCGATTGAGGGGCGCCATGGCTCATCCCGCGTGTGAGAGGTGGGTTCGTAGCCCTCAGTCTGCACTGACGCATGGGTGCTGTCCAAGATCAATACATCAACTCAAGTTGCCTGGTTGCACTTTGCCTACCAGGAGGAGCATGCTGGCCGCACAGTGCACGGTCGGTGCTCACACCGTCACGCGCAGTCGATCTCGGCGTGCCGGAACGGGACGCAACAGGAGGGATGTCAGGTGAACACACCCTTACGACAGGCGAAATGGCGGTTCACGCGTCACCGAAGGAGCGTCCCCCTCGCTCGCGAGATGGTTCGCAGCCGCCTCGAAGAGTGGGGGCACCCCCAACTGGTCGAAACGGCTGAGCTCTTGATCACAGAGCTAATGACCAACTCATACCGGCACGCAAAATCATCGCCTGGCAGAGAGATCGCGGCATCATTCACCCTTAACCGCGATCACTTTCTTGTGGAAGTCTCCGACGCCAGCGACAAGCTTCCCCACAAGCGGCTATCAGGCCCCGGCCAGGGTCACGGACTTCAACTGGTCGATGCGCTCGCTGACGACTGGGGTGTCAGGAGGCGAGTGGTCGGCAAGACCGTCTGGTTCCTTCTCAAACTGCCAGCAAATGATCCGGAGACAGGATGCTGACCCTTCAGCCAGTCACGCCCCCTCCGGGCGCGCCGACGTACCGGGCGGAATGCGTCGCGTACTCAACGTGTGGCACGTGCCCGATGGCCCTCCTAGGCTCCCACCCCGCGACATCGCCGTACATGGCGCTGGTATGGCTGGCGTGGCGCGCTCAGCAGATCGTGGACCAGCTCACCCCTGTCATGGCCCACTCGGTACGGACCTGGCTGGGCGACGGCCATGAGCACGCCCGAGCCCTGACACGCCTGAACCACGGCGAGGCATACGCGCTTGTGATCGCGGATTACCCGGTCTGCTACGTCCTCACGGTGACCCCAGAATCTGACGACGAGGGGGAGCCGTGTCACGCATCCTGATGCACCAGCCGCCCCCGCTGCTGCGGCGCGGGTGGTGGTGCGAATTCACTGCCCGGACACCGACGGCGGACGGCGGAGAGACCATACGATCCCGGGCTCACGAAGCCGACACCGCTGTACGGGCACTGGTATGGATGCGGATGTCCGTCCGGGAACTGGTCTCCGGCTTCGACCCCGAAGACAACGAGCGGGCATACCGGTGGCTGGACCACGGGCAGTGGGAAGCAGCGATGCGGCTCAAAGCGGGCGAGGCGTACACGTTCGTCGCATGCCTCGGCCCAGCGGGTCTGGAGTGGACGGCACGGCCCGTCCTTTTCCTCCCGCTCACCCCCACCGCATCGGGCCTCGCTCGGCACCATGACAGGGGGCCGGTGTGGTGAGCAGCCTGGAACCTGCGCGGACGGCTAGCGGCCTCTCCCCCGGGTGTCGAGGAATGGTGGGACCCCTATGTCTCGCAGCGGGAACTTTACCGGTCGCTGGGCTCCCTCAAGGTCAGGCGGCCGCCGCAGCGGGACACCGGAGTTCAATGGCCCACATGATGCTGCGGCTCAGCGAGCGGCCATCCTGCTCTGGGGGTGGCTCAGACGGGGTTGCGGGGACCTCGCCGTAATCCTGAACTTTCGGTCGAGCAGCGCGCCTGCAGTCGACTGGGCGTTACTCCCGCACCGGCAGCGGACGGCTCGTTCACATTCCCACCGTCCGGAGCGGGCCACCAATTCAGCTTTGTCGAGGGCGCCGATCCGGCAGAGCTGGCGCACCAGCCATGCGCTCTTGTTGGGCGCCACCGGTACGCGCATCGTTTCCACAACCCTTCAACAAGGAAGAGGCGAGAAGTAATGGCGACACCGACGAACGACGTGACCCCGACCAATGAACAACTGGATCTCTTGCTGCACTCGCCCGACGGCGAGTCGCGTGGACTGTTCGTGCGCGTTGGCGATGTTTTCCCGCTCAACCCCATCCGTCACATCCTGTCCAGCACCGGCGACCAGCCGAGTGAAGTGCGGCCGTGGGGGCTGCGCTTCCTGACCGTTCCCCGGCCGACTGCCGGTGCGCACGAGGGCGGTTCAAAGGAGACGAGTGAGGGTCATCCGGATGGCAGCGGTCCAACCCAGGAAGAGATGCAGGACGACTGACGGGGGCTGTCATGACACAGACTGTCTTGGTCCTCACTGACGAGGAGGACCGTACGGCCAGCCGCGTCACGGCCGAACTCGCCCTCCGGGGCATTCCCGTAGCACGCCTGGATGCCACCGACTTCCCCGTGAAGGTCAGCATGTCTGCCGAGATCAGCACAGGAGGTATGTGGTCAGGGGCGCTCACCGAAGTCGAAACAGACCGCGAGGTTGTCAATCTTGCCGATGTGGGCAGCGTCTACTACCGGCGGCCCACACAGTTCACGCTGCCTGAGGGCATGTCCCGGCCGGAACAGCTCTTCGCTTATGGGGAGGCCCGGCGTGGCTTCGGCGGTGTCATGCAAGCTCTCGGCGGGGTGCGGTGGGTCAACGATCCAGTTGCAGCAGCCCGGTGCGAGTACAAGCCGAACCAGCTGGCCGCTGCGGCGGCAGTGGGTTTGCACATCCCGAGGACGATCATCACAAATGAGCCCGAGCGAGCGCATCACTGGGCCAAGGAACTCGCGCGACCTATCGTCTACAAGCCGCTCGCCGGAATCTGGCACGGGGATGAGGGGCAGATTCGCGTAATCTATACCTCACCCGTCACCGACGCCGACGAGCTGCTGGATCCCGCCCTTGGACGGACCGCTCACCTGTTCCAGCAGCAGGTAGACAAAGAACACGAAGCCCGCGCCGTGGTCGTCGGCGACCGCGTCTTCACAGTGGCCATCGACGCGGCCTCAGAAGCCGCCCGCACCGACTGGCGCTCGGACTACGATGCGCTCAGCTACCGCACCATCGACCTGCCCGACGACGTGTCAGTGCGGCTTGTCGAACTGCACAAGCGGCTGGGCCTGGTCTTCGGCGCGGCGGACCTCATCCGCGACACCTCCGGGCGGTGGATCTTCCTGGAAACCAACCAGAGCGGCGAATGGGGCTGGCTCGCGTCCAAAGTCGGTATCAGCGTCGCGGGCGCCCTCGCTGACCTCCTCAGCAAGGAGGCCAGGCAGTGACCGACATGATGAGCCAGGGGCGGGCGCAGGCGCTTGCTGACGCCCTCGCCGCTAGCGGCCGACTCGCCGAACCGTGGCGGGCCGCCTACGACGCCACCCCACGTCAGTTGTTCGTGCCCGACGTGGCGTGGGCGGTTCCCGATGGTCCCGAGCCCGGATACGCCATCGACCGCTGCCAGGACCCCGCCCGGTGGTGGGATGCCGTCTACGCGGACACCTCCATCGTTACGCAGTTTGACGATGGAGCCGGGGACGTCCGGAGCGGGAAGGGGGCGCCGACCTGTTCCTGTTCGGCGCCCGGCATCGTCTTCACTACTCTTGACCTCCTTGACGTGTACAACCATCACCGGGTGCTGGAGATCGGCACCGGCACGGGGTGGACGGCCTCGCTGCTGGCCCACCGGGTCGGGGACCGGGGTGTTGTCTCCATCGAAGTGGACGAACAGGTCGCCGCCCAGGCGGTCAAGAACGTGGCCGCTGCCGGGTACGTCCCGCGCCTACTCGTCGGCGACGGGGCTGCCGGATGGCCGGATGGTGCCCCGTACGATCGCGTCCACGTCACCTGCGCCGTGGAGACGTTCCCCTATGAGTGGGTGGCGCAGACGCGGCCCGGAGGGCTGATCGTCGCCCCGTGGGCACCGGTCTACGGCTCCGGGCAGCTCGCCCGTCTGGTGGCCGACGGCAGCGGATGTGCCGTGGGACGGTTCCCCTCGTTCGCCTCGTACATGATGCTCCGCTCCCAACGCCGCACGGCAAGGTGGGCGCCCCATCACACCGACGACGCCCACGAGACCACCACGCGGCTCGATCCGCGAGCCCTCTCTGGAGGCTCATACGCGGCAGACCTGATGATCGGCGCACTCGCACGCGGCGTCGCCAGGATTCCGGCCCCGGCCAGCGACGCATCCGGGGCCTTGTCACTGCTGCTCGTCGAGGCCGGACGGGAAGAAGGAGCATGGGCAGCGGCCGACTACGTACCCGGACAGTCCGATTACCGCGTCACCTGGTACGGCCAGCGCAACCTATGGGAGGAGGTGTCAGACGCCTATCTGCGGTGGGTGGGGTGGGGACAGCCCGACCGGTCGCGGTTCGGCATCACCGTCACGCCAGAAGGACAACACCTCTGGCTCGACCACCCCCGCCACGCGCTCACCGCCACGTAGCAGGGCGGGTACAACGAATGGTCACGGCAGTGCCGTTGGCATACGCCGTTTTTGCGATCTCTGCCGTACGTTTCCGCAGGTCGCGACCTGATCCAACGGCTATGTCAACGGCACTGCGGCTTATGGACGATGGATTCCTCGAGCACTGCGCCGCGAAGGCCACGGTCGGGTGTGGCCTCGCCGGTGTAACGCGCCGTATCAGGGAAGTACTTCGCTCCCTGGGGTGGCACGCTTGAGTGAGGATGCGCTGTTCCAGCACCTGGGATCCCTGCTGTCCGGCTACCCTGACCACCAGGGGCCTGTTGAGGGAGACTTACCGGTCGCCGAGCAGGTGCGCGGCACGACGTTGAAGCTCCCGGTGTGGCATCGCGAGGCGGACATCCCTCTCGCCGACGCCTACGTCACGGCCCTGGTCAAGGTCGCCACCCACCACAAGGACCTGATGCTCGAATGATCGCTCCCGTCGAGACCGCCCTGCTCACCGAGCTCACCGAGGCCGCAGCCCGTGAGGGCATCAACAAGACCGTCGTCGGCGCCGTAATCCCCAACGCGGACGGCAATGTGCTGCTGCTGCATCGGACGGCGAGCGATTACATGGGCGGGCTGTGGGAGCTTCCCTCCGGTGGTGTCGACGCAGGCGAGACTCTGATCCATGCCCTGTGCCGGGAGGTGGAGGAGGAGACCGGACTGAGCGTCACCGCTGTCGGCGCCTACCTGGGCCACTTCGACTACCTCTCCAAGAGCGGTAAGAACACCCGTCAGTTCAACTTCGCTGCCGTTGTGGCCGGGGAGACGGTCACGCTCACTGAGCACGATGCACACCTGTGGGCCGACCGCGACGGGCAGAGGAAGGCCTCCAGCGCCGTACGGGACGTACTGGACGTCTGGCACGAGCACGCCTGACCCGGCCCTACCTACGTCGGCGCGGGAGTAGGGGTGGTTTGTGACGTGGGATTGGGTCGGCGGTCAGTGGCCGCGCGGTGATGGAGCCGTAGTAGTGATCGCCTGGGTGCGGGCTGGCGAGATGTGTGCCGGCGGCCCGGGTGCTGCTGTGTCCACCCCGTACCGCGCACCCACTGGAACTCGTACACTTCTTCGATCACCTCAATGGCTCCCGTCTTTACGCACATTTGGGACAGCGATTCACAGCAGGCGCGATCTCCAGGAACGACCCTGGCAGGCTGGTAGGCGCCAAGGCCGGTTGGGGATACAGGAGTTCGTGGTCGGCTACGCATAGTGAGGGCTTGGGCTGGCGACTCAGGGGTCTCACGTGCGTACATTTGTGTGTCATCACACAGGGTGGCTATTCCGCCGCCCTGCGAGACCGCCCTTGCCATTCGGGTAATCCATAACCTACGGTTTCGTAACCTACGGCGCCGTAGGTGTGTCCGTCGTCTTGTAGCCAGGAGCATTTGTGACCCTCACCACCGCCCACCAACTCGGACCGGACGAGTGGACCGACGCGCGGCTGCTCTACGCCCTGGAGGAAGTCGTCGAGAAGGAGCTCAACCGGCATCTGCAGGTCGCCAAGGACTGGATGCCGCATGAGTACGTGCCGTGGAGTGACGGCCGGAACTTCGACGGGCCGCTGGGCGGGGAGCCCTGGGCGGTCGAGCAGTCCAAGGTCACCGATATCGGCCGGATCGCCCTGGTGGTCAACCTCCTCACCGAGGACAACCTGCCCAGCTACCACCATGAGATCGCCACTCTCTTCGGCCGGGATGGCGCCTGGGGCACCTGGGTGCATCGCTGGACCGCCGAGGAGGGCCGTCACGGCATCGTGATGCGGGACTATCTGCTGACCTCGCGCGCAGTCGACCCGGTGCAGCTGGAAAACTTCCGGATGGCGCATATGTCGGAGGGCTTCGAGTCCGACAACCGCCACTCCATGCTGCACTCGGTCGCCTATGTGGCCTTCCAGGAGCTGGCCACCCGGATCTCGCACCGCAATACCGGCCATCAGTCCGGTGACCCGGTCTGCGACCGGATGCTGGCCCGGATCGCGACCGATGAGAACCTGCATATGGTCTTCTACCGCAATCTGCTGGGGGCCGCTTTTGAGCTGGCGCCGGACCAGACGATGGAGGCCGTGCGGGACGTCGTCGTGAACTTCCGTATGCCCGGCCATGGCATGCCGGGCTTCGAGCGGGCGGCCGCCCAGATGGCGATCGGTGGCATCTACAACCTGCGCATTCACCACGACGATGTGATTCAGCCGGTGCTGCGCTTCCTCAAGGTGCTGGAGATCGGCGGCCTCGGGCCGGACGGTCTGAAGGCGCAGGAGGAGCTGGGGCTGTTTATGGGTGGGCTGGACAGCGAGGCGAGCAAGTTCGACGAGCGCCTCGCCGCCCGTCGCGCCCGTAAGGAGGCCCGCCAGGCGAACGCCTGACGGTGTGAGCAACCCGGGTTTCTCGTAACAGCCGCCCTGGGCCCCTGTGTGCTGGGCCCTGGGCGGCCTTGGGCGAGAACCCGGGTTCGTACCGGGTCGGGCGCCGTCAGTGAGTGGGACAATACTCCGGCGCTGGTGTCGTTAGCGCCCAGCTGGAGCGCGTCGCGGATGCCAAGGGGTTGGAGTGAGCGAGCCGAATGACCGTGCCCGGCCGGTGGTGATTCTGACCGCGCTGAATGTGGAGTACCAGGCGGTACGAGATCACTTGGCCGATGTGCGGGTGCAGCGGCACCCCGCCGGGACCGTCTTCGAAGTCGGGGAGCTCCCCGGCGTGTCACTGCGGATTGCGGTGGCCGTGATCGGCGAGGGAAACCATGCCGCCGCCACACTCACCGAGCGGGCGAACACCTTGTTTCGGCCACAGGCCCTGCTGTTCGTGGGTGTGGCGGGTGCGCTCAAGGACGACATCGAACTGGGCGATGTCGTCGTCCCCACCCGAGTGCACGCATACCAGGGGGGCAAGGCAGAGGCTGATCGGCTGCTGGCGCGCCCACGGTCCTGGGACGCCTCTCACCATCTCGAACAGCTCGGCCGGTACGTCGACAACAGCGGCGCGTGGCTCCATCGGCTGCCTGAGGAGGGTCAGGCCAGTCCGCCTACGGTCCATTTCAAACCCGCCGCCGCAGGCGAGGTCGTGCTCAACTCACGCGGTTCGTCACTGGCTCAGCAGCTGTACCGCCACTACAACGACGCTGCGATCATCGAAATGGAGAGCGCCGGTGTCGCGCAGGCCGGGCATCTCGGCTCGCTGCCTGTCCTGACCATCCGTGGCGTCAGCGACAGAGCCGACGAAGGCAAACAGGCAGCGGACGCGCATGGATCCCAACGCACCGCCGCCAGCCACGCCGCCGCGTTCGCCTGCGCCCTCATCGCCGCCCTTGCCTCCGAGGGCGTGAGCCGGCCCGCTTCGCCGCCCCGAGACGGGCAGAGAGAGGACCGGAGTGCGCAGCGCTCCACGGCGACAGGGCTCGACCAGCGGAAGCGGCTGGTGCTGGCGCTGGAAGCGGTACCGACGATGGCGGACCCGGCCACGCGCGGCGCGGTGCTGGGGCAGCTGCCCACAGAGATCGCCAGCAGTGTGCCACGGTCGCAGATCACCCGTGTCGATCTGCTGGGAGTGATCGACACCTGTCTCGCTTTTCCCCATGGCCTCACCCGGCTATGGGAAGCCGTCAGCATGGTGGATTCGGGCACGCGGGCACTGCACGAACTCGAAGCCGTACTGGCGGATATGCCGGGCTTTCGCCCAGACAACGAAGCCCCAGGCCAGCGGAGATGATGTCCGAGACACGGGGTTTCGAGCCCCGGAACACTACGGCATCATAAGATGAACGGACCGGCTGCGGTCCGGAGCCGGGAGGGTGCGCCAGAATGGAACAGGCCGGTACCGTCATTGAGTCAGAGCTCCTCGACCTGACAGACGTCACGTTAGAGGACCTTCGTACGCACCGCGGATGCAGGCGAGACGAGTTCGAGCAGCGAATCCTACGAATCCTCGGTCACCCGGCTTCCCCCCTCGCGGACAACTCGCGGAGCTGAACCGCTTGCGGAGCTGAACCGCTTGCGGAGCTGAACGGCTTGCGGAGCTGAACCGCTTGACGGCTTTCGAGCTGTGCCAGGGAGGAGACGCCCGTGCAGCGTGAGCCGCATCCTGTGACGCGCGTTCCACGGCATGGGCTGCCGCCCCGTCATTTCGACGCGCTGGCCGGTGGTGGAGGTGGCGCGGCTGCTGTCGCTCATCTGTGGGACGGGGAGCGCAGCTACCGGTTGCTGCTGTTCGACATCCTGATGAAGATGGCTGCCGACCAGCCCGAATTCACCGGACCACTGCTGCGTGTCGACGAGGCCTGGGAGTTACTCGTCGCTGCGGAGAAACAGAGCAGCGTGGTGACAGATGGCGTTCTGCTGCTGCCGGAGACGGGCCTGTGGCTGGCTCGCACTCTGCGCCGGCTACGGGACTCACCGGAGCCGAGCGGCGGTCAGCCGCCGTTGTGGGTGGACTTGGGCCAACTGCACGCGATTGCCGCGGCCTGTGCCATCCGTACCGGTGTCAGCCTCTCGCTTCGCGTACCGGCCCGTAAGGGCACGGTCTGGCTTCCCTCTCTCGGCTGTGCCACGCTCCCCGGCCTTCCCCAATGGGCAGCGGTTGAAGTGAGCTTCTGCGAGGGGACGCTCACCATTCACCCTGGAGCCACGGAAGTCCGTGTCCCCGATCCACCGGGGCGGACCACCAGCACATGGCGTGTGCCGCACCGGATCTCCCCTGAGTTTCCGGAGGGCACGCAGGAGGTGTTTCTCGACGACCTGAGCCGTTACCGCATCTTTCCCGTGGAGCCCGTTGACGCTCTTCCCGAAGCGCTGTCCGACGAGGCCGTCGACGGCTGGGCGGGGCTCCTGCGAGAAGCCTCAGCCCTGCTGGCGAGCGCCGATCCGCAGGCGGCGGAGGACGTCACCGCATGCCTGCGCACTATCGAGCCGCTCTTCACCCAGGAGCCCTTTCGCTGGCACAGCGCCACCTCAGGGGATGGCATAGGGGGTCTGGCCGCCTCGGGACCAGCCACCCGAGGAGCGAACTCCCCAGGGCCGGTTGTTCCGCGGCAGGCCGACACCGCGCAGTTCGCGGCGGCGCTCACTCATGAGATCCAGCACAGCAAGCTCAGTGCGCTGACGCATATGTACTCGCTGCACAGCGAGGAGAACGAGAACCGGCTGTACGCCCCGTGGCGCGACGATCCTCGACCGCTGCGCGGGATGTTGCAGGGGGTGTACGCGTTCACCGGAGTGGCCCGGTTCTGGTACGGCAGTATCCTGCGCCGTTCCCTGGCGGAAGAGGGGACGATGATGCTGGCTCAGTTCGAGTTCGCGCTGCGTCGGCACCAGCTTCTGCGCGTTCTTCCACCGCTGCGTGAAGACGCCGAGCTGACACCGCTGGGACGCCGAGTGGTCGAACAGCTGCTGGAGACGGTCGGGCGCTGGCAGGATGCCCCCGTCCCGCCGCGTATCCTCGCCGACGCCGAGCAGGCAGCCGACGACCATGCCGTTGGCTGGCGGTTGCACCACCTGGTGCCGGATTCCGCGATGGTGGCCTGGCTGGTACGCGGCTGGAAGAGGCGCACCCTCGCGGACGAGACGCCGGTCCCGTCCCCGCCGCCGCGCCCTTGTCCGGCGCCACGCCTGGCGCCGGACCCGAATGCGTGGAACCTGGACTCCCGGGCCGTACTCCTGCGGACGCGACTGATGGACCCGCTGCTCAAGGGGCTTCCCGACACACCAGGCGGGATGGCGGCCGTCATCCGGGGCGCCCGACCGGCCGATCTCTTCCTGCTCACTGGTGACGCTGCCGCCGCGCTGCGGCTCTACCAGGCGGAGATCACCAGCGCACACGACAGCGCATGCGACGCGCCGACGGCCTCCGACAGTCCCGTGTTGCGCTCCGCCGCAGGTGCCTGGGCCGGCCTTCGTCTGGCGCTGGAGCTGCTGGGGGGACACCCGGCGGCGGCACAGGCCCTGCTGCGCTGTCCGGAGCTGGTTCGCGATGTGCACGGGGCCATAGGAGACACGGAGCCAGCCGATCCGGTGGCGGTCGCGGACTGGGTGGGACGAAAGCTGGCGCCATGAGCCTGACCGCCCGTCCCACCCTCGCCCGTGAACGGAGTGCTGTCACAAGGGGTTTGCGTCGAGGTCGCAGTTGGCACGCCGCCAGGCCAGCGCGTCGGCGCAGGCTGGATGGGCCTCACCGAGCCTGGACTGAAGGCTCTTGACCACGGCGGTGTGCATGGCATTCGCCTCTTCGTACCGCCGCAGCGCCTTGAGGTCGCAAGCGAGGTTGCTCTTCAGTGCCAGCAAGGTGGGATGGTCTTCACCGAGGGTTTTCACCGCAGTCCTGAGAGTGGTTTCGTCCAGCTCCAGTGCCGCGGCGGCGTCGCCCTGCGCGAACAGATCGCTGGCCAGGTTCACGGCGCAGACGAGCACATTGGGATGGGTCTCCGGCAGGGTCTCGCGAGCCCGGGTGAGCGCCGACCCGTTGATCCGGCGGGCAGCGTCCGTATTGTTCAGCAGCCGCAGTGTGATGGCGAGGTCGGTTTCAGCCGCGAGGGTGTTGGGGTGATTCAGTCCAAAGACCTCCACATAGAGGTCCCTGGTCGCCTCCCCCAGGCGCCATGATTCGTTCAGTTCCCCCGTCTGCCGCAAGTCAAGCGAGAGGCCGAGGGATGCGGCCAGGGAGTCCGGGCTGCGCTGACCGTACCGCTCGGTGAGTGCTTTGCGGGCATACTTGCTCAGCTCAATGGCCCCGCTGTGGTCGCCCGCCTTGCGTCGTGAAGCGGCCAGCCGCGCCATGACCCGCAGGGTGTTGGGATTGAGCTCTCCGAACACTCTCCGGAACTTGTCGACCACGCCCTCGAAGAGCTGTGCGCCGATCGCGTAGTCGCCGAGCTCACGCCGGTCGATGGCGATACTCATCTCGGTCATCAGGCTGGGGAGTGACTCATCACCGTGGGTCTCGACCCGGCGCCGCCATGTCTCCTCGTCGAGTTCCAGAGCCCGGCGGTAATCACCCAGTGCCCGCAGGCCGGTGGCGAGATTGTGCGCATGGCGCAGTGTTTCGGGATCGTCCTCGCCGAAGGCGCGTACAGCCCGTGCGTAAACGTCCTCGTCGAGGTCCAGGGCCCCCCGATAGTCGCCCTGGGCACGTCGGTCGGCAGCCACCTGCCCCATGACGGTGAGCAGTTCCTCCTCGCCCTCAGGTCCGGCGGCCCGCGCCCCTTCGAGCATGCGCTGGCCCATCTTCGCCGCCTCCGCATAACGGCCCATCGTCCAGACCACATAGCGCAGGTGGCGAAGGAGGAGAAGTGTCTGCTGATCGTTCTCGCCGAACCGCTCGCACCAGTCGTCGTATGCGTGCTGAGCGAAGGCACGAGCGCCAGAGTGATCACCCCAGTAGAACAGATACTCCGCGATGTGGATGACCATCTGACGCACGTTCCGGGACTCCGACTCAACAGCCCCGGAGACCACCACATGCGGGTAGATACTGCCGAAGCGTGCCCAGTGCTCAGGGTCCTTGGGGTCGCGAGGGGCGTTGGCCGCCAGCAGCAGGTGCGCGCCACGCCGCATACGAGCGCGCTGTTCCTCACTCATCCTCGCGACCAGCACCGCCTGCACCAGACGGTGCATCTGAATGGAGTCTCCGCGGTGGTCGATCTTGGCAAGGGAGTAGCGGTAGATCTCCCGGATGGCGCGGCCCAGCCTCAGGGGATCAGTGAGTGCCCGGTCCAGATCGGGGGCGATGGGTTCGACTGGGGCGCCCGAGAACAGTGACCGAGAAATCGGTTCGGACGCGAAGAACGCACAGACCTGCAAGAGCTGCAGTGCGGCACGGTTCTTGTTCTCGACGTGGTCAAGGGAGACGTTCCATGCGGTGGCCACCGTCTGTTCGTACTGGGTCGGCGGGGAAACCGTCATCAACTCGGCCCGCTTCTGATCGAAGAGCCGCAGATACTCCGCCGCCGGCATGCCCGTCTCGGCGCGCCAGGCTGAGGCCTGCTCGACCGCCAACGGCAGGTCGCCAAGGACCTCCGCCAGCTTGTCTGCCTCCTCAGCGGGCAGATCGGGGTTACGGCGCTGGAGAAGCTGAATGCTCTCACTCCGCTCGAAGATATCGACTTCGAGCGGATGGGCAAGCGTGTTCCACTGGGGGTTGCGTGAGGTCACCATAATGGATCCGGTCGGGCCGCCTTGGGGGCTGCTGGGGAAGAACTCCTGGACTGCCTCGGGGCTTTCCGCGTTGTCGAATACGAGCAGCCAGTTGCTGTACGGATTCCCTGTGCGCAGAGCTTCCAGCACGGCCGGTACCGCCGTAATCGCTTCGCCCGTCACCGGCAGACCGAGGCGCTGCGCGAGTTCCACCATGGCCTGGGCGATCTGGGTGGGCCGCTCAGCCGGGATCCACCATACGACGTCGTATTCCGAGGCATGAAGGTAAACGTATTCCAGGGCCAGCTGAGACTTTCCGACGCCGCCCATGCCGTGCAGGGCATGGGGCAGGACGGCCGTCGGCCCTTCACTGAGCCCGCGCTCCAGCTGGCGCAACAGCTCGTCGCGCCCGGTGAAGAGCATATTCCTGGGTGGCGTGTTTCCCCAGATGAGGGGGCGCCCCACCGACACCGCAGAAGACCGGTCGAGTGGTACGCCGACCCCCGCCCCGGTGCTCGGCGTCGTCGCCGGCCGCTGGGAGACCGTGGTCACCGGCATGCCTCCTTGCTGTGCACCAGTAGGGGTCACACCCTCCTGCGAGGGAGAAGTGGGCGTATCAGGCATTCCTGGATGATTCACCGCGTCAGAGCCTTTACTTATCGCATCATGAAGGACATTGCTCACCTGGCGCGCCGAGCCCGCAGTCTCAGTCGAATCACTCGGGTCAATCAGGTCCTCGGAAGAGACCCGGTCGGCACCGGTGTCGATAAGCTCCTGCAGCTGACGAGCACGGCGTACATGGGATCCCGACAGGGCTTGCAGAACGGCATGTTCGATTTGACGGAAGCGCGCATTCTCCCTGGTTACCTCGGGCTTTCGGGCGACCTCCCCGCCATCGAAATAGGTCAGTAGTTCCCGTGCGGCGCCATCGTGCGGCGCCAGTGTTTCCGCGGCGGCTCTGGACGCCAGTTCGGTTGCCTGCCTGGTACCGGAGGCAAGCAGTTCCTCTCGGACGCCCTCATGGAACAGAAAGGAGCGGTCGCCGCTGCCCAGCAGTGGTTCCACCAGGCCGCTCATAAGGAATTCGGCTATATGGGCGGGTCCCGTACGGGGCATGGCGCGGCGCTGCACCGCGGTCATCACCGGCAGGTCGAGCGGAACTGCGGCCAGCCGGGTCGCCAGATCGAAGGTCTCCGGCGAGGCCCAGACGCGGAACCGGGCCACCCGTTCCGCCGCGCTCAGCGGAGTCCGTACCGCCTCCGGCGTCCCGGCCGTCGGCTCCGGTCGCCGCCACGGCCCCACGAGTGCCGCTGCCACGTCCAGCCGCCGAGGTCCCTCGCCCGCCACAAAACGGGCCCAGGGCGCGATCCACTCCCCAGCGATCTCCAGCACGGGTATGGGCACCGCCCGGCGCCCCGCGCCCGGCTCACGGAGCGGCGCGGCAACGGAAGGTTCGGTGAACTCCCACTTGACCTGTCCGCTCGCCGCCCTTGGCCCTGACGTGTGCAACCGCACCCGGTCCGGGAAGAGGCCGGTGCGGTGCCAGAGACGCTGGGGCAGCGAATGGAGCACTGCCACAGGCTGATGGCGGCCCCAGACGGCCAGAAGTCGCTGTGCCGCGCCGGACCGCCAAGCGGGGGCGAGACCATCGGTGAGGACGAAGACGATCCGACGTGCGGTGGGGTCGACGAGGGCCTTCGAGGGCTGGCGCCGCGTCCGTTCGCCGGGCCCACACAGTTCGACATCCCCCAATGCCTCGGAACGGGTGTTGAGACGCCGCAGCTCGAGGTCGCGGAAGCCGCCGTAGCGGCGCAGCACGCCGGCGAACCGGAGGGTGGCACTGCGCCATACGGCCATCCACGGCCCGGTATCCACGACCAGCACCGCGTTCCACCGGGGCTCAAGCCCCGGCCTCACCCCGGGGGGCAGGCCAGGGTCCTCGGCCAACCGCTCGGCGGTCGTCTCCTCGTCCACTTCCTGGGTTCGCGTCGAACGGGCGTATTGCCTCAGGGGGCGCAGCGCCCGCCCTAAGGAAGCCGCGTCCAGGCCACCGGCGATCCGGCCTTTCGGCGAGACGCGGAACCTCGGCCCGGCCCGGTGCCGATCGCCTTCAGCCGCTGGGTCCGCCTCCGGGGAGGAGAACCCACGGGACTGGGCGGCCGTCCTTCCTGCTGGTGCGTGGAGCGGTAGGCCATCGCCGCTTCCGTCAAGGGCAGTTGACGGAGGCGTCGGCGGCGGCGTCGGCGTCGGCGTTGTCGGCGGCGTCAGCTGCGTCGGCCTGTCGTCCGCCCCCTTGCCCTGGTCAGTCTCCGAGGAGTTCATGCCGGCGCTGGACGGATCGTCGGCGGGCAGCTCCAACGGACCAGTGGGGCCTAGGGGTTCGGACGGCTCGGCCGCGTCGGGGTGCCGACCGGGGTTCGTGAGCTGCGGACAGTGCTGAGTGAGCCACAGTGCGTCAGCAATCTCCCACCAGTGCAGTTCGGTTACTCCAAGGCGCCCACCGGCTGGGGCAGCCGCCGGGCCCTCCGCCCCACTGCTTGCCTCCGCCCTCTCGGGCATCGACGGTTGGTCAAGCACCCGGTTCCGCCCCATCCGCGTTCAACGGATGCCAGATGGAGCTCAGGACCGCCTGCCACTCGGCGTCGTCACCCTCGGCGTACGAGTAGGCGCCCGACGACACAAGATGGGCTGCGTTGAGCAGTTGATCGGCTGCGAGACCGTCGACCTGTTCGCTGCGCATCATGAAGTCCCGGACCAGCTTTCCGTGCATGTCCCCCAGCCGGTCGGCGAAATGAGCGGTGACCAGCTCGCCCAGTGCTTCCGGGCCGGGATCCGGTATATCCAGTCGCAGGCACCGGCGCATAAACGCTTCCGGAAACTCGCGCTCACCGTTTGACGTCATGACCACGATCGGAAACGCTCGTGCCCTGATAATTCCTTCTTTGACCGGAGCGGTTCTGCCTGGATCTGCGGTGTGAACGACCACTTCTGGTGACTGGCGCTTCACTCGAACGAGGGGCGGCACGGCATACCACGCGTCCTCGAAGAGAGTGAGGAGGTCATTCGGGAGATCAGCGTCTCCCTTGTCCAGCTCATCGATGAGCAGGACACGCGGCAGAGAGTGCGGAAGCAGTGCCGTACCCAGCGGCCCGAGCTGGACGAAATCCCCGATGTCCACGCTCGTTCCGGGGCGGGAGCCGCCCGGCTCCGTCCCGTCCTCCGCCCCACCAGCGCGCTGTTGCGCCGCATACCACGCCTGGCCTGCCTGGGCGCGGCCGATCACGTCGTACTCGAAAAGCCCGGAGGCCAGTGTCGTACGGCTGGTGACCGGCCACTGCAGCACACGCCCGAGCCGCAATTCGCGGGCGATCCGATAGGCGAGAGTGGACTTGCCTACGCCGGGACGTCCCGACACCAACAAGGGGCGGCGCAGCAGAATAGCGGCGTTCACCAAGCGGACTTCGGTGGCCGAAGGCCGGCGGACCACTCCGACAGGCCCCAGCCGGCGGTCGGCCTCTTCATCGTCGGGTGGTTGGGGCAGGCACGGCCCGCCGTGGAAGGTCCGCCACCGCGGCCCCTGCGGCCACTCACGCTCCTCGTAGGGGACGTCGGGCGATACGGCTCCCGTCCCCTGGTACAAGAGTCCGTTTGTCGCGGTTGGCGTCGTCGGCCCTCCGCTGTTTTCCGACGCGTTCAATCGATCCCCCCAACGAAAGTGGCGGGAGCACATGGTCCGCCGTCAAGAAGCAGTTCGGGATCGTCCCAGACCAGGCTGAGATGCCTGGCTGGGTCCTCATCCGAGTCGAGTCCACCGGCAGCGGAGTCACCTTTCCAGTGTCGCGCACGAGTTGGAAGCTTGACCAGACCGTCCTCGTTCAGCCCCTCGCTGACGAGGCTCCGGAACGCCTGCGAAGCGCTGTCCTCGCGGTGATGGATGAAGACGGGGACACCCAGGTCCAGCCCCAGGCGCAACTCCCGCAGCCCCAGCCCGCTCCCCGGTTGCGGGGGCCCGCTGAGCACCATGGCCACCACCTCGTCCCGTTTGCCGATTCTCGCGTCCAGTAACGCCAGATGCTCGTCAGCCCGACGTCCGTCGGGATCACACCAATAAACATCTCCCTTGTCCGGCTGGCTCTGCCACCGTGCCCAGCGCAGGCGCCAGGCGTGGTGCAGTTCCCGCCGCTGCACACGTTCGAGAGAGTGGGTGAAGATCTCTGGATACTTGCTCAGCAGGGGGTTGGCGTAATCCAGCCGGGGGTCACGATCCCACCATTCCACCGGTTCGTTCAGCAGCTCGGTCGGCAGGAAGAACTCCAGTACCACGTCCTCGGAGCGCGACTGCCACAGTTCGGCCATCCGGGTCAATAACTCAGCGACAGCCACAGATATCCGGCTCCGTGGCACCGGTCCCTGAGGTTCGTCCGCATCCTCCTGGTGCAGTCCGGGTGACTCGGCGTACCTCACCCGGGACGACAGCCGGTAGCGGGTCTCCTCCCGGCCGCGTCTCCTGCCTTTGGCCTCGACCGGGGTCAGGTCCGGCTCCACCTTAATGAACAGTCTGATCACCGGACGCTCCGGCGCGGCGTTGTCCTCTGCTCGTCGTTCAGCGCCCACCGAACCTCCGAGCGCACGGTCGGTGGCCAGCGCGGCGCGTAGTGCCAGGAGACCGCCGTGGCCATGTGTCAGTTTCCACGTCTGGGCGAAGTGATCGTTCCAGGCGTGCAGCTCCCCGACCGAGGAAGCCAGATCGGCATGCAGGGCAAGGTGCTCCAGGAGCACCATGCTCGGCGGAAGACCACCGGGCGGTGTGTTACGGCAGGCCAGATGGACGAAGGCATGCCAGGCGGTGGCACAGTGGGAAGGGAGACGGATCCGGTCTCCGCACACCTCGGTAACCATCGTGTTCAGTTCTGGAAGACCGATGTCGAGGGCGCTGTGCAATGCCGTCCAGTCACGTGTGCCGTACAGGTCCGCCGCATTCCACTCGTCCAGTAGCGGCCGCAGCCGGTGGGAGAGCGCGGGCACCACGAAATGGGTGATCTCCAGCAACAGTTCCAGCCCGCCAGGGCGGGCACCGCAGGCGCGTATCGCATCGATGAACTCCTGGCGGGGCGTCGGATACGGCTCCAGCGCCAAGCCTTCGAGTGCGTCCGTAAGCTCCCGCCGCCACTGGTGCCGCCCACGGGGATCGGCCAGTGCCGCCGACCCTCCCAAGACCTCCACCATCTCCCCCAGCGTCCGGCGCCGAGCAGGGCTTTCCGAGAACCCAAGTGGTGTCACGTGCGTCCCCCTCGCACCCAACCAGCTCTCCCTGCGGGCATTCAGCCTAGAGGCAGATCTTGCCCTGCGGCACTGTTCTGTACATATGAAGAACTTGATGCCAGCGAGCTCACAGGGTGACGGCCGCACGGCTACCCGGGGGGTGCCGCTCGCGAGCTCTTCAGATCCGCGTAAAGCACTATCTGCGCACCCAACACCGCGATCGCCGCCAGCTCGACCAGCGACAGGACGAGCAGCGGTGCCCGCACCTGCCCCGCTGCCCAGTACACAACGACGGCGGCCGCCGGTGATGCGCAGAAGGTGAGCAGATCCACGGCGAGTTGCAGCCACTTGCGCGACATTCTGCGTCGATCGCTGCGGTGGGCCACCTCCCAGCCAAAGACCGGCACTTGGTTCTGGCCATGGGTCAGAGCTGCGAGTTGCGGGGCCAACTCCTCACGCACATAGCGGCCTATGGCCGAGATCTTTTCGTCATTGACCAGATAGGTCCATCCGAGCAGCACTGAGACTGGCGGCAGCAACAGCAGTAACTCGACGCGGTGGTTGGCCTGCAGGGTGACGGCGATGACCGCGGCCATGGAGGCGAGCGTGGCGTAGAGGAGGTTGTCGCGAAACCCGATACGCGCCCGCTGTTCCCCCTTGATCACCTCATACTCCGCCATGAGCAGTCCGCCGGCCGTCAGGTCCTCACCTCTCGACACGGTCCCCCCTTACAGCGCTGTGGCCCAACTAGCCCCGCTCACAACCGTTCCCGGCTGTTAGCCCCCGGTCCCGAGGAATTCTGGGCACACCATCCCATACAGTCGCAAGACCGCCTCAGCCGAAGCAGTCACGACGGCCTGTCTCGCGCGGCGCCGGTGGGACGCGCGGCGGACGCCGTGATGTACGGCAGGTTGATCGTGGTTTCGGTAGTGGCTCACAGCTGAGGCTGATATCCGTAGCAAAGCCAGTGCCGCTCAGAGGCGGATCATCACCTCATCCAGGTCCTTGCGTTGCAGGTCGGGGACGTGGGCGTCCGGGGCCGGATAGCCGACCGGGATGACGTAGGCGGCGCGCTCCTCGGAGGGGCGGTCGCAGATGTCGTTGAGGAAGCGCATGGGGCTGGGCGTGTGGGTCAGCGTCGCCAGGCCCGCTTGGTGCAGGGATGCCAGGAGCAGGCCGACGGCGATGCCCACTGACTCTTTGGTGTAGTAGGGGCGCGGGGTCTCGGGGCCCTTGTGGACCTCGAAGACGATGATTACGGCGGGCGCGATTTCCAGGAATGGCTTGCGCCAGTCCGTGCCGAGCGGGGCGAGCGCGGTCAGCCACTCCTCGGAGGCACGGCGGCCGTAGAACTCCCGTTCCTCGGCCTCGGCGGCCTCGCGCAACCGCCGCTTGCGCTCGGGGTCGGTGAGCACGACAAAGCGCCAGGGCTGAACGTGGGCTCCGCTGGGTGCGGTGGCGGCGGTGCGGATGGCCCATTCCAGCGCCTCTTCGGGGATCGGCCGGGAGTCGAAGTCGCGGACGGTGCGGCGCTGCGCCATCACCTCATGGAAGGCCCGGCTGCGGTCGGCCGCCTCGTGAGCGGGGACCGTCATCGGCCGGAGCGGAACGGTGGGGTGTGCCGTGGTGTCGACCATGGCGGTAGCACAGCACACGACAAGTGGGGCAGTAAATCCTTTGCGGGCCACTCCCCTACGGCGTACGGCCTTGTGCTGGGCCCTCGCCGTTGGTTGGAGAGGCCATCTTCTCCCCCGCCTAAAGGTGGAAGCATCCTCCGATTACCCGATGACGGGGGTGACCAGCACGCTGCCTGTGGTGCGGGCTACTACGTAGGACCTCCCCGGGGTGGCCCTGCGGTGCAGGGTGATCCGGTGGGTGCCCGGGGCCAGGAGGGTGTCCAGGAGCTCGTGGGTGTGGGTGCGGTAGAGCCGGTCCAGCCGGTGGAGGGTGAGCCGGACTCCGCAGGCCGCGGCCACTTCCAGGGTTACCGCGCCGTCCTGGGCGCGCAGGGCGGTCAGTCGGCGCTGCTCGGCCGGGCCTCGGTCCAGGGCCTGCTCTATCTGGGCGACCAGTACCGGAATGACCGGGGCCAGCCCGTCGACGTACGGCACCTCCACTCCGGCGGCCGCGAACGCGGCCCGTACCGCCGACCGTTCCTCCTCGCTGACGGCCTGGCCGAAGGCGACCGCGCCGTAGGTCCGCAGCTCATCGGCGTGCGCCCCGGCCGCGTCCCGGGAGATCTCCGCGCCGATGCCGATGCCGCGCAGCGCCGCGGCCAGCTTCTGCAGCACCGCCGCCCGCTGCCCCACCAGCAGCACCCGCCGTGGCGCGGGCTCCGGCTCGCCCGCGGCGATCAGGCGCTCCAGCACAGCGCGGTACTCCTCGGCCCGGAAATGGAACGGCCCGATCCCGGGATAGCCGTCGCGGGCCAGATCGGCGGCCTCACCGGTCTGCCAGGCGAAGTCCCGCCATACGATGGCCTCGTCCGGCGCGCCACGCTCCCCTTTCCGCTCGATCACCGCGGTGACCGCCCCGCAGTCCAGCCCCTCGCACTCGGGGCAGCCGTATATGACGTAGCGCCCGCCGCTCAGCGGGGCCTCCGATTCCGTCAGCAGCCGCCGCACATGGGTGGTGAAGACGGTCGGCCCAAGGTCGGCGGCGAGCGGGGAGACGGCGTCCACATCATCGAGGCGCAGCAGCAGGGGCCTGCCGTCAACGATGAAGTCCAGGAATTCCCGGTGCGTTTGATAGGCGCCACCGGGCAGCACGCCACCGGTGCGCATCGCCGGTGCGAGGCCAAATGTGGCGTAGGCGGGATACTTAGACACGGTCTGAGTATCCCCACGTCGGACCGTTTCCGTGCCCGGCATGGGTCATTCCGGATAGCGTCACCCCCATGAGCGATGCGCTCATGGTCCCGGTGGCCTCAGCCGAGGTTGATGCCGCCGTGGATATCGCGGGCCTGGATCACCGGGCCCTCGATCTTCGCATCGCCGGAGATGGTGTTACGCACCTCGCCGCCGTGCTCCTCGGCCCACTGGCGCAGCCGCGCACCGAACTCCGCGTCGCTGCGGGCGCGGTCGATGATCTGCCCGGCCAGGACGCGCACGGCCGCTTCGTCACCCGGGTCGACCGGCCCCACCCCGGCCCGGCCGGTGGCCCGGCGGAAGAGGCCGACCAGGGACTGCCAGGCGGCGCCGCCCGCCGCTGTCGCGGCACTGCCCGCGACAGTGGAGACCAGCGCGACAGCGGGTTCGAGATCCATGCGCCAACCGTAGTGCGGCGGCCGCCCGTTACGCCATGACCCATGCCGGTAATCCGGACAGCTGGCAATCACATGAATGGCCGTAATTCTCAGGACGCGCTCGGGTAACCGGCCTAGGCTCCAGGGGACCCTTGCATCGAGCACGTTGGAGGACTCGTGCGTCACAGACTGATCGTCCCGGGCGCGGTGGCCGCTTCTCTGCTGCTGGCGATCCCGGCATTCGCGGCCCAGCCCGCTCCCGGCGCGCCTGGGGTAGGCGATCCCTACTATCCGGAGTACGGCAATGGCGGCTACGACGTCTCGCACTACGATCTGCGTCTGAAGTACCAGCCGGAGACGGACCGGCTGGGCGGCACGGCGACCATACTCGCCACCACCACTGAGGCGCTGTCCCGCTTCAATCTGGACTTCGCGTTAGAGGTCAGCGAGATCCGGGTCAACAACCGGCCCGCCACCTTCGCCACCTCCGGTGCTCACGAGCTGGAGGTGACCCCGGCCGAACCCCTCGCCAAGGACCAGCGGATCACCATAGTGGTGCGCTACTCCGGCACCCCCTCCACCGTCAAGGTGCACGGCGGTACGTCCTGGCACCGCACTCCGGACGGCGGGGTCGCGTCAGGGGAGCCGGAAGCGGCCTGGTGGTGGTTCCCGAGCAATGACCACCCGACAGACAAGGCCACTTACGATGTGAGCGTGGCGGTGCCCGACGGCACCCAGGCGATCAGCAATGGGGTGCTGACGTCGCAGACGTCCCGGGCGGGCTGGACCCGCTTCGCCTGGCGCTCCGACAAGCCGCAGGCCACCTATCTGGCCACGCTCGCCGTGGGCAAGTTCGACATCACCACCGATACGACGGCCAGCGGGCTGCCGGTGCTCAACGCCTACAGCAAGGACCTGGGAAAACACGCGGGCGCCGCCCGGGCCAGCGTCGAGCGCACGCCGGAGATCACCGAGTGGCTGGAGGGCTACTTCGGCCCGTACCCCTTCAGCGCGCTGGGCGGCTACGTCCCGAATACGGACACCGGCTTCGCGCTGGAGACTCAGACCCGGCCCTTCTACAGCCCGCGGAACTTCGCCCGGGGGTCCAATACCTCGGTCGTGGTGCATGAGCAGGCGCACCAGTGGTTCGGCGACAGCGTCTCGGTGAGCCAGTGGAAGGACATCTGGATCAACGAGGGTTTCGCCCGCTACAGCCAGTGGCTCTGGTCCGAGGAGGAGGGCGAGGGCACCGCGCAGGAGCTCGCCGACTATGTCTACGCCTCGCGTCCGGCCGATGACCCGTTCTGGAAGGTGAAGCCGGGCGATCCCGGCCCGGAGAACCAGTTCCATCTGGCGGTCTACGACCGGGGCGCGCTCGCCATCCAGGCGCTGCGCAACAGGATCGGTGACGAGGACTTCTTCGCCATTCTGAAGGGCTGGCCCGCTGAGCACGCCGATGGTGACGCCTCGGTGCGGGACTTCATCCGCTACGCCGAGTCGGTCTCCGGGAAGAAACTCGGGAAGCTCTTCCGCACCTGGCTGTATACGGCGGCCAAGCCGGGTTCTCCGGCGAAGGCGCCCGGCGCGAAGGCACCCGGTGCGAAGGCGTCATCCGCGCAGCCCGCGCAGAGCACACCGCCCACGCAGCCCAAGTCCTGGAAGAAGATCCAGGCGACCAACGGTATTCATCAGCACTGATCCGCCCAGCACGCATCCGCCCAGCAACGCATCCGCTCAACCCCGTGCGGCGCGGGCGCGCCGCCGCGCCGCACGGGCGATGGGCAGATAGCGCAGCCGCTCGGGCAGCATCGGCGCGACGACCCGGACGAACAGGCCGAAGCGGCGCAGCCGCCGCTCCTGCTTCGGCGTCCACTCCAGACCGATCGCGGCCCGGGCTTCCGGTGGCATCAGCCCGAGAGTCAGAAACCGCCGGAAGCGCACAAACCCCGGCAGCAGTACGGGCCACAGCGCCCGCAGCAGCAGCCGGACCGGCAGCGGGCCGCGGTCGAGGGGCGGAATGGGGCGGTCGAGGGCGATCAGCTCCCGTACGACGACGGTCTTCTCCAGCTCTTCGGCGAGAATCTTGTCGTAGTAGGGCCAGAACTCCTCGATGGTCTGCGGCATATCGCGGTCCTGGATGCCGAGGATCCGGCCGACCTGGAGCCATTCGGCGTAGAGCTGCCGTTCCTCAGCCGCGCTGAAGGGGCGTCCGAGGTATTTCTGCGCATGGCGGTAGACCGGGTAGCCGGTGGCGTGTACCCAGGAGTAGTACGCCGGGTCCAGGGCGTGGTAGCGGCGGCCATGGGCGTCGGTGCCCTGGATGGTCTTGTGCAGCTGCCGCAGCCGCCGCCCCTCCTCGGCAGCCTGCTCACCGCCGTACACCCACAGCTGCAGGCTGCGCAGGGACCGCTCACCGCGGCCCCAGGGGTCCGTACGGAAGACGGAGTAATCGTCGACTCCGGCGCCGATGGCCGGGTGGGCGACCTGCATGGTGAGTGCGGCGGGCAGGGAGAGAAGCATCCGCACATCACCGGCCAGCGACCACAGCACCCCGCCCGGGGGCGGTGGCTCGGGGGCGGCGCGGTGCGGCTGCTCTGTCATGGTGTTCACCCCTTCCGTACTCTTCATGATGCCCCCAGCGGCCGCCGCGTGCGGGGATCGGTCCCCGGCTTGTGGGTGGACCAGTAGGCGACGAAGAGCGCCAGGGCGATCCGCAGCGGTGGCGGCACCAGGGCCATCAGGAAGCGGGTGAGCCGGGCGAAGCGGCGGAGCTTACGCTGCTGCTTCGGCGTCCAGTCGAGCCCGAAGCGCGCACGCAGCACGGGCGGCAGACCGCCGATGGTGACCAGTAGCGCATAGTGCGAGGCGATGGCGGCGAAAGGCCGCCACAGCAGGTTCGGCACCCACCACACCGGTGGCTTCTGCGGCCGCTTCAGCTCATCGAGTACATCGCGCACGGACTGGTTCAGCTCCAGGCGCGCATCGACCATCGTGTCGTAGTACGTGCTGAACGCGGCCCAGTCCTCCGGCAGATGGTGGTCCCCCAGGCCCCAGATCCGCCCGACGTTCCGCATCTCCCGGTAGTAGCCCTCACGTTGCTGCTCGGTCATGGGGGTGCCGAAGAGCTGGTGGGCGTCGACGGCGCCCTTGACGAGGGTGGCGTGCACCCAGTGGTACGCCTCCGGGTTGAGGGCGTGGTAGCGACGGCCCCGGTCGTCCACGCCCTTCATGGTCCGGTGCACCTCGACCAGTCGCTTCGCCTCGGCCTCGGCGGCGCGCTGACCGCCGTATACGACGGTGGAGAGGGAGAGCAGGGTGCGCCACAGCCTGGGCCAGGGCTCGGCGCGGAAGTTTGAGTGCTGCGCCACCCCGGCGCCGACGACGGGGTGGGCGACCTGGAGGAGCAAGAGCTGCGGGGACACCAGCATGCAGCGGGTGTCGCCGAAGAACCGCCAGGCCAGACCGCCGCGTTGGGGAGCCCGTATGTGGTCCGGGATGGTCTCGGTCGTCATTCGGCCTCCTTTTTGAATCCGCGTCAGCAGTGTTGACGCGGCTCATGAAACAAGTCAATAGTCTTTGTAACTTTGATTCTTGGGCCGCGACGGGAAGAGGTCTTCGCCATGACCACGACCACCGAGAGCAGCAGAGCTACGGCCGGTACGGGCCGTACGCACTGGAAGAGATCCGCCGTCATGTTCGTGCCGGGCGTCGCCTGTGTGGGCGCCGTCGTCATCGCCATCGCCCAGGGTGCGATGGCGGCCTCCTTCGCCGTCTCCGGGAAGAACTTCAAGGTGTCCGCCGACGAGATCACCGGAGAGGGCATCTCCAGCTTCCCCGCCGCGGTCGGGAAGAAGGACGGCAAGGGGGGCGAGGCGGTGCTGCTCGCCGGGATCAAGTCCGGTACGGCGAAGGGGGTCTGTCTGTCGATGCAGCAGAAGCTCCCGCTGGTCGGCGAGGTGTCCCTGCTGGTGAAGTCCGGCGATCAGAAGCCGGTCAAGGGCGAGAACATCGTCGTGAACGCGGACGCGCTGACCAGCAGCGGCGGCCGGGTCACCGGTGTGGAGGCCGGGCGGGACGCCGCCACGCTGACCAAGGCACCCGGCGTCACCGGGCCGCCCGGACTCTTCGGGGTCCAGGCCGACACCGCCGTCGCCCGCGATGTACGGAGCACCGCCTGGGCCACCAACGGCGGCTCGCTGACCCTCAGCAAGGTGGACATCGCGCTGCACCGAGACGGCACCGAGTGCTACTGAGCCCCGGGAGGCGTCGCCATGTTCACTTTCGTCTTCGGCTTCCTCGGCGAGCTCGCCAAGGAGACCGGTGCCTGGCTCGACCGGATCCTGCCCCTCCCCGGGGTGCGCCGTCCGCTGCGGCACTGGCGTCGGCGGCGCCCGTTCTGGGCCGGGGTCTGGACCAGCTGCGCGGGGCTGTGGCTGATCTTCCTTCCGTTCGCGCCGCTGCCGCTGATGCTCCGCGTCGGCGTCGGCGCGATATCGGCGGTCGCCATAGGTCTGGTGCTGATCGCGGGCGGGCTCTTCTTTGTCTTCGCACCGCACCAGCGGATGTTCATCTCGGTGGTCACCGCGATCGCCTCACTGACCTCCCTGGCCACAACCAATCTGGGCGGTCTGGGCATCGGGGTGGGGCTGGGGCTGTTCGGCTCCTCGATGGCCTTTGGCTGGATGCCTGATCCGCCCGCGTCGGAAGAGCCGCAGGAGAGTACGCCTGTTGGGGAGGTGGCCGCCCCAAAAGCGGGTGAGGGTCGCCGTGCGTATGGGCGGCCCGCCCTCAGCCTCGCGATGCCGGTAGTCCTGACGGCGACCCTGACCGTGGCCCTGCCCCAGCAGCGGGCCAGCGCCGTCGAGCGGTGCGATGAGCCCGTGCCGACCTGGCCGCTGACCGGTATTCCGCTCTTCCCCTGGGACAAGCCCGCCCAGGAGTGCGCTACGGGAAGCGGCTCCGATGACCGCCCGGGCACTCCGCCGCGCCCTGCGAAGGAGCCGGGGCTCAAGGGGCCCATGGTGGGCCTGCCCTGCCTCACCGGGATCGACACCGGTGACCTGGACAACGCCGATCCGGGTGAGATCGGGGAGCCCGATGACCTCAGCGCGCTCAAGCCCCCCATTGTCCTCGGCAGACAGCCCGGCCGACCCCGTGCCACCTACCCGGTCAGCCCCCGGCACCCTCGGGTGAACGCCACCCGGCTGGAGGCGACCGACGCGATCATCCACGGCAGCACCTACCTGAAGACCGCGGAGGGCCGGATCAAGGTGCTCTGGGTGCACGCCAAACGGATCGTCGCCACGGACTATCACCTTGAACTCGACGCCCCACGCGGCCGCAGACACGTACTCGATGTGCAGCTGGACATCCGCGATGTCGATGTCTACGCGACCTATCTGCGCGGCTCCATCGAAATCCCGGGACTCAAGGTGAAGACCCCGCGTATCTGTATCGGCGCGGACGTCATCCCGGCCAATCTGCCGGTCGCCGTGCGGCTGCCGAAGCTGAGCCTGGAGCCGGTTGAGGCGGGTCAGGTTCTTGTCGATACCGCAGATGTGCGCTACCGCGATCTGAAGACCCGGATCGACCCCTGAGAGAGGAGAGCAGAGCCGTATGGGCCGCTACAGCCGCCTGAGGAAGATCCGCCAGATGGATCCGGAGCGCGACCTCGACCAGATCTTCCAGTGGATCACCCGCTATGAATTCCCCTGGGACTACGCCCAGGGAGTGAGCATCGCCTTTCTGCGCGACTATGGCGTGCCCCGGATCTCCCGGCTTCTGGACCGCACCCAGGAATTTGAGAAGGCGGGGCAGAAGCGCTACGACGACACCGTGCTGATCGGTCATGAGATGGCCGCCGAGGGCTTCCACTCCGAGCGCGCCAAGGCCGCCGCCCGCCATCTCAACCGGATTCACGGGAAGTACCAGATTCCCAACGAGGACTATCTATATGTTCTCGCCACCACGGTCGTCGGCCCCAAACGGTGGATCGACCGGTTCGGCTGGCGCCCGCTGTGCACCAACGAGGTGCGTACGCTCGCCCTGGTCGGCCATCGGCTGGCCGAGATGATGGGCATCGAGGGCGCGCCGCGCGACTACGCCGGATTCGAGAAGCTGCTCGATGACTACGAGGCGGAGATGTTCGCCTACGATCCGGCCAACCGCCGGGTGGCCACCGCGACCTTCCGGACCATGGCCAGCTGGTATCCGGCGCCGCTGCGCCCGCTGGCCGCCCGGCTCTCGCTCGCCCTGCTGGATGAGCCCCTGCTGCGCGCCCTCGGTTTCCCGCTCCAGCCAGAGTGGGTACGGAAGCTGGCCGAGGGCACCATCCGTACCCGTTCCACCCTGGTACGACTCGGACCGGCCCGCCCGAAGTGGTGCCCGTCGCCGGTCAAGGCCAGGTCGTACCCCTTCGGCTACACCCTGGACGACCTCGGTCCGGCCTGGGCCCACAACCGTCCGCTGAAGCCACTTCCCTGCGAGGAGCCCGCATGACCGCAGAAGCAGCAGAACCGGCCGAACCCGCAGAACCCGCAGAACCCGCAGAGACCTTCGCCAGCTTCTCGCCCGGTACCGGTGAACAGCTCGGCGAATACCGGGCGTTCGGGGCCCGGGAGGTCCAGGCGGCCGTTGACCAGGCCCGCACCGCCACCGCCGGCTGGGCGGCGAAGGGCTGGTCCGGGCGGCGTGCCGCGCTGCTGGCCTGGAAGCGCGCCCTGGCCCGGCGGACCGATGAGGTGGCCGGGATGATCGCCGACGAGACCGGCAAGCCCCTGCCCGACGCACGGGCTGAAGTGCTGCTGGCCGTAGTGCATCTGGACTGGGCCGCGCGCAACGCCCGTCGGGTGCTGGGCCGCAGGCGCGTGCCCTCCGGCCTGCTCGCGGTCCACCAGCGCTCGCTGCTCGCCTACCGCCCGCTGGGGGTGATCGGCGTGATCGGGCCGTGGAACTATCCGGTGTTCACGCCGATGGGCTCGATCGGTTACGCGCTGGCCGCGGGCAACGGTGTGGTCTTCAAGCCCTCCGAGCTCACCCCCGGCACCGGGCTGCTGCTGGCCCGGATCTTCGCCGAGGCGGTACCCGAGCACGCGGAGCTGCTGCGTACGGTGACCGGGCTGGGCCCCACCGGGTCGGCACTGGCCCGGTCCGGGGCGGACAAGGTCGCCTTCACCGGCTCGCCCGCCACCGCCCGTAAGGTCGCCGCGGTCTGCGCCGAGACGCTGACCCCGATGCTGGCCGAGGGCGGCGGCAAGGATGCCGTCCTGGTGGCGGCGGACGCCGACCTGGAGGAGGCGGCGGAGGCGATCGTCTGGGGCGCGATGGCCAACGCCGGACAGACCTGTGTGGGTGTTGAACGGGTCTACGCCGTCGAGTCGGTGCACCAGGAGCTGTGCGAGCGGATCGTCCAGCGGGCCCGGTCGCTGCGCACCGGTGCGGACGGGGAGGCGGACTACGGGCCGCTCACCCTCCCCTCCCAGCCGGGCACGGTCGAGTACCACCTCAAGGAGGCGGTCTCGGCGGGCGCCCACGCCTCGCTGGGCGGACCGGAGTCGGTACGCGCCCCGTATGTGCACCCCATCGTGCTGGTGGATGTCCCCGAGGACTCCCCCGCCATGCGGGAGGAGACCTTTGGACCGGTGGTGGCGGTGAATTCGGTGCGCGATCTGGACGAGGCGGTCGACCGCGCCAACGCTTCCTCGTACGCGCTGGGGGCGGCGGTCTTCACCGGTTCCGGGCGCACCGGTCTGGCGGCCGCCCAGCGGCTGCGCTCCGGTGCGGTGTCGGTGAACTCCGTCCTCGGCTTCGCCGCCGTGCCGTCCCTGCCCTTCGGTGGCTCGGGTGAGTCGGGGTACGGCCGGATCCACGGTGCCGAGGGGCTGCGGTCGTTCGCGGCGCCCCGTGCGATCACGGTGCGCCGCTTCAGCCCGTATGCCGATCTCACGTCGTTCGCCACGCCCCGGGAGCGGGCTGCGCGGGCCATCGAGCTGGCCCGCCGCCTGCACGCCCGCTTCTAGGGTTTCCCCTATCCCGCCCCTTCCCGTAACTGGGGGCTGCCGCCCCCAGACCCCCACCGTGTTTGTGGGCAGTCGTTCCGCTGGGGCGTGGGGGCACCTCCTGGGGGCACCTCCCAGACGGAGTCTGGGGGAGTTAGCTGGGGGAGGGTGGCCACAACACGACCCGCATCCGAAACACAACCGGGGCCCGGGGCGGAGCCCCGGTTCCGGGAAGGGGTGGGAATCGGGGACACCCACCCATGGCACCCCCGCAGCGGGGTGATTGCGGGGGCCGCACCCAGCAACGGGGCGGGCCGGTAAGCCCGCGCTGGTGGGCGGGGTCAGCTGTCCAGTAGGGGGACCAGGTAGCGGCGGACGAAGGTTCTTGACTGGTCGTCGTCGTCCAGCTCGAAGCAGCTGACCGGGTTCAGCAGAAAAGACACCGTGATCCGCACCATCAGCTCAGCTACCGGCGTCGGGTCACGGTCCGGTCTGCCCTCGGTCCGCTGGGCGTGCCGCAACCGTGCGGCAAGATACTCGCGCATCGCCAGAAACGACGGTCCGCTGTCAACGGTCAGATACGGGAGCATCAGCTCTGGCTCCAGCCGCATCAGACCGCCAATGAGCGGATGGTCGCGGATATGCCGCAGGAGAACCACAAAGCCCTCCACCATCCGCTCCTCCATGGTCGGCAGTGCGCTCACGGCCTCGTCGACCTCGGTCACAAAGCGGCGGTACTCGCGCAGCAGGCACTCCTGCACCAGCTGGTCCTTGTTGCCGATCCGCCGGTACACGGTCACCCGGGACACCCGGGCCCGCTTGGCCACATCGTCGACGGTCGAGCGGCGTAGTCCGAAGGTCATGAACTGCTCACGGGCGGCGTCCAGGATCTTCTCCCGCAGCGCGTCCTCGGGCGGAGCCGGTGCCAGCGCACGGTCGAACAGCGACGCGTCCGGTCTCGCTCTCTTGTCCTGCACGGCCATCGGCCCCTCCCCTGCTCGCCCGTCCACTGAACCACACAGCGGCGGATACACAGAGACTAACTCAATGACTTTGTTACAACTCCCAGTACAGGAGGGGCCCATGGCGCACTGCGGCCACCCGTGAACAGCAGGACTACGGGCTGAGCTAGGGGGTGTCCGGTGGATCTCCGTGGAAGAAGGAGCGGCGTCTGGTGCGTGCGATCGCAAGGCGGAGGAGGAAGCCAACCTGGTTGGTTGGCGACCGACGACAACGCAGCGAGCGTGCGTGCCAGGCGTCGCGACGCCGCGGAGATCCACCGGACACCCCCTAGCGCCCAGCACCGTGCCCCCGCCCGCGCCGCCGCCACTCGACCAGCCATGACGCGATGAAGAACACCGGCAGCACGACCGCCACGAGCACGGCGCAACCGGTGACCGCGCTCGCCACCACTCGACCGTTCAGGTGCGCCACACCGAATAGATGTGCGATGCCGAAGTAGTGGCCGACCAGCACGATCATCAACAGCACGTAGCCGCCCACGGCGGTGCCGACGACCTGGCGGATCAGCCCGGCCCAGCCCCGACTCACGCCTCTGCCCGCGGTGCGGGCCAGCCGCCCGCGTTCGTCCGGGTACCGGCTCAGGATGCGCAGGCCGAGGCCGAGGATTCCCATGACCAGCAGATAGCCGACCAGCATGGTCGAGATGTTCTGCGCGAGGGGCATCACTGCGGGTCCCGGAGCAGGAAGTGCCAGCCACGGACGAAGGTGTGCCAGCCGAACCACAGCCACAACCCGAACAGCACCCATCGCGCCACCGGATAGCGCATCACCGCGCGCAGGGCGTCACTGAGGGTGGGGTAGGCCTCGCCGGCCCGTGCGAGGCCGAAGCCTTCCCAGATGAACAGGGCGGCGAAGAGAACCGCCCAGATGAGATATCCGATCACTGGATGTTCTGCCACCGCGACCTCCGCCTCATGAGCACTCCTCGCCGTACGGGTAGCGGGTCGATCATCCGTCACAGCAGGACTCAACGCGGTGGGGTGCGGTCCCAGCGTGGCGGCCGCCCGGCTCGCCGGCCGGAAACCCGGCAGCCGTAGAGCGGCGGGGATCGGGTACCCGGCGCGCATGACTGCACCGCGACCCCTCACCGCACACCAGGGATACCCGCCGATCGAGGACCACGGTCTGGTCGGGGACGGCCGTGGCTGCGCTCTGATCGGGCGGGACGGCTCAGTGGGTTTCATGTGCGTTCCCCGCTTTGACGATCCGCCGCTGTTCTGCGGGCTCCTTGACCAGCGGCACGGTGGTGAGCTCCGGCTGGTCCCGGCTGGGCTGCGGCTCAGCGCCCAGAGCTATCTCAAAGACACCGGCGTCCTGGTGACACAGATGCACACGGACAGCGGTGTGGTGGAGGTGACCGATGCCTTCCTGCTGCGCTCCGGGGCACGTCTGCAGCACGACGAGCCGGCGGCCGAGGGTGCGCTGGTGCGCCGGGCCCGTGTGACGCACGGCGATGTCGATCTCCGGGTGGTCGTGCGGCCACGCGAGGGCGTGGAACACACGCCCCTGCGGGTGCGCGCCTCACGGCCGCTGACCGGATCGGAGACCACCGTGCCACTGCGGCAGGGCGAGGAGCTGCATCTCATCCTCGACTGGGATGGTGCGGCGGGGCCCGAGCCGGGCCCCGCCGCCGATGACCGGATCGAGGAGACCCTGCGGATCTGGCGCGACTGGGCGGCGGAGGTCAAGAACGATCTGCCGCGGGCGGACCTGGTCCGCCGCTCCGCCATCACCCTGAAGCTGCTGGACCATGTCGAGAACGGCGCCATCGTGGCCGCTCCCACCTCCTCGCTTCCGGAGCACATCGGCGGCAGCCGCAACTGGGACTACCGCTACTCCTGGATCCGCGACGCGGCCTTCTCCGTCTTCGCGCTACGGCGGCTCGGCCTCGCCTACGAGGCCGCCGGCTTTCTGGACTGGGTGCTCAGCGCGACCGAACGCCACCCCATCCCCCGTGTGCTGTACGACATCGCGGGCGAGGAGCCACCGCCGGAGGTGATCGACAGCAAGCTGTCCGGCTACCGGGGTTCGGTGCCGGTGCGCTGGGGGAACGGCGCCGCCCGGCAGCGGCAGCACGATGTCTTCGGGGAGATCCTCGACTGTGCGTTCCAATGGGCCGCCCTCGGCGGTGAGATCCGGCCCGCGCTGTGGGAGCGGCTGACGGCGCTGGCCGAACAGGCGCGTACGCTCTGGGACCGGCCCGATCACGGCATCTGGGAGGTCCGTGCGAAGGCTCAGCCCTTCACCTACTCAGTGGCGATGTGCCAGGTCGCGCTGGACCGGGCGGCGCGGCTGGCCCGCCGCCTCCAACTGCCGGGAGACCCAGAGGGCTGGGCGGCACAGGCCGAGCGGATCAGGGACCGTATCCTCCGCGACGCCTGGAACGAGCGGTCCGGAGCACTGGGCGGACAGCTCGGCGGCAGGGGGGCGCTGGACGCCTCCGTACTGGCGCTGCCGCTGCGACGGGTGGTGGCCGCCGACCACCCCCGCATGGTGGCCTCCGCCGACGCGATCGCCAAACAGCTCGACGCGGGCGGTGGCCTGCTGTACCGCTATCTGCCCGAGGAGACCGCGGACGGTATCGGTGAGCCCGAGGGGGCCTTCGTACTGTGCAGCTTCTGGCTGGTGGACAATCTGGTCGGGCAGTGCCGGATGGATGAGGCGGGTGAGCTCTTCGAGCGGGTCTGCTCATACGCCAGCCCGCTGGGCCTGCTCTCCGAGCAGATCGACCCGGTCAACGGGTCAATGCTGGGCAATTTCCCCCAGGGGCTCAGCCATGTCGGACTGATCTCGAGCGCCGAGACCATCGCCCGGGTTGAGCAGGGCAAACGCCCCGAGCTGTCCACCCAGTCCTGGTTCGAGGACTGAACCACCCCCGACCGGATGGAGGTATCCCGTGACCACCCTCGTACTCTGCGGAGCCACCGGTGATCTCGCTGGGCGCTATCTGTACCCGGCCCTGACCCGGCTCGCCGACGCCGGGGAGCTGCCGGACGAGTTCCGGATGCGCGGCGTCAGCCGGGAGGAGCTGACCGACGAGGAGTTCAAGGAACACCTCCGTACGGCGCTGGACGAGCACGCGCCCCAGTCGCCCCGGGCAGCCCGGGAGGAGCTCGCCGCGCGATGCGAGTACATCCGAGCCGATGTCACCGACACCGATGGGATGAAGGCCGCGACAGAGCGCGCCGAGGGGCCCTGTGTCATCTATCTGGCCCTGCCACCCAGTCTCTACCAGCCCGCGGTGCGGTCGTTGGCCAAAGCCGGGCCGCCGACGGGCAGCAGCGTCGTATTCGAAAAGCCCTTCGCCGAGGGCCAGGAGTCCGCCCGTGAGCTCAACGGCATGCTCGCCGAGTGCCTGGCCGAGGAGCGGGTCTTCCGCGTCGACCACTTCCTCAACAAGCAGACGGTCCAGAACATCCTGGGGCTGCGGTTCGCCAACCGGCTCTTCGAACCCGTGTGGAACGCGGGCCATATTGAGCGGGTCGACATCGTCTGGGACGAGGACCTCACCCTGGAGGGACGCGCCGGGTACTACGACCAGACCGGGGCGCTGCGCGACATGGTCCAGAACCATCTGCTCCAACTGCTCTGCCTGATCGCCATGGACCCCCCGCACAGCCTGCACGAACGCGAACTGCGGGACCGTAAGGTGCAACTGCTCCGAGCCGTCCGGGGACCCTCCGCCGCCGAGGCGGCGGAGGGCGACGGCGCGGTCCGGGCTCGCTACACCGCCGGGACCGTGGCGGGGCGCAAGGTCCCCGACTACACCGATGAGCCGGGGGTCGACCCCGCCCGGGGAACCGAGACCTATGCCGAGCTGCGGCTGGCCGTCGACAACTGGCGCTGGGCCGGGGTGCCGTTCCTGCTGCGTACCGGCAAGGCGCTGGGCGAACCGCGCACCGCGATCGACATCCGCTTCAAGCCGGTGCCGCATCTGGCGTTCGGCCAGTCCGGCGGAGCGGTGCCGAATCTTCTGCGGCTCTCCCTGGACCCGGAGCGGATCGACGCGACCATCAACCTCAATGGGGCGGGTGACCCGTTTGAGCTGGAGTCCGCCCAGCTCGGTCTGGAGCTGGCACCGCAGCGGCTGCCCGCCTACGCCCGGCTGCTGCTGGATATCTTCCGTGGCGACCCCAGCCTGACCATCCGAGGCGATGAGGCCGAGGAGTGCTGGCGTGTGGTCGACCCCGTCCTGGCCGCCTGGGAGAACGGGCGGGCCCCGCTGCCCGGCTATCCGGCGGGCTCGGCCGGACCGTCCGCCGCGTAAAGCTCCTCGATCACCTCGCCGTACTTCTCGCGGATCACCCGGCGGCGCAGCTTCAGCGAGGGCGTGAGCTCGCCGGTCTGCGGGCCCCACTCCTCGCCCAGCAGGCGGTAGCGCTTGATCTGCTCGGTGCGGTTGAGGCGGGCGTTGGCGCTCCGGACGGCCCGGTCGATCTCTGCGTGCACCGCCGGGTGGCCGGCCAGCTCGGCCGGTGGCGCCTCGATGCCGTGCTGGGCCGCCCAGGCCGGGGCCATCTCCGGGTCCAGGACGAGCAGGGCGACCAGATAGGAGCGGCCGTCACCGTGTACCAGGGCCTGGCCGATCAGCGGGTGCTCCTTCAGGGCGTTCTCAACCAGCGCGGGGGATACGTTCTTCCCGGTCGAGGTGACGATCATCTCCTTCTTGCGGTCGGTCAGCCAGAGGTAGCCGTCGTCATCCAGCCTGCCGATGTCCCCGGTCGGGAACCAGCCCTCGGCGTCGGTGGCCGCGGCCACCGAACCGTCGGCCCGCAGATAGCCGTCGAAGACCGTGGCGCCGCGTACCAGGATCTCGCCGTCGGCGGCGATACGTACCTCAAGACCGTCCAGCGGACGGCCGACCGAGCCCAGGCGGAACCCGGTGGGGCTGTTGGCCGTCGCGACACCGATGGTCTCGGTGAGCCCCCAGGCGTCCATGATGATGATGCCGAAGCCCGCCCAGAACCTCACGACATCCAGCGGCATCGGCGCCGACGCGCTCGCTGTCCAGACCAGCTTGTCAAAGCCCGCCATGGCCAGCAGCGGATCGAGTACGCGGGACTTGGCCTGGTCGTAGGCGGCGGCCAGCTCTCCCGGCGGCTCCTCGCCCCGCTCCCGGTGGCTCACGAACTCGCGGGCCACCTCCCCGGCGCGTTCGACGGCCGCGCGCTGCTCCTGGGGCAGCAGGGTCAGGGCCGCCTTCACCGAGGCGGCCAGCTTCTCCCAGACCCTCGGCACCCCGAAGAACTGCGCTGGATGCAGCTCCTTCGCCACCGTCGCGACCTGGGCCGGATCGGCGCACAGATGGACATGCGAGGCGCGGAAAACCGGCAGATAGATACCGAGCATCCGCTCGGCGATATGCGCGAACGGCAGATAGCAGATGTGCTCCGCGTGCTCGGGCAGCTCCACCACCTGGTCGAGTGCGATGGCGTTGAGCACCACATTGCGGTGTGAGATGACCACGCCCTTGGGGTCACCGGTGGTGCCGGAGGTGTAGACGACGGTCAGCGGGTCGGTGGCCCGCGTCTGGCGCCAGCCCTTCTCAAAGGCCTCGGTGTCATGGGGACGCGGGACGCCGGCGTATGAGGTGTGGTCGCCCACCGCGTCCGGCTCCACGACGACAAGCCGTTCCAGCACGCCCAGCAGCGGTTCCCAGCGGGGCAGCTCGGCGGCGCCCTCGATCACCGCGAAGCGGGCACGGCTGTGCCGGACGATATGGGCGACCTGCTCGGGCGCGGCCGTGCCGTAGACGCTCACCGGTACCGCGCCGAGATGGACCAGTGCGAGGTCGGTGAGCCAGTGCTCGGGCCGGTTGCCCATCATCAGCAGTACATGCTCGCCCCGTTCGACGCCCAGCGCAGCGTATCCGGCGGCGAGTTCGGCGACCCGCTGGCGCGTCTCGGCCCAGTTGAGGGTGGTCCAGCCGTCGCCGTCGGCGGCCCGCCAGGAGAGCGCCGGGAGACCACCATGGTCCTCGGCGTTGCGCAGGAGGAGGGCGGGGAGAGTGAGGTGAGCCGGGTCATTCCCGGGCAGTCGCAGGATCGTGGTCAAGGAGGCCTCCGGGAGGGGCGTCTTCTCATGCCGTTTCTCATGCCGTAACTGCTGTCCGCGCGGCTCAGAAGGTTTCACAGGACTAGTGAGACAGCAATACTGTTGAACACGATTGGTACGAAGGAGCGAGAGAGAGGGCGCCGCAGATGACCCAGCAGATGGAGGCCGCGAGCCTGACCGTCGACGAGCTGGCGGCCCGCGCGGGCGTCACCGTACGCACCGTACGCTTCTACAGCACCCGTGGGCTGCTGCCGCCGCCCGAGATCGGTCCGCGCCGGGTCGGCCGCTACGGGCCCGACCACCTCTCCCGGCTGGCGCTTATCGAGGAGCTGCAGAGCCAGGGCATGACGCTGTCCGCCATCGAGCGCTATGTGCAGCAGCTCCCGGAAGACCTCAGCGCCTATGACCTGGCCATACATCGCGCCCTGGTGGCCTCCTGGATGCCCGACACGGCCGATGAGGTGACCCGTGAACAGCTGGCGCGGCGCAGCGGCCGGGAGCTGACGGAGGAGGACCTGGAGCGGCTGGTCGCGATGAGCGTGCTGGAGAGCACGGACGACCCGGCGGTCTTCCGGGTCGATCCGGGCATGCTGCCTCTGGGGGTGCGGCTGCTGGACGTACCGATGTCGCTGGAGTCGATCCTGGCCGCCCGGAAGGTGGTGTTGGAGCACACCCGGGAGGTGGCCCGGGAGCTGAGCCAGCTCTTCCGCGCCGAGGTGTGGGAGCCCTACCGGGAGCGGGAACCGGCCCCGGAGCAGGTGGAGCGGATGAAGTCGCTGTCGGCCCATATGCAGCCGCTGGTGGTGCAGGCGCTGCTGACCGCCTTTCAGCGGTCGCTGAAGGAGGAGCTGCGGAGCGCGTTCCCTAAGGAGCGCGCTCCGCGGCTGGGCCGGTGAACCGGCGGACTGGGCCCGTCGCCCGTCACGGGTCGCCCGTCACCCGTCGGTGAAGGTCTCGCCCTTCTCGGCCTTCTCGATGAGCAGCGCGGGCGGGGCGAAGCGGTCGCCGTAGCGCTCCTGGAGCTCGCGGGCGCGGGCGGCGAAGCCGGTCAGGCCGCCCTCGTAGCCATTGATGTACTGCAGCACACCGCCGGTCCACGGTGGGAAGCCAATGCCCATGATGGAGCCGATATTGGCGTCGGCGACCGAGGTCAGGACGCCTTCCTCCACGCAGCGGACGGTGTCCAGAGCTTCGGCGAAGAGCATCCGCTCCTTCATGTCCTCAAACGGGATCTCTGTGTCCGGCTTGGTGAAGTGCTCCCGCAGCCCGGGCCACAGCCGGGTGCGCTTGCCGTCCTCGTACTCGTAGAAGCCCGCTCCGGCGAAACGTCCGGGCCGCTGGAACTCATCGATCATCCGGTCGAGCACCTGGTCCGCCGGATGCTCGGGCCACGTGCCGCCGTCGGCCTCGATCGCCTGCTGTGCCTCGCTGCGGATCTTACGCAGCAGGGTGAGGTTCAGCTCATCCAGCAAGGAGAGCACCTTGGCCGGGTAGCCCGCCTGGGCCGCGGCCTGTTCGACGGAGGCGGGTTCAACGCCCTCGGCGACCAGGGCCATCCCCTCGGTGAGGAAATGACCGATGACCCGTGAGGTGAAGAAGCCCCGGGAGTCATTGACGACGATCGGGGTCTTCTTGATCTGGCGGACCAGGTCGAAGGCGCGGGCCAGCGCTTCCGCTCCGGTCTTCTTCCCCTTGATGATCTCGACCAGGGGCATTTTGTCGACGGGTGAGAAGAAGTGCAGCCCGATGAAGTCCTGTTCCCGCTTGACGCCCTCGGCGAGCAGGGTGATGGGCAGTGTGGAGGTGTTGGAGCAGAGCAGGGCGTCGGGGGCGACGATGTCCTGGATCTCCTGGAAGACCTTGTGCTTGAGGCTGGGATCCTCGAAGACCGCTTCGATGACGGCGTCACAGCCCGCCAGGGCCTGCGGATCAGCGGTCGGGGTGATCCGGGCGAGCAGCGCGTCGCGCTTCTCCTGGGTTGTACGTCCCTTGGCCAGCGCCTTGTCCAGCAGCCCCTGTGAGTAAGCCTTGCCCTTCTCTGCGGCCTCAAGAGAAACGTCCTTGAGTACGACCTCCATCCCCGCCTTGGCGCAGGAGTAGGCGATGCCCGCGCCCATCATGCCCGCTCCGAGGACGGCGACCTTGTGCGCCGTACGGGCCTGGATGCCCTTCGGGCGGCTGGCACCCGAGTTGACGGCCTGGAGGTCGAAGAAGAAGGCCTGGATCATGTTCTTGGAGATCTGGCCGGTGACCAGCTCCACGAAGTAGCGGGCCTCGATGACCTGGGCGCTCTCAAAGTCGACCTGGGCGCCCTCGACAGCTGCCGCGAGGATATTGCGCTGCGCCGGATATTCGGCGCCGCCGGTCTGCTTCTTGAGGTTGGCCGGGAAGGCGGGGAGGTTCGCCGCGAACTTCGGGTGCGCCGGGGTGCCCCCGGGGATCTTGTACCCCTCGGTGTCCCAGGGCTGCCGGGCCTCGGGGTTGGCGTCGATGAAGGCGCGGGCCCGCTCGATCAACTCCTCCTGGGTGTCCACGACCTCGTGGACCAGGCCCTTCTCCTTCGCCTTGGCGGGGAAGTACTGCTGGCCCTGGAGCAGCACGTTCAGCAGGGCATCGGCGATGCCGAGCAGCCGGACGGTACGGGTGACGCCACCACCCGCGGGCAGCAGGCCCAAGGTGGCCTCGGGCAGTCCGATCTTGGAACCCTGGGCGTCCAGGGCAACGCGGTGATGACAGGCCAGCGCGATCTCCAGGCCGCCGCCGAGCGCGGCGCCGTTGATGGCGGCGACGACGGGCTTGCCGAGGGTCTCGATACGGCGCAGATCGCGCTTGATCCGCATGCCGCTGTCGAAGACCTCGGTGGAGTGCTCGGGTGTGGCCTGGATCAGCAGTCGCAGATCGCCGCCCGCGAAGAAGGTCTTCTTCGCCGAGGTGACGATCACACCGCGGATGGAGTCCTTCTCGGCCTCCAGCCGGTCGGCGATGGCGGTGAGCGAGGTCTTGAAGTCCTCGTTCATGGTGTTGGCGGACTGATTGGGGTCATCGAGGGTCAGCGTGACGATGTTGTCGGCGTCGCGATCCCAGCGGATCGTCATGGACTCAGGCATGTCGTATGTCTCCAGGTGAATTCTGTTCATGCGCGTGCGGGTTACGCGGCGACGGCAGGCGGCTCAGCCCAGCACCGGGGGCCCGCCCGCGAGCCCGCGCCCAAGGCACGGGGGCACACCCCTGAGGCCCTCCTGGGGGCAACCTCCTGGAGGCGCCTCCCAGAGGTAGCTGGGGGAGGTAGCTGGGAGCGCGGGATTGGGGGCCACCCCTAGAGGCGTTCGATGACGGTGGCGATCCCCATACCGCCGCCCACACACAGCGTCGCCAACCCATACCGCTGATCACGCCGCGCCAGCTCATCAATGAGCGTGCCCAGAATCATCGCGCCGGTGGCACCCAGCGGGTGCCCCATGGCGATCGCGCCGCCATTGACGTTGACCTTCTCCAAGTCCAGCCCCATGTCCTTGACATAGCGCAGCACCACAGCCGCGAAGGCCTCATTGATCTCCACCAGATCGATGTCATCAATCGTCAGGCCCGCCTTGGCCAGCGCCTTACGGGAGGCAGGCGCCGGACCGGTCAGCATGATGGTCGGGTCGGCGCCGGACACCGCGGCGGACAGAATCCGGGCGCGCGGCTCCAGACCATAGCGCTGGCCGATCTCACCGCTGCCGATGGCCACCAGCGCCGCGCCATCGACAATGCCGGAGGAGTTGCCCGCGTGGTGAACGTGATCGATCTTCTCCACCCAGTGGTACTTCTGCAGCGCCACCGCGTCGAAGCCGCCCATATCGCCGATCACGGCGAAGGAGGGCTTGAGACCGGCGAGCGAATCAGCCGTTGTGCCGGGCCGCAGATGTTCATCATGGTCGAGCACGGTCAGCCCATTGCGGTCGCGGACCGGGACGACGGAGCGGTCGAACCGGCCGTCCTTCCACGCCTTGGCCGCCCGCTCCTGGGAGAGGGCGGCGAACTCGTCCACATCCCGGCGGCTGAAGCCCTCCATGGTGGCGATCAGGTCGGCGCCGATGCCCTGTGGGACGAAGCCGGTGTCAAAGCTGGTCATCGGGTCCATCGCCCAGGCGCCGCCGTCACTGCCCAGCGGAACGCGGGACATCGACTCCACACCGCCTGCCAGGATCAGATCCTCCCAGCCCGAACGGACCTTGGCAGCGGCCAGATTGACCGCCTCCAGGCCGGAGGCACAGAAGCGGTTCTCCTGAAGGCCCGCGACCGTGTCGGGAAGTCCGGCCGCGATGGCCGCGATCTTGGCGATGTCGGAGCCCTGATCGCTGTGCGGGCTGACGACGCCCAGCACCACATCGTCGATGGCGGCCGGGTCGAGATCGGGGAAGCGGCGGCGGATCTCGTCGATGAGCCCTACCACCAGATCGATGGGCTTGGTGCCGTGCAGCGCACCACTGGCCTTGCCGCGCCCTCGCGGGGTGCGGATGGCGTCGTATACGAACGCGTCGGTGCTCACGGTAGGTAGTAACCCTTTCTCAAGCGAGCAGCGAACGACCGATGATCTCCTTCATGATCTCGGTCGTGCCGCCGTAGATGGTCTGGATCCGGCCGTCCACAAAGGCCTTCGCAACCCGGTATTCGGTCATATAGCCGTAGCCGCCGTGCAGTTGGAGGCAGCGGTCGGCCACGCGTTTCTGCAGCTCGGTGGCCCACCACTTGGCCATCGAGGCGTGTACGGCGTCGAGCTTGCCCGCCGCGTGATCAGCGATACAGCGGTCGAGGAAGGTGCGGGTGACGGCACACTCGGTGGCCATCTCAGCGATCTCGAAGCGGATGTGCTGAAGCTTGGCCAGTGGCCGTCCAAAGGCCTCCCGCTCCTTGACATACTCCATGGTCAGGGCGAGCACCTGCTCGGCGGCGGTGATTCCGGCCACCGCGATGCCCATCCGCTCCTGGGCGAGATTGGTCATCAGATGGATGAAGGCGCCATTGAGCTCACCGAGCAGGTTCTCCTTGGGGACACGTACATCGTTGAAGAACAACTCCGCGGTGTCCTGGGCCTTCTGGCCGATCTTGTCGAGGTTGCGGCCGCGCTCAAAGCCCGCCATGCCACGCTCGACGACCAGCAGGCTGAGCCCCTTGGCCCCGCCCTCCGGTGTGGTCCTGACAACGACGATCACCAGATCGGCCAGAATGCCATTGGAGATGAACGTCTTGGAGCCATTGAGCAGCCAGTGATCGCCCCGGTCCTCCGCGGTGGTGCGGATGCCCTGGAGATCGGAGCCCGCGCCCGGCTCGGTCATGGCGATGGCCGTAATGAGCTCGCCGGTGCAGAAGCCGGGCAGCCAGCGCCGCTTCTGCTCCTCGGTGGTGAGGGAGAGAAGATAGGGCCCGATGATGTCGTTGTGGAGGCCGACGGCCATGCCGGAGGCTCCGGCCTTGGTGAACTCCTCCATCAGCACGGCGCTGTAGCGGAAGTCATCGTTTCCGCCGCCGCCGTACTCCTCGGGGACGGCGAGCCCGAGAAGCCCCTGCCGTCCGGCGGCCAGCCAGGCGTCCCGGCTGACGACGCCGTCCCGCTCCCACTGCTCATGGTGCGGGGTGACCTCCTTGGCCAGAAAGGTCCTGACCGTCTCCCGGAAGGCGTCATGGTCCTCGGTGAAGATCTCGCGCTGCATACTGCTCATGGTGTGGTGCGCCCTCCTCAGAGCCAGCCCTTGACGGTTTCAATGAGCTTCGCGGGGTCCGGGCCGACCGGCACGACATTGAGCTGGGTGACACCCGCTTCCCGGAAGGCCTCGATACGGTCGCGTACGTATCCCTCAGGCCCGCACAGGGAGATCAGTTCGCAGAACTCAGCCGGGACCGCGGCCTCGGCTTCCTTCTTCTTGCCCGCGAGATAGAGCTCCTGAATCCGTTTGGCCTCGGCCTCATAGCCATAGGCGCAGGCCAGATCGTTGTAGAAGTTCTTCCCCGGGGCGCCCATTCCGCCTACATAGAGCGCGATCAGCGGACGCAGCAGATCCCGCACCCGCACTGCGTCATCTGGGTCGTCGACCATCGCGATGACCGACCCGGCGACGGTGCGCAGCGGTCCGCGCCGCGGGTCGCGCCGCGCGGCGCCCTCTGCCAGCGGCTTGCCCCAGACCTCTTTGGCCTTCTCCGGCAGGAAGAGATGCGGCAGCCAGCCGTCGGCGATCTCGGCGGTCATCCGCACATTGGCCGGTCCCAACGCGGCGATGTACAGCGGAATCTCCTCGCGCACCGGCTTGGTGAGGATCTTCAGCGGCTTGCCGAGCCGACCACCCTTCTCCTCGGGCAGCGGCATATCGGTGATGCCGTGGTGGTCGATGACCTCACGGCGCCAGATACGGCGGCACAGCTCGACCGTCTCCCGGGTGCGGCCGAGCGGCTTGTCATAGGGCTTGCCGTGCCAGCCCTCAACGACCTGTGGCCCGGAGGCGCCCAGGCCGAGCAGCGCCCTGCCGCCGGAGACGGCGTCAAGTCCGGCCCCGGTCTGGGCGATCAGCGCGGGTGTCCGGGAGTACACATTGAGAATGGCCGCACCGATCTTCATCCGCGCGGTGCGGGCGGCGAGATAGCCCATGATCGTGGGCGAGTCAAAGCCGTATGCCTCAGCGACCCAGACGGCGTCAAGACCGGCGGACTCCAGGGCGGCGACCTGGTCAGCGGCCTGGCGGGGGTCATCGGCGTACTGCAGGGAGGTGGCGAGTTCCATCAGGTGGCGTCCTTGGTGAGGGCGGGCACATCCCAGTCCTGGGCCACCTCGGCGGTGTCCGCGCCGGGTTGGGCGGGAGCGGTGCGTACGGAGCCGGGGGTGGCGGAGAAGCGCGGTGCGGGGGCGGGCTGGGTGATGCCGGAGTGCTCGACGAAGGTGTCGCGGGCCGCCAGGTGGGGGTGCGCCGGGGCCTCGCTCAGCGACAGCACCGGGGCGACGCAGGCGTCCGAGCCTTCGAAGACCTCGGTCCACTCCTCCCGGGTGCGGGTCTTGAAGCGGGCGGCGATGTCCTGCCGCAGCTCATCCCAGTGGGCGAGGTCATCGCGGCTGGGCGCCGTTTCCCCGATACCGAGGAGCCGGATGAACTCCGCGTAGAACTGCGGCTCCAGCGCCCCGACCGCCATAAAGCCGCCGTCGGCGGTCTCATAGGTGCCGTAGTAGGGGCAGCCGCCGTCCAGCAGATTGGCGGCGCGCCGGTCCTGCCAGCCGCCCGCCGCGATCATTCCGTGGATCATCGCGGTGAGATGGCTGGCCCCATCCACGATCGCGGCATCGACGACCTGCCCCTCGCCCCGGGCGCGGGCGTGGTGCAGCGCGGCCAGCACGCCGATCACCAGATAGAGCGAGCCCCCCGCGTAGTCCCCCAGCAGATTGGCGGGGACGACGGGCGGACCCTCGGCCGGTCCGATCATGCCGAGGGCCCCGGTGAGGGCGATATAGCCGATGTCATGTCCGGCCTGCCGGGCCAGCGGGCCCTGCTGGCCCCAGCCGGTCATCCGGCCGTAGACGAGCCGGGGGTTCCGGGCGAGGCACTCCGCGGGTCCGACACCGAGCCGCTCGGCGACTCCGGGGCGGTATCCCTCGATGAGCACATCGGCGCGCTCGACGAGGTCGAGCACGGTGGCGGGGCCGTCCCCGGCCTTGAGGTCGACGAGGACCGAGCGCTTGTTGCGGTTGGTGACGTCATACGCCGGATTGACCGCCAGACCGGCGCCGCGGGGCCGGTCGACCCGTACGACATCGGCGCCGAGATCGGCCAGCAGCATCCCGGCGAAAGGGCCGGGCCCGATCCCGGCCAGCTCCACTACGCGCACCCCGGCCAGGGGGCCGTGCCCCTGCGCTGTCGCTGCTGTCATCAAGCCCCCAGCCGTGTGACACAAGTGATGTAACACCAGCGATGCTAAGAACGTGTTCCACTTTCCACAAGACCTAGCGCCTTGCGGATTACCTGGCGGTACGGCTGGGTCTGCCGCGGGAGGGCTGCCCCCGGCCTCCCGCCCCGTCCCGGGCGTGCCGGTATGCGGCTCCCCCGCCCGGCGGGACTTGCGCCCCGGTGCGGGGTGCCGTGGGTGGGCTTCCCCGTATCCCACCCTTTCCCGGCTGTATCGATATGCGGCTCCGCCCGCGCGGCGCGCCTTCGCCCGTGCGGGGTGCTGTGGGTGGAGTTCCCCTATACCCGCCCCTTCCCGTAACCGGGGCTTCGCCCCGGGGCCCGGGTTTGCCGGTGCGGGTCGGTGGGCCGGTGTTGTGCCCACCAAGCGTCGCGAGCCCCGCTGCGGGGCGGGCCGGAGCGTCGTGGCTGGGGTGGGTGGGTGGTTGCGTAGCAGGGCGGGCCCACGCCCCTCGCGGGGCTGGGGGCGCCTCCTGGGGGCACCCCCAGCGTTAGCTGGGGGAGAGTGCCCACAACGGAGTGGGGTCTGGGGGGCGTAGCCCCCGGTTTCGGGAAGGAGTGGGACAGGGGAGTCCCCCCGCAGCCAACCTGGACGCACTTCGGGCCCCCGTAACCGGGGCTTCGCCCCGGCCCCCCGGGGCGGCCGGTGCGGGCCGGTGGCCGGTGTTGTGCCCGCCAAGCGTCGCGAGCCCCGTTGCGGGGTGGGCCGGAGCGTCGTGGCTGGGGTGGGTGGGTGGTTGCGTAGCAGGGCGGGCCCACAGCCCCTCGCGGGGCTGGGGGCACCTCCCAGACGAAGTCTGGGGGAGAGTGCCCACAACACGGGGCCGGGTTGGGGGACAGCTCTCCTGCGGGGTCAGCTCGCGTCCAGTTCGGCGATGTGTTTCTTGGGGGCTATCGCCCGGTAGCTCTCCTCCACCCAGTCGCAGAGCAGATCAACCGCCGGGGCGCCCTCCTCCTCCAGGGGAATGGACACCCAGCCCGCCTTGCCCAGTCCGTATCCCGCGGGCTGGGCGCCCGGGGAGGTCATCGCGTGCCCATGGACCTCCGGGGTCTTCAGCTTGACCGTGATACCCGCCGGATAGCTGCCGTCGTCCACGCCGAGAAAGACGAAGACCTTCTTATTGACCTTGACGACACTCTCGCCCCAGGGGAACTCCTCCCCCGCCCCCGGCAGCCCCAGCGCGAACTCCCGCACCTTTTCCCGCACCGTTAGTGGATCGTCCTGTTTCTTGGCCATACGGATCAGCCTAGGCTCGGCCTCTGACGGTCGCCCACCGTCTGCCAACGGCCCCTATCGAGGAGCAGGTGTGTCCCGGACCCACGATCTCGTACTCTTCGGCGCCTCCGGCTTCACTGGCGGTCTGACCGCCGAGTATCTGGCCGCGCACGCCCCCGACGGCTGCCGCTGGGCGCTCGCCGGGCGCAACGCGGAGAAGCTGGAGCGGCTGCGTGAGCGGCTGGGGAAGATCCGCCCCGACTGCGCCGAGCTCCCCTTGCTGCACGCCAACGCCAGCGACCCCGGATCACTGCGCCGGGTGGCCGCCGACGCCCGGGTGGTGGCCAGCACCGTCGGACCCTATATCCGCTACGGCGAACCACTGGTGGCCGCCTGCGCGGCGGAGGGTACGGACTACGCCGATCTGACCGGCGAACCTGAGTTCGTCGACGCGATGTATCTGAAGCACCATCAGCGGGCCCAGGAGAACGGCGCCCGGCTGGTGCACGCCTGTGGCTTTGACTCGGTCCCGCACGATCTCGGGGTGCTCTTCACCGTCGGGCTGCTGCCGGAAGGAGTACCGCTGCGGGTCGACGGCTATGTACGGGCGGGCGGTACCTTCTCCGGCGGGACCCTCGCCTCCGCGCTGGACGCCTTCTCCCGTGGTCCGCAGATGGTGCGTACGGCCAAGGCCCGGCGGCGGGCTGAACCCCGGCCACCGGGCCGCCGCATCTCCACCCCGCTGGGCGGGATGCGGCACAGCCGCGAGGCCGGGGCGTGGGCGGTGCCGCTGCCCACCATCGACCCGCAGATTGTGGGGCGCTCCGCCGCCGCGCTGGAGCGTTACGGGCCGGACTTCCGCTATCGGCACGCCGCCGCTGTCAGGCATCTGCCGGTCGCCGTGGGCGGAGTAGCCGGGGTGGGCGCCCTCTTCGCGCTGGCGCAGCTCGGCCCGGCGCGGCGCTGGCTGTCCTCCCGGCTGGCGCCGGGTGAGGGGCCGAGCCAGGCGCGGCGGGCGAAGAGCTGGTTCTCGGTGCGCTTCGTCGGCGAAGGCGGCGGGGAGAAGGTGTACACCGAGGTGTCGGGCGGCGATCCAGGGTATGACGAGACAGCCAAGATGCTGGCCGAGTCGGCGCTGTGCCTGGCCTTCGACGAGCTCCCGGACAGCGCCGGCCAGGTGACCACGGCCGTCGCGATGGGCGATGCGCTGATCGCCCGGCTGCGCCGGGCGGGATTGGTCTTCCGGGTGGCTCATCAGCGCGCGAGCGTCTGACGGCACAGCCGGTCGGCGCGCCGGGTGGTCTCCGGCTGCCGGTAGTCGCGGGCGAGGTGCAGGGTATGAGCGCAGGCGCCCGCCAGGGTCATCCGGTGACCGACGGAGACATAGACCGGCTTCACTCGGGCCTGGGTACGCAGCGCGGCGCCGACCTCCTCCCCCGACTCCGGGTCGAGAAGCGGCGCGCTCGCGCCCCGTTCCTCCCCGAGGGGGCCATGGTGGAAGCCGAAGGGGTTCTTGGCAACCCCGATCGCCGACAGCCCGGTGAGGACTCCGAGATGGCTGGCCAGGCCAAAGCGTCGCGGATGTGCGAGGCCGTACCCATCGCACACCACCAGATCGGGGGTACGGCTCAGCTTCTCCAGCGCCGCCAGCACGGCGGGCAGTTCCCGGAAGGCGAGCAGCCCGGGTACATAGGGGAAGGGCACCGGGCCGACCGCCGTGGCCTCGTCGATGACGGCGAGGGTCCGGGCGTCCAGCACCACGGCGGCGGCCGCGACTTCGTCGCGCTCATCGTCGTAGGCGACATCGACACCGGCCACCGCCGTGCCGGGCGCACCCGGCGCCGGGCCGGAGCAGTCCACCCGTACCTGGGTACGCAGCTCCCGCTGCACGGCGATGGCCTCGGCCTCGGTGGCCGGGGTGCGGTGGCGTATGCGGGCGGTCATGGCTGCGGGCCCTGGGCGGGCAGGCCGTGCGGCGCCGCCTCGGCCAGGTCGGCCTCAGCGCTCTCCCCCAGCCGTACGGTCAGCCGGAAGCGGTGCTGCTCGCCCACCCGGCCTGGTTCGAAGGCGATATGGGCGAAGCCCGCCTGCGGGGTGCTGGCGGCGGCCAGCTCGTCCAGCTGTGTCTGGACCAGGGCCCACTCCTCCTTGGGAACGTACTGGCGCATGACGGAGTGCCATACGACCGTCAGGGTCCCCTCCCGTGGCTCGACCCCGGAGAGGAAGTCGGCGGCTCCCATGGCGGCCACCTCGGCCGGGATCTCGGCCGCCACTCCCAGCGCGCCCTCCAGCCGGGCGAAGCGTGCGGTCTGGTCGGGCCAGACATAGGCCCGCAGCGCCAGCGCGCCGTCCGCTGACAGTGGGTCAACCGGGTTCAGGTCGCAGCCGCGCCGCTCCACGACGGTGATCGACGGGTGCCGAGTGGCGGCCCGGGTCAGCCATTCGGGCGGGGTGCCACGCCAGGCCGCGTCCAGTACGACCGGGGAGGTGGCAGGCCCCCAGCGATAGTCCTGTGCGATGTAATGGAACTGTTCAGCGCGGAGGTTGAGCCCCGCGCTGGCGCCGAGCTCAAAGAGCCGCACCGGCAGCTGGAAGGTCTCCACCGCGGTCAGCAGTCCAGCGATCAGCAGATTGGCCCGGCCGACCTCATTGGTCTGCGGCGGCCGGGTCATCCAGTCCCGTACCCAGGGCAGTTCGGCCGCGACAGCGGCCCGGAAGGCGGGCCAGGCCGCGTCCGGCCGCCGCGGGTCGAAGGCCCCGCCAGCGCTGGGGTAGTGCGCGGCCAGCTCGGGCGCCCGTCCGGTGAGCACCAGCCCGTGCACCCCGCCGAGCAGCCGCAGGGCGATAGCGGCGGGCCCTGGTGCCTCCTCGTACCCGGCCACGGCCTCGGCGCAGGGGCCGCCCGTCCGGATATCGTCGGCCACCCGACGCAGCAGGGCGGCGTAGAGCGGTGAGCCAAGCTCCGCACAGGCCGTCGCCTGAAGCTCGGCCATGTCCGCGGCGCGCTCACGGGACAATGTGTCCTCCTACTCGTCCCCGGCCAGCTCTTTTCTTTCCTCCCCCGCGGGAGGCTTGCGCTCGACGCCCACCCCGCCCCAGAAGGCGAAACCGGTGATCACGATACGGGGTGCGCCGGGCGATCCGGCGCCGGTCGCGCTGTGATCGAAGCCGCCCATGATGCCGAGTCCGCTGACCATGACCTCGGCATCGTGCGGCACGGTGATGTTGACCCCGCCCATGATGGCGGTGGCCCGGATCACCACCTCGCGGTCCTCGAAGCGGGCTTCGCGCAGATCGATATCACCGCCGCCCCAGAAGGCGAAGCAGTTGAACGTGCGCGGCGCGGTCCATGGGCCCTTGCGGACGAAACCGCCCATGATGGCGACGCCACCACGCGAGGTCGGCTTGCCGCCGAATCGCCCGGCCCACCGCCCCTTGGCGGTGGCTGCCGCCGGGGTGGCGGCGGCGCTGGGCTGCGGCAGATCGCGTACCAGCGGCTCCAGTTCGCCCCGGGTACGGGCCTGATAGGTGGCCTCCAGCCGCTCCTCGAACTCATCTGTGCTGAGCCGCCCTTCGGAGAAGGCATCCCGCAGCAGCTCGGCGATCCGGTCCCGCTCCGCGTCCGAGGCTCGCATCTCGGGCAGCTCGTTCGTCATGGTGGCAGCCTACTGCGGCTGCTTTGCACCGCATGGCAGCGGCGGAGCGGAGACGGCGCACCGCACCCCGCCACCCTGGGGGCCGTTTCCCCTTGCCCCTCCCCCAGACTCCTCCCCCAGCTAACTCCCCCAGACTTCGTCTGGGAGGTGCCCCCAGGAGGTGCCCTCAGGGAGTGCCCCCACCTTCTCGGCTGTGCCGGTGTGCGGCTCCGCCGCGTGGCGGGGCTTCGCCCAGGGGCGGGGTGCCGGGGGTGGTGTCCCCGTATCCCGCCCCTTCCCGGAACCGGGGCTTCGCCCCGGGGCCCCGGGGGTGGCCCAGTGCGGGCCGGTGGCCGGGGGTTGTGCCCACCAAGCGTCGCGAGCTCCGCTGCGGAGTTGGCCGGAGCGTCGTGGCTGGGATGGGTGGGTGGTTGCGTAGCAGGGCGGGCCCACGCCCCTCGCGGGGCTGCGAGTGCCCACAACACCTCGGGGCTAGGAGCTGGCTCGTAGGAGGGGTTCGGCCAGGACTACTACGGCCAGGCCGCAGGCCAGGACGGCCATCGCCAGCCGGGTGCGGCCTCGGCGGCTCAGCACGATGGCCGTGCCGGAGAGAATCAGCGCGATCCCGTACAGGCCGAGGGTGAGAAGCGAGGGCTCGCTGGCGAACCGCACCACCATGGCGACGGCCACCACGACCATGACGACCGCGGCGGTGATGCCACGTACGAGCCGGGCCTGCCGTGGGGTCAGCTTCCTCCAGCGGCCAGTTGTCTGCGGAGTGGTGGTGGTCGTTTCATCCTCACGGAGTGCCGTCATGCCCAGGAGCGTAATCCTTACCCCTTGCCTCGGGCATCACCAGGTCCTGTACGGCTCGGGCCAGCAACTTACGGTCCACATGGGCGCCGCAGGCTACCGGCGGCAGCGCGACCACCTCGGCGACCAGTCCACGGGCCGCGGTGACCCGGCGCAGTGAGGCGAGCAGGGTGTCCTCCCCGACGAAGGCGGCGACCGCCGTCGGGTCCTGGCCGGGCAGCCGGTAGCGGATCACCACCGGCTGCACGGCCGTACCGGCGTCCAGCGCGGCCTGGAAGACGGCGGGGCGGAAGCGGCCCTGCCGCCGGCCGCACCAGGTGCTGCCCTCGGGGAAGGCGACCACCGTCGAACCGCCGCGCAGGGCGGCGGCGATCGCGTTGACGGTGGCCGGGAGGGCGCGCAGCCGTTCCCGGTCGATAAAGAGGGTGCCGCCGCGCCGGGCGAGCGCACCCAGCAGTGGATACTCACCGACCTCGCTCTTGGCCAGCATGCGGCCGGGTTTGACGGCGGCGAGCAGCGGTACGTCCAGCCAGGAGATGTGGTTGGCCACGACCAGCACGGGGCCCTGCGCCAAGCTGCCCACAGCGCGTATCCGGATGCCGAAGGCGGTGACCACCGTACGGGTCCACAGCCGCACCAGCCGGTCGCGCCGCTGAGCGGTGCAGCGCCGGGCGAGCGGGGACAGCACGATCCCGGCGAGCAGCACGCTGACCACGGCCACAGCCCGGATGAGCCGTCGGCCCGGACCCACCATCGGCACGTCCGGCGGCAGACAGCGGCTGGTGGTGCACGGCGCGGTGGGCAGCCAGGGACTGATGGTGGTCATATCAGGCCGGGAGGAGGGAGGGAACTATGGAGAGAAAACGGCGCAGGTAGCGGGGATTGGTGTTCCGAAGGGAGAGCAGTACGTAGAGGTCCGCGACACCGAAGTCCGGGTCATGGGCGGGCTCTCCGCAGACCCAGGCGCCCAGCCGCACATAGCCGCGCAGCAGCGGCGGCAGCGGGGTGCGCCCGGGCGGGGCGAGGGAGTTGGCGCGCCACGGGGTGTGCGGGGTGACCCGGTACTCCTCGGGCGACAGATGGTGGGCCGCGACCCGGTCCCACACTCCGGCGGCGAGGGCGCCGCCATCGGCGAGCGGGACGGAGCAGCAGCCAGCGAGCCAGTTATGGCCGGTACGGGTGAGATAGCGGGCTATGCCACCCCACATCAGGGCGATGACGGCACCGTCGCGGTGGTCGGGGTGCACACAGGAGCGGCCGGCCTCGACCAGGTCGTCGCGGATGGCTCGCTGACTCGTCAGATCGAACTCACCCTCGGAGTAGAGCCGTCCGGCGATCCGGGCCCGCTCCGGCGGCAGCAGCCGGTATGTACCGACCACCATGCCGCTGTGCTCTTCCTTGACGAGCAGATGGTCGCAGTAGGCGTCGAAGGAGTCGGTGTCCAGGCCGGGCTCCGGACCGACGAGCCGCGCTCCCAGCTCACCGGCGAAGACCTGGTGCCGAAGGCGCTGAGCGGCGCGTACCTCGCTCTCGTCCTGGGCGAGCGAGACGGTGTAGCTGGCGGGCACGCCGGTGGGGTCGGCTGGGGCTGGCGGGGACGGTGGGGCGTAGGGGACGGTCACGGCGGGCTCTCCTGTCCACGAGCGGAAGGCGGACCGACGGGAATCGGTCCGCCTTCCTCTTTCTTGGCCGGACAGGCTGGACTGGACGTGGACGCTCAGGAGCTCGCGGATGTGCGCTTGCTTAACAGGCGCCTCAGCGCCCCAGCCGGTGGCGCCGGTAGGCCTCCAGGCTGGTGACGACGGCGATGCCAAGGGTGATGTGCATCAGGGAGAGGGCGGCGATGGTGCCGCCATCGGCGTCGACCGTCAGCGGCCCCCAGACGGAGAGCAGGGCGAGTGCGGCTCCCAGGTACTGGGCGGTCCGCAGGAAGACGGTCTTCCACAGGGCCAGCAGGATGGCGGCTCCAGCACCGACGATCAGCGGGACGACTGAGGAGAGGATGACGCCTCCGGCATCCACCTGATGAGCCTCGCTGCCATCAAGGATGACAAAGGAGGCGTTCGCGAGATGGCCGATGCCGAGGATCAGCAGATTGACCAGAGCCGAGGCGATCGCTCCCGCGCCGAGCGCCTGCCACCAGTTGAGACCGGAACGGTGAAGAGCGGGCTGGACTGTGCCGGGAGCGATGGTCTGCATGGTGTCGCTGGACATGGGAACTTCCCCTTCTTTCCTGTGAGTTGCGCCCTTCCGGGCGCATGGAAAGCATCCAACTTCAACAAATGTTTAAGTCAACCCTTCCGTGGGCGCGCTGGGACAACGCGCCCTCTACACGCCCCGTCCGGCCTTGGCACAATCTCCGCTGGACTCCAACAGGCAGACAGGGAGCGGGCGATGGCACAGTCAGATTTCACCGTCGAGGTGAGCGGCACTTCGGGCTCCCACTCCGGGCTGTGGCCCGAGGGCGAGTGCTTTATGATCCTGCCCGATGGCGAGCACCGTGCCGAGGAGGCGCTGGCCCGCATACGTCTCCTCAAACCCGGCAGCCCACCAGGCCCGGACAGCGCGGCCGCCTCCGGTCCGCCCACGCCCAGCGCGCCCACCACGGTCGCCGAGGTGGAGGAGCGCACCGAGACCCTGGCCGCGCGGCATGAAGACCACCCGGTGCTGGTGCTGGAGGATCCGGAGAAGCAGGTGATGTGCTCGGTCCACCCTGAGCCCCTGCCCAAGGGAGAGCCGCAGCGGTTCACCGTTCTGGACGACAACGATGAGGTGCTGTGCCGCTTCAGCCGTGGACGCTCCCATCAGAGCTGGCGAGCCTACTGGAGGATCGATCTGGCTGACGGGCAGCCACCCCTGCTGGGGTACAAGGGGACCTGGCTGGGCTGGCTGGGCTTCGCGCTGCTGCTGCCGCTGTGGTGTGTGTTCTTCGTGGTCTCCCTGCTGATCACCCTGGTGACGCTGGGTGACTCCGCTGATCTGATCGTCTGGGGCTGCCCGCGCCGCGTCGTGTGGCGGCCCAGGGGATCACTCAGGACCGCGCTGGACTTCCGCTATATGCGGTCCAACTACGCGTGGCACGAGCACCGCCTGGACCGGCGGGTCGCCTACGCCCAAGCGGCGCTGCACCAGTTCGCCAAGTACCGCGCGTAAGACGGCCTCACGCTGACGCGGTCAGATCAGCCGCGCCGAAGGAGACCGAGAAGCGCTTGCACCAGATCACAGCGCTGCGGTACGCGGACAGATCCACATCCGCCGGAACGGCGTAGTTCTGGTTGCAGGCCCCTGTTGCTCTCCGTTACTGGCAGATCTCGGAGCGCGGCACTCCGGCCGGACGCAGGCCCAGGAGGTTATGCGGGCGGTTCTGCGGCAGACTGAACGTATGCCGGAGCTGCCGGAGGTCGAAGCGCTGCGCGGGTTCCTGGCCGAGCGCCTGGTCGGGCGGTCGGTGGCGAGCGTCCTGCCGGTGGCGGTGAGCGTGCTCAAGACGTATGACCCGCCCGTGACCGCGCTGGAAGGGCAGGCCTTCACGGCGGTGACCCGCCATGGCAAGTTCCTCGGTCTGCGGACGGATGAGCTGTCCCTGGTCATCCATCTGGCCCGGGCGGGCTGGCTGCGCTGGCAGGAGGAGCCGCCCGCCCCGGCCCGGCCGGGCCGGGGGCCGCTGGCGCTGCGGCTGCGGCTGGCGGGGCCGGAAGGCGGCGGCTTCGACCTCACCGAGGCGGGCACCCAGAAGCGGTTGGCGGTCTACTGCGTACGCGATCCGGCCGAGGTGCCGGGTGTCGCACGGCTCGGTCCGGAGCCGCTGGATGACGCCTTCACGCTGGAGGTGTTCGCCGGGCTGCTGCGGGGCAGACGGCACCGCGTCAAGGGCGTGTTGCGGGATCAGAGCGTGATCGCCGGTATCGGCAACGCCTACTCGGACGAGATCCTCCATGCGGCCCGGATGTCGCCGTACCGGCTCGCCGACGATCTCACCGCGCATGAGGTCGAGGTGCTGTACGGGGCCCTCCGCGGCACCCTGCGCACGGCGGTCGAGCATGCCCGGGAGGTCGGGGTCGGTGAGCTGAAGGCGGAAAAGCGCAGCGGGATGCGGGTGCACGGCCGTACGGGTCAGCCGTGCCCGGTGTGCGGGGACATGGTGCGTGAAGTGTCGTTCAGCGACTCATCGTTGCAGTACTGCCCGCACTGCCAGACCGGTGGGAAGCCGCTCGCGGACCGCCGTATGTCACGGCTGCTGAAGTAGTACTCAGTCCGCGGCCCGTACGCTCCGGGTGTGAGCGCTGCGATCATCCGACCCTCAACGGCCCGCCCCTGCACGATTGTCATCTGCCGGGGGTGCTGCTGCGGCGACGCCCGTAAGCATCCGGGAGCCGACCACCAGGGGCAGCTCCACCGGATACGGACGGCCGCCGAGAACTCCGGCGGACGGCTGGCGTTCCGTACGACCGACTGCCTTGGGCCGTGCGGCCAGGCGAACATCATCGTGGTACAGCCCTCCGCCGAGGGCCGCCGCCTCGGTGGCCGTGCGGTGTGGATCGGCTGGGCCATGGGGGCTGACTGCACCGAGGAGATCCTCGCCTGGGCCGACGCGGGCGGCCCCGGGGTGGCCGAGCCACCCGCCACGCTCACCTTGCAGTTCGTACGGCCACCACGGCCTGCCCGTGCACGGTCCGGGGGACGCTGAGCCCGCTTCACTTGCACGGTGCGGGTCCTCGGATCGACGCGAACCGGGCCGTGGCCTACCGCATCCACTACAACGTGAAACGCGGGCGCTGGGGGCTTGCGCCAGTGCTGGTCGCCCCACAACCCGGCGACGGACGGCACCGCCCCATGACGACCAGAGCGATCGTCATGGGCATCGGACCATCCAGGCCGATCGCGGTGACCGGGGGACGTGAGGGAACCCGCCGCCCCGTCACGGAGCGTGCACACGATGCACGCGCCCGGACGGGGACTGACCGGAGAACGCGGGAGACCAGAGCGTCCAAAACCGTTCGGGATGCGCGCAGTACCGGGACGTGGGTCCAAGACTCACTCCTGCGCACTGGTTTGGAACGGTCAGCGGGCCCGGAGGATCCGGGACCACCAGGAGGGCCTGCGCGGCTCCGGCTCCTCCGCAGGCGGCGCGGGCGCAGCCGCAGCCGCAGGAAGCGGCTCAGCCAGCCGCCGCGCGGCCAGCGCGGCACCCTTCCCCCCGCCCCCCGCAGGCACCCGCGCAGCAAACCGCACCGGCAACGCCACCAAATGGTGCGACATCAGGGAGGACACCCACCGCAACTCAGCCTCCGGCACCGCAAGCTGAAGCGCCGGCAGCCGCGTCAGCAAGGTATCGATGCCGGTGTCCGCGATGGCCCGGCCGATGTCCTGGCCCGGGCACTCATGCGGACCACCGCTGAAGGCCAGATGCGAACGGTTGCCATGCACGGGGTCGGTCAGATCGGGCCGTATCTCCGGGTCGACGTTCCCGGCCGCCAGCCCCAGCAGGAGCATGTCACCGGCCTTGATCCGCTGCCCGCCCAGCACCGTGTCGCCGGTGGCCCATCGGCCCAGGATCGTGGTGAGCGGCGGCGCGTCCCAGAGCACCTGCTCCAGGGCGTCGGGCAGCGTCATATGGCCACCGGAGAGATTCGCGCGGAAGCGGCGGTCGGTCAGCACCATCCGCAGTGTGTTCGCGATCAGGTTGGCGGTGGTCTCGAAGGCGGCGATCAGTACGAGCCGCAGATGCTCCACGATCTCATCGTCGGTGAGCTGCGAGGGGTGCTCGATCAGCCAGGAGGCGAAGTCCTGCCCGGGCTCGGCCTTCTTGCGCTCCAGAAGTTGCCGTAGCGCGGACGTGACGTACTCATTGCTGGCGACCGCCGTCTCGGTGCCCTTGATCATGTCGCGGGCGGCCTCGACCAGCCGGGGGCCGTACTCCTCGGGCATACCGACGAGCTGCGTCATGGTGAGCATGGGCAGCGGCTCGGCGAACTGGCTCACCAGATCCGCGTGTCCGGCGCCGGCGAACTGGTCGATCAGCTGGCCCGCGAAGCGCGTCACATAGCGGCGGATCCCACGGCGGTCGAACCGCGCCATGGACTCGGTCACCGCCCGGCGCAGCCGCTCATGCTCCGCGCCGTCGACGAAGTTGCACACCGGCTGCCAGGCGGCCACCGGGGTGAGCGGATGGTCGGCGGAAACCTTTCCCTCCCGCATATCGCGCCAGCGACGGGAGTCCCGGGAGAACCGGGAGGGGGTCCGGGCGACGTCCAGGTTCTCCCGGTGCCCGAGCACCAGCCAGGCGGGCAGATCGCCGTGGACGAGTACGGGGGCCACCGTGCCGTGCTCGGCGCGCAGCCGCTCGTACAGACCGCGCGGGTCGGCTTCGGCCTCGGGGCCGTACAGCCTGCGCGGCCCTTCGGGGCCGAGTCCATGGGCCGGGCATCCCGGGGGCGGAGTGGCGGGGTTGGTGGGAGGGGTGGTCACGAAGCCTCCGGAGTCACGGCGAGGGAGTGCAGATAGCGCATCAGCGTCATCAGGACGTCACGGCTGGAAGCGCGCTGGCGGGCGTCGCAGTTGATGATCGGCACACTCTCGGGCAGATCCAGTGCGGCCCGTAGCTCTTCCGCGGGATAGCTGGGGGCGTCGGGGAAGGTGTTGATGGCGACCACAAAGGGCACGCCGCGCTCCTCCAGCCGGCCGATCACATCGAAGCTGACCTCCAGGCGCCGGGTGTCGACCAGCACCACCGCGCCCAGCGCGCCATCGAAGAGGCCGTTCCACAGGAACCAGAAGCGCTGCTGTCCGGGGGTGCCGAACAGATAGAGCACCAGCTCGTCATTGAGGCTGATCCGGCCGAAGTCCATCGCCACGGTGGTCGCCGTCTTACGCTCCACCCCTACGGTGTCGTCCACGCCGACACCGGCCTGGGTCATCGTTTCCTCGGTGGTCAGCGGCCGGATCTCACTCACCGAGCCGACCAGGGTCGTCTTGCCGACGCCGAATCCGCCCACGATCACCACCTTGACCGCGGCGGTGGCCGTCTCCGGCAGCACGTCCTCGCTCCGCGGCCCGACGACCGTCTCAGAGCTTTTGAAGTCCATGGATCACTGCCTCAATCAGTGCGGGGTCGGGAAGTTGGGCTGAGGGGACCGGCGCACGCGCCACTACCCGGTCGTCGGCCAGCAGGTCGCCCAGGAGCACGGTGACCACGCTGACCGGCAGGCTCATATACGCGGAGATCTCCGCCACGGAGAGCGGGGAGTGACACAGCCGGACAATGGAGGCGTGCTCCGGCTGCATCCCGGGCCTCGGACCCGATCTGGCCACGATCAGCGTGACCAGATCGAGGGAGGTGCTGACGGACGAACCGCTGCGGCCACCAGTGATCACATACAGCCGTTCGGGGCTGCTTCCGTCATCCCAGTCCCATTCCTGGTCCTGTTTCTGGTCTTGGTCCGCTTCGCTCATACGGCCTGTCCGTCGTGGCGCGGCGGGCTGCTGAGGTGCTCGCCGATACGGGCCACCAGGTCCCGCATTCGCTGCCCGATCAGCCCGGCGTCCACTCCTTCATCGGCCAGCACGGCCAGATAGGCTCCGGCGCCGGCCGCCATGAGGTAGAAGAAGCCGCCGTCCAGCTCGATCACGACCATGCGCATCTGGCCATCGCTGTGCGGGAGTTCCGCGGAGACCGCGCCCGCCAGGCTCTGCAGCCCCGCGCAGGCGGCGGCCAGCCGGTCGGCGGTGTCGGTGTCCGTGCTGTAACTGCCCATCCGCAGGCCGTCCGCGGACAGCACCACCACATGACGGGTCTGCGGGACGCTCTCCGCCAGGTCCTTGAGCATCCAGTCCATATTGCCCCGGTGCTGAATCATGGCTACTCACTCTTTTCCGACGACTCGTCACTGTTCTGGCTGGCAGGTGCGGTCGCCGGGGTCTCACCGGACAGACCGCTCTGAAATGCGGCCATCCACATACCGGGCTGTACAGGCGGCGCGTCCGGCTCCGGAGCGGGCGGAGCGGGGGAGGTGACGGGCGTGGCAGCGGGGGTGGGGGTGGCGGGCGTGGTCGCCCGGGTCTTGCGGCGTCGTTGCGGCAGCCCGCTGGGGGTCCGCTCGGTAACGACGGGGATGTCGTCCGCCGTGTCGCTGGGGTCGGAGACGGCGGGGGTGGCTGAGGGCATCGGGGCCGAGACCGGCTGACGTTGCGGCTGCGGCTGCGGCTGCGGCTGGGACTGCGGCTGGGACTGTGACTGGGGTACGGCCTTGGCCGGGCGGGGGCCTGAGGAGGCGCCGATGCCATGGGCCCGGCCGGTCGCGGGGGCGGTGGTGATCAGGTCCTGCGGGACAACGAGCACCGCGCGGACACCACCGTAGGCGGAGGGCCGCAGCGACACCTGGAAGTTGTAGGCCTGCGACAGCCGTCCCACCACGGCCAGGCCCAGCCGTGGTGTCTCTCCCAGGTCATTGAGGTCAATTCCCTCCTGCGCCTGCTGCAGCATGTGTTCCGCCCGCCTGCGGGCTTCCTCGCTCATGCTGACGCCGCCATCCTCGATCTCGATGGCGATACCGGACTGCACCTCAACAGCGGTCAGATGTACCCGGGTCTGTGGTGGTGAGTAGCGGGTGGCGTTGTCCAGCAGCTCAGCCAGGGCGTGGATCAGCGGCTCCACCGCCGGGCCCACGACTGCCACCTCGGACACGGAGTGCAGCTCGACCCGCTGGTAGTCGATGATCCGCGACATACCGCCGCGCAGCACACTGAACAGCGGCACCGGCCTGCTCCACTGGCGGCCGGGGCGGGCACCGCCGAGCACGGCGATGCTGTCGGCCAGCCGGCCGATCAGCGCGGTGCCGTGGTCCAGCCGCAGCAGATCGCCGAAAACATCGGGACGCTGGCCGTGCCGGTCCTCCATATCCCGCAGTTCCTGGGCCTGTTGGTGCACAATGGCCTGCACCCGGCGGGCGATGTTCACAAACGCACGCTGGGCGGATTCACGCAGGTCCTCTTCGGCGGACACCGTGTCCACGACGGTGCGCAGCACCGCCTGATGGGCGGCCTGGAATTCGGGGGTGATCCCGGGCGCGGGGCCGGGCTGACGTGAGGCGACCGTCTTCCGTACATCTTCCGGGAAGTCGCCCTGCCGAAGCCGTTCCACCACCTCGGGCAGCAGTATCTCGGCCAGGTGTACGGTCTCGGCCTCCTGCCGGGCCAGCGCGGCATCGCGGGCCGCGGTCTGTTCGCGCAGCGCCTCCAGAGCCCGGCCCCGGCGTGCGGCCTCGGCCGCGATGACCCCCACCGACAGCGTGGCCGCGAGACCGATCCAGGCGATCGGTATTCGTGCCCCTGAGGACACCAAGGACGCGGCGATGATCGCGGCCGCGGCGGTCACCGCGGTGGGGAGTATCCACACAACAGCCGAGGCGGACCGGGGACCCCCCGGTGGCGATCCAGCTCGAACCATCAGCACAGCACCCTCAAAACATCGAAAGTTCCCGGGACGACAAGCGGGACACAGCGCAGTGGGGCATACCCGTCACAGGGGTCAACTGTGGTCACTGCCGCAGTACGCTGAACCGGAAGAAGCATATCCACCTCCGGTCACAGGTTGACGCCGGGTAGCCACGGACTGAGATGGCCATGCTGGCTCAACTCGGTGTCTTGGATCTGAACATGACGGAATATGCGGTCAAAGGCCCGTGTCACTGACTCGCGCCGGTGCCCGAACGGCCGCACCCTGGAACCAGGAAGTTCCGAAGCGTTCCCAAGCCTTCCCATGCCTGGAGGCCCGAGAGGACTGATGCGCGATGGCCACCTTCCCGGTGATCGCTGCCGTGGATGGCTCCGACCACAGCCTGCGAGGGCTGGAGTGGGCGCTGGTCGCCGCCCGGCTGCGGGGCGCGGAGGTGCTGGTGGTCCACGTATGGCCCTGGCCGCCGAACATCCATGGTGCGCCGGAGCCCCTCCCCGAGCCGCCCCCGACCGGGCAGGACCCGGTGCTCGACTGGGTACGGGAGCAGCTCGAAGGCCGCGCCGGCCTTCCCGAAGTGCGCTATACGACCGTCAGCGGTGCGCCTGCGGCCACCTTGCCCGAGATGGGCGCCCAGGGGCAGCTGCTTGTTCTCGGTTCCCGTGGCCGAGGCGGGTTTGCCAGCCTGCTGCTGGGATCGAACGGCCGTGCCTGTGCGGCACACGCGGCCTGTCCCGTGGTGGTGGTACCGCACCGGGAACGGGGACATGGCGCCGTGGCCGAGCCGTACGGGCGTGTGGTGCTGGGGCTTGAGCCCGGGGAGACCATTGACGCTGTGGTGGACTTCGCCTTCCAGGAGGCGGGGCAGCGGGATTCCCTGCTTCAGGTGATCACGACATTCCCCGTGCCGTTCTCCACGCTGACGCTGCTGGGTTCCTATCCGGAGACCACCGACCCCGAGGGTCCGGAGATAGCCCGGGAGGTCGCACAGGCGCAGCGGGACCGGCTCCGGATCTTCATGGAGGATCGCTATCCCCAGGTCAGGGTGGAGTTCGTGGTGGCTCCGGGGGACGCCGCGGGGCGGCTGGTGGCCGCATCCGAGTCCAGCGACCTGATCGTGGTGGGCCGGCATCGCCACCGGCTGCCCCGCGCCAACCGGGCGGTGGGCTCGGTGACCAACGCGGCGCTGGTGCACGCGCGTTGTCCGATCGCCGTGGTTCCTGGCCCGGAACGCTGAACAGAGCGGTCCCTCCGATGGCGGAGCGCGGCATGCGGACCCCCACCGGCGCGTCTAGCGTTCAGATGGGACGGAGCGCGGTAACCCCCTTGCGCAGAGATCCAGTCTGCGGCTGCGCCCGGGAAGCTGGAGAGGGCACATGCGGCGTGCGCCCCTGATGTCCACGGCACTCCTGGGTGCCGCCTGTCTGATGGGTCTCCCGGCCACCTCCGCGTTCGCCGCGGATGCCGAGGTCGCGCCGAGGCATGTCAACCCGGGTGAGCCGATCACCATCTTTGTGAGCTGTGACCGCGTCAGCGGAGACATCCCGAGCGGTATTACGGCCAGCTCCCAGGCCTTCACCAAGGAGTCGGTCCAGCTGGCCCGGGTCATGGGCCAGGACGAGACCGACGAGGCCGCTGGTCCCGCTTACCGGGGCAAGGCCCAGCTCGCGCCCGCGGCCAGCTTCTCCGAGGACGGCCCCCATGCCGTCGAACGGTTCTCGGACTGGGGTGTCAACGGGGACTGCCCGGGCGGCGAGCTGTGGACCGCGTCATTCACCGTCGACCGGGGCGAACCGGCTGGCCCGCCGCGCACCGGGGTGGGCGGCTCCTTCGGTGGACCGAATACGGCCGCCATGGCCGGTGGTGCGGCGCTGCTGCTCGCGACCGCAGGCGGCGTCGTGTGCTGGAAGCGGCGTGCCGACGGGGGTGCGTGCAGCCAGTAGCCGGACGTTTGTGAAAATGATTTCCAATTGCTTAGCATGGCGGCATGCTCACCTCACCCGGCGACGGCCGACTGCCCGTGACCGTTCTCTCCGGCTTCCTCGGCGCCGGAAAGACCACGCTGCTCAACCACATCCTCAGCAACCGCCAGGGGATGCGGGTCGCCGTCATCGTCAATGACATGAGCGAGATCAATATCGATGCCTCGCTGATCCGGGACGGTGCGGCGCTCTCCCGTACGGAGGAGCGGCTGGTCGAGATGACCAACGGCTGTATCTGCTGCACCCTTCGCGACGACCTTCTCGAAGAGGTCGAACGGCTCGCCCGTGCCGGGCGCTTCGACTATCTGCTCATCGAGTCCAGCGGCATCTCCGAGCCCATGCCGGTCGCCGCGACCTTCGCCTTCGCGCGGGATGACGGCGCCACCCTCACCGAGATCGCCCAGCTGGACACCATGGTCACCGTGGTCGACGCGGCGGGCTTCCGGGCCGAGCTCGACCGTGGCGACGACCTCGTCGAGCGTGGCCTCGCCCCGGTCGAGGACGATGAGCGCACCGTCAGCGATCTCCTCATCGACCAGATTGAGTTCGCCGATGTCCTCCTGCTCAACAAGACCGATCTGGTAACCGAGGAAGAAGCCCAGCGCCTTGAGGCCACTCTGCTGCGGCTCAACCCCTCGGTCCGCATCCACCGCACCGTACGCGGCGAGATCGACCCCGCCGCGCTCCTGGGCACCGGCCTCTTCGACCTCGCCAAGGCCGAGCAGGCACCCGGCTGGGTCGCCGAGCTCAACGGCGACCACATCCCCGAGACCGAGGAGTACGGCATCTCCTCGGTCGTCTTCCGCGACCCACGCCCCTTCCACCCCACCAGGCTCTGGGAGCTGATCACGGGTCCGCTCAGCGACGGCGAACTGGGTGACGTCCTGCGCTCCAAGGGCTTCTTCACCCTCGCCACCCGCCCTGAGGTCACCGGACTGTGGTCGCAGGCCGGGGCCGTGGCCCGCTTTGAACCCTCCGGGGTGCACGGCGACGGCACGGCGGTGCAGGGGCAGGAGCTGGTCTTCATCGGCACCGGACTGCGCCATGACGCACTCCGTGCGGCCCTGGCCGACTGTCTGCTCACCGGCCCGGAACTCACCGTGGGGGCCGCGCGGTGGGCGAGCTGGGACGATCCGTTCCCGGCCTGGGACATCCACGACACCGCCGACCACCAGCACGGCTAGGCAGTCGCCGGGCGACCTTTCCCAGTCCCACCCTCCCCGGCTGTGCCGATATGCGGCTCCGCCGCGCGGCGGGGCTCCGCCCGGCCCCGGGGGGTGCCGCGGGGTGGGATTCCCCAATTCCCGCCCCTTCCCGGAACCGGGGCTTCGCCCCGGGGCCCCGGGGTTTGCCGGGTGCGGGACGGTGGCCGGGTGTTGTGCCCACCCACAGCCCCTCGCGGGGCTGCGAGTGCCCACAACGCGGGGTGGGGGCCTGGGGGCGGCAGCCCCCCAGTTTCGGGAAGGGGCCGGGTTGGGGAAAATCCACGCTCGTGCAGCTACCGCTGGGGTAGGGCTCCTGCTCAGGGGTCCAGCTGGTTCCACCACCAGGCTATGGAGGGGATGGGGACCGGGTCGGGGCTGGGGTCGGTGGGAGTGTCGCGGTAGGTGATGCTGTAGGTCGCGCCGGGTACCGGAAGTGGGTTGCGGTTGCGTGGACTGGCGTACCGGGGGGCCGTGTTCATCCACGCCAGACAGCCGGAGAGATAGTGCCCGAGGGATTCCAGGTACCGGTTCAGCTCGGGGTCGGCGTCCTGGGCGAGCTGCTCCCGCAGCCGTAGGAAGAGCGTCATCACCCGGTCCCGGATGGCCACCGCCTCCGGCAGGGCCTCCTTCGGGGAGCAGCCGTTCCGGTGCGCGAGGACATTGACGAGGTTCTGCTCCGGCAGGTCATGGTGGTCCTCCTTGGCATAGGAGAACAGGTCGTTGTCGCTGCTCACGATGAAACCGGCCGCGTCGGTCAGGGCCTGTACGGGGGCCGAGTACAACACCTCCGGCGACAGCTGGATGCCGTTGGAGATATCGCTGAAGGCGAGTGTGAACCGGGTCCCGTTCGTCGACACCGTCATGGTGGCGAAGTCGTTGAGGGCGGGCATGACGCCGCGCTCGGCGTTCGCGGTCTGCCATCCGGCGCCGAACAGCCAGTCCCGCGTCCCATCGGCGAACCGGCGCAGCTGGAAGGGGGTGAGCATGGCCCGGGTACGGGCCACCAGGTCGTCCAGCGCGGCGGTGAGGGGACCCGGCGGCAGCATGGCGGAGCCCGGGGCCTCCAGGGCGCGGATCAGCCGGACGCTGTGGTCGGCGATGCCCGCCGTGCTGGTGGCGTTGGCCCCCGAGTCATGCCAGTCGTCAACAGCGTTGGCCCAGTAGTTCCACTCAATGAAGAGCAGCAGTGGGTCCGGGTCGCCGTGCGGGATGATCCGGCAGCTGAACTCGGCACTGTGGGTGGCCAGGCCCCAGGCGCGTTCGGTCGCGTCGGGGTAGAGGCCGAAGGCGTCGATCCACTCAATGGCGCGCTTCTCAAGCGCCGCTGCCTGGGGGTGGATATCGATGTCGGTCTCGATCGGGCAGTAGAACGCGGGAAGTTGCCATCCGATGGCCGGTTCAGAGGTCTCGGTCTCGGTCATATTCGGTCGTCCCTGAGGCGGAAGATCAGGTGCCGGGTCTCCACCGCGTGGTCACGCCACACCCGGAACAGCTTGCCATGGGTGAGCGCCGACTCCGTCAGCCGCGCACGCTTGATCGGCGACGGCTTCCCGGTGCGCTCCGCCTTCTCCAGCTCCGCGGTGCTCCAGGCCATGGACTGCACCCAGAACTCGGCGACGCGGTCGGTGATGTTCTCGTCCTGCTCCAGTTCAAGACCGGCCGCGTAGGCGGCGTCGAGGTACTCGGTCAAGGTGCCCAGACGGGTCTTGTAGTAGCCGTCGATGAACTCGGTCCACTCCGGACGGCACAGGAAGTGCTCCTGGATGCCGAACCAGCCGCCGGGCTTGAGCGCCTTGGCCACCACGGAGAACAGCCGCTCGCGGTCCATGTACCCGGAGCTCTCGATGGCCACGGCGGCGTCGTACCGGCGCTCTTCCTTCAGATCGTGGATGTCCCCGAGGACCGGGGTCACCTTGTCGGCCACGCCGGCCTGCTGGGCGAGGTCGCGTATGACACGGATGTGGTCACCGGCGACCGTGATGCCGGTCACGGACGCGCCGAACTCCTGGGCCCAGTAGATGGCTCCGCCGCCCAGGCCGCAGCCGATGTCGAGCAGGGTGGCGGGTGGTTGCTCCGCCACCCGCCAGAGGCTGGCCGCGTGATGGAGCACGGCCTCCTGGGAGTCGATGATGCGCCGGCGTATGACGCGCTGGGAGACGGTGGTGTTCGGCGTCTCGCCAGCGCCGAACATGCCCATATGGAAGTGGACTCTGGGCCCCGGACCGTACTTGTAGAGGATGTCCGCGGTCTTCCTGGAGTAGTACAGCGGCACCTGGGTCTCGTCGAACGCCCGGCCCGCGGCGCTGTCGATGACGAGGTCGTTGTCCATGAAACCTCTCCGGTTGGGGAGCTGAGGGGGGTGATAAAGCGATCACAGCCCTGCCCAGTTTTGATCGCTTGCAACCGTGTTTTTGAGGTTCCGAGACCATCTTCATACGGGAGCCGCTCCGGTCCGGCACAGCACTGTAGGGAGCCCTCGGCAACTCGGGAATTCTTTGTCGTTTCAGGAGTAAAGCGACAGCGCCCGGCCGCAATTCGGCATCATCCTGCCCGTGCAATCGCCTCCAGCGGAAGGTCCCCCCAGATGCCTCTGGTCCGCGACTTGCTGTCGCCACGGCATTCCCTCCGTTCGCTCTCCGACGCCGATCTCATACACGAAGTGCGGGAGGGGCGAGTCGAGCTATTTCGTGATCTTTACCGTCGCCACTACGCGGCCGCGTACGCCTATGCCACGTCGTGCATGCCGTCCCCCGTGGAAGCCCATGAGCTGACGGACTACGCGTTCTCCCGGCTGCTGTACAAGCTGCTGTCCAGGGACTACTCCCTGGCACGATGGCACTCCGGGACGGTGCGGTGCCAACTTCTGGACAGCGTGCGGGACGGCGCGACCGGGCGGTCTTACCGGGCCAGTGGGGCCCTGTCCATGGCGTTCCGGGCCTGGACGGAGAGCGGATCACGCTGGTCCCTGGAGGACGACTTCCATCTGGCGCAGGCCTTTCAGCGGCTGCCGTCCGCCGCCCAGTGCCTGCTGTGGCACACAGTGGTGGAGCAGGACGATCCCGAATCGGTTTCCCGCATCACCGGACTGGACCGCCGACAGCTCCAGTTCCACGGTGAGCAGGCCCGCAGCATGCTCTTCCAGTCTCGTACAAGCCTGTATCTCGAACGGCTGGATCGGGAGGACTGCCGGGAAACGATCGCACAACTGGGCTTTCCCGCCACGGCTCCGCTGGCCGACACGTCCACCGGGCATCTGAGTGTCTGCACGGACTGCCGGTCTGTCTACGAGGATCTGGCCCACCTCGACTCCCGCTTGGCGGTCCAGCTGCCGCAACGGCTGCTGGGCTGGTGGCCGGGCTCGGAGTATCTGCGGGTCAAAGCGTCCGTATCGGTGCCGCTCACCGATCCGCCGTTTCTGGCACGGGAAATGGGACGGACAGCGGAACGAGCGGCGGGTCGGGCGGTGGGACGGGCAAGGCATCGGACACCGGCGGGAGGCGGGCCGCCGCCGCCCAGGTTCCCCGGGCCGTCTCGGCGGCCGAGGCCACGTAGCCGCAGCGGAAGCCGCAGCCGCGCGCATGGCACGCACCGGCCCTCGGTGAGGGTACTGAACCGGTCCGGCACAGCGCTCACCATCATCGGTCTGGTGGCCGGTATCGCCCTCGGTGGCGCGCTGCTGGCGTCGTGCGCGGATCACCGCCCACCGGTCAGGCAGCCCGAGTGCCCGTACACCCCCACCCCGCCGCCACTCCCCCACACGCCGCAGCATCCCGTCTCGCCACCGCCGGCCGGCGCGGAACCGTTGAATACGTGAATGCTTGAATACCGGGTAACAGACGACCGAATTCGAGAGTAATGCGATGAATTTTGGAGCTTAATGGTCTGCACCACAGTGCACCCACGGCAGTCAGTTGGTAAAGGTCGGGCAAAGTCGCGGGATGGACAAGCCGGTTGGACTGTCCTCCCTATGCAGTCGATCGCTCCCACCGAGCGACAGCCCGAAACCGTCATGCCGATGAGGTAGACATGTGTGCAACCCTGCAAAGCCCCCGACCCCGGCTTGCGCGCGATACCGCCAGCACCTTTCGCGGGCACCTTCCTTCCCTGATAGAGGCGTTGACCGAGGCGATCCGGGAGGAGGTCCCGAAGTCATCCGGCACGGTCCGTACGGGGGTGGAACGGGCCGTCCGCACGGTTCTCAGCCGGGTGACGACGTCCGACGCCGTGGGGCGCGACCGACGGACCCCACAGCAACGGCTCCTTGAGGCACTCACCGCCGAGGCGCCGGTTCCGCACAGCACCGTGACCGAACTGGCCCGGTCCGCTGGCTGGGCCCTGCCCAACACGGTGCGGGCCGTTGCGGTCCTGCCCCGCCCAGGGGCGCCGCTCCACGCCCTGGATGACTCCGCCGTCCTCGCCGACTCAGCAGGTCAGGGGACATATCTGCTGCTCCCCGACCCGGATGACCCGGGTGCGGGAACCCGGGAACTGCTCGGCAGGCTGCTGCGCGGCCGTACCGCGGCAGTCGGCCCCGCCGTTCCGCTGGCTGACGCTGGCTCCTCACTGCGCTGGGCACGCGGCCTGCTGGATCTGATTCCAGACCTCCACGACCCGGGCACTCGCCTGGTCTATGTGGACGAACACCTGTCGACACTGTTGCTGCTTCAGGACGCCTCTTTGGCCGGGCTGTTCGCCAAGCGCTGGCTGCAACCTCTCGCGGATCTCACCCCCAGGCAGAGCGAGCGCGTGGTCGAGACGCTGCTCGCCTGGCTCGAGTGCGGAGGCGCGCACGAGGCGGCGAAAATCCTCAAGGTGCACCCGCAGACCGTCAGGTACCGCATGCGGCAGATCGAGAAGCTCTACGGCTCGGCGCTACGGGATCCGCACAGCCGATTCGAGCTCCAGTTGGCGCTGCGCAGTGAGCGGCTGGCAGCGGAGGTCCGTCACGGCCGCTCCCGCGCGAAGCGGCGCATGATGCGCGGAGCGGCCGGTGGTTCCGCGGTGGAGATCGACCGCGAGGCACGCGTCAACGGGCTGTGATACGCCCGCCGTTCGCCTGCCGGAGAAAAGGGAGTGGGGCGGCCGGTGTCCGCGTCGTGGTACGCGCCTCGACGTAGCGAACGCCGTCCCACCACCCGAGCAGTATCACGGGCAGCTGAGCCCGCAGTTGGCCGTCGAGATCGGCCAGGTCCGGCTGTTCCTTCCGGCGGAGCCCGGCAGGCTCGTCCCACACGGCGGCGGCCCTGCGGTGGTGCAGCTTCAGATAGGTCTGCCGCAGACTCGTCCGCGCCCGGTCCGTCAACGCCCCGACGTCCTGGCGCCGTATGCCCAGCACCTGTGCCGTGAGTGCGGGCGGGTCGGCTTCCACAACACTGTGCCACAGCGCCGACCGCGAACCACCGGGCAGGCGGCCGTACGCCTCGGTGAGATGCGGGCTGACGGTCAGCGGCCAGGTGCCTCCGCTCTCCGCCCAGGCCCGGAAGCCGTCGGAGAACACCGGGGACTCCGGGGCACGACTCCACTCCCGCAGCGCCAGCGCACGGGCCGTGACCAGCAGATGTACCCGCCAGGAGATCGTCGGGTCGATTCGGGAGCGGGCTGTGTCCTCGTAGTTGTGGCTGAAGACGCGTTCGGTGTTGAGCAGCGCGGTCGGGGGGTGGCTGAAGCAGGTGTGGAGGTAGGCGGCCACGGCCGCCCAGTGGCGCAGGACGATGGCCTGGAAGGAGTTCCCCCGGCCGTGCGGTACCAGCTGAGTGATGTGTGCATCCGCGAAGTGCAGGTACCGCAGATGCGTCAGGACGCGTCGTGGCATGAGAAATCCTTGGGGGAGGAATGGGCACATGACAGAGCGACAGGGAAGAGAGGGCATCTGGTGAGGCCGTTCCGCGGCTTGCGGAGGCTTTACCAGTCGCGGAGGGCCCGTTCAGAAGTCGGCCCGATAGCGCAGGGCGGCCGAGCCGTAGTAGTTGTATGTGATCACGACGCGCTGATTCTCCGGGGGCGCTGCCCTTCCTTCGTCCTTCCACCAGCGATGCATGCCCAGCTGCATGCGGTCGCCCAGCGAGTCCTCCGGCCGGGTGTTCACAAAGTAACTGCCGTCATGCGCCTGGTAGGGGGCGAAGAGTTGTCCGGTGCCGTCCGTACGGCAGGGGCACTGCTTGGCGAAGATGTAGACGGCGCCGGTGTGGTCACGTTCGGGCCGCTGGCTGTAGTCGAGGCAGTGGCCGGACGCGGCGTTGCGAAGCCAGCCGAACCCCCGGTCGTCGGAGTCCTTGGCCGCGATGAACTCCCAGGTCTGCCTCCTGCTGCCGTCGCAGGGGTTCTGTACGACCGTCTTTTCGTAGGTATCGACGCAGGCGCCGTTGCCCGCGTTGACAAGGGTGGTGGACACCAGCACCGGCCCAGGCCCGGTGGGCGAGGGGCGACGCGAGGGCCGTGACGGCTTCGGCGGTCTGGCAGGCGGCGCGGTACTGGCCGGGCGGCTGCTGCCGACCGTGGGCGTGGGCGTAGGTGACGGGCTGGCGCTCGCCGTCACCGTGACCGTGGCACTCGCCGTAACGGTGGCCGGCGGCGGGGCGTTGGTGTGCGCCGCCGGCGGGCTGGAGCGCTGCTCCCCCTCACCACCGTCGAACGGCAGCATCGGTATGACAAAAGCCCCGGCCGCGACGGCGGCCAGCGCCGCACCCATGGCCAGGGGTGACGCCTTCGCCTTGGCCAGCAGGCCCGCGCCACCGCCGTCGGGGCCGACGCCCTGCGGTGCGTATACCGCGGCCGTGGCGCTCGCCACGCCCTCGGCCGCCCGCGCCGCGAGATAGGCCGAGCCGCCCCACAGCAGGATTTCCGCCGCGAGCGACGCCCGTATACGTTCGTTGAGGTCGGTGAGTTCCAGCAGTGCGCGGCGGCAGCGCGCGCAGTTGTCCAGATGCCGTTCGAAGTCCTTGTTGGGCCGACGGCCACAGCGGCGCACGGTGGCGGCGAGCAGAGCGCTGAAGCGGCGGCAGTCGTCGGCGTGGGAGGTGCGGTCGATATGTGCGTTGAGGTAGGCCTCGCGCAGTCCTTCGCGGGCGCGGGAGGCGAGTGAGGCGACGCCGCTGGCGCCGATGCCCAGCAGGGTGCCGACCTCAGCGGCTGGCTCCTCCTCGACGACGGTGTGCCACAGCACCGTCTGCCAGCGTTCGGGCAGGGAGCGGAAGGCGTGCAGCACCAGCCGGTTGTCTTCCCGGCGCAGCATCCGCTCCTCGCCGCTCTCGGCGTCCGGAGCCCGGGCCGGGTCGGTGGCCCACTGCTCAAAGTCGGTGGACAGCTCGGTGCGGCGGGATGTCCTGGCCCAGTCAGCGGCGGTACGGCGGACGGCGGTGAGGAGATACGGACGCCAGGCGGCCTCCGGTCCGCCTCCGGAGCGTACGGCCTGAATGGTGCGGGTGAACGCCTCGGACGTCAGGTCCTCGGCGGTGTGGGGGTCACGGCAGCAGGTGAGGGCATAGGCGAAGACGGCACCACGATGGCGGCGGTACAGCTCTGCCACCGCCGCTTCGCTCTCGCCCCCTCTCACGGATTCGGTGAGTTCGGCGTCGGACGAGGCGACTTCGCGGCCATCAGGCATGCGGATTCCGGGCCTTTCGTGTACCACCTGTGGGGGGCGTCATTCTGATCCACGATCAGAGGCCGGGGGAAGAGGTTCATGAAGAACTATTCAAACTCGCTACAGGTCCCTCAGCCTCACGCACACCCGAGTAAATCGGTGAGGATTAGCAGGAGTTGGCCTGCCGGGGAAGTTGCCATGCCCTGACACCTGCAAACCGCAGAGCGCACCAGCTCAAGGACCTACCACCCACCCGGCACACACGTTCGAGCATACCGCTCGACCCGAACAGCCGAGCACCGAAATGGTACCTCCGCCCGCCCGATCATCCGCCCAATACCGATACCCGCGGGCCGAGTTCGCCCGCCAGCGCAGCGAATGCGGAGCGACACCCAGGAGAACAGTTGGACATACCAAAGGCCTGTACCAACAAGGCCTGTACCAACGAGGAGATTTGCGGCTCCAGCGTGTTTTACTCTTACCGCCCATTTCCCATCGGCGGAGCTGTTTCACTGGCCGGTTGCTCAGCGTGCTTAGACCCGTCCGGCCTGCCTGATACGGCACGACCTCATGGAGCCACCATGCGCGTGATCGACTTCGACCATCTTGTCCTCAACGTCGCCGACATCGAACGTTCTCTGGACTTCTACTGCGGCCCGCTCGGTCTTGAGCCGGTCCGTGTCGACGCGTGGCGCGCGGGCAAGGCGCCCTTTCCTTCGGTGCGCGTGGGCCCGACGACCATCATCGATCTCGTGCAGCGCCCACAGGACTCCCCGGCAGGCTCCAATGTCGACCACATCTGTCTGGTCGTCGAGCCCCTCGACTGGCAGCGGGTCATCGACTCCGGCCTCTTCACGGTCCTGGACGGCCCCGGTGAACGCTTCGGCGCCCGGGGCACCGGTCAATCACTCTACGTAAGCGACCCGGACGGCAACACCATCGAGCTGCGCTGGTATCCGCAAGACGCCTGACGGCGCGGCGATCGGTCTCAGAGCTTGGACATCTTGGTGTATGGGCTCACGACACGTACCTGCCGGGAGCCGAAATCGACAAGGGCCGCGATCCCGTCCTCGACACCGACGACCCGGCCGAGTCCGTACTGGTCGTGCGTCACCCGGTCGCCCACGGCGAACAGCTTGGGCGGGGGGACGGATGGGGCGCTGAAGGGGCTCGTCGGCAGGTGACGCCGGGGCACGATTGGCTTAGTCATTGCTTCCAGTATGCCTCGCCGGACGGCCGGAGGGGCCCCCTGCGGGGAAGATCCCCCGGCCACCGGTACGCGGCGGCCCCGACTGTGCTACCGTTGTGGAAAGTTGCAGTTGTGGTTCCCATGAGAGTTGTGTGCGCCTGCTGGTTTCTGAACCACCAGGCGCGCTTTTGTTTTCCGGTGCTGTTCTCCGGACGGGGCAATCATCGCGGCGACGAGGGACCTGCGGACCGCAGGCCCCCGGAACTGCCCCGAGGGAGAGAGAAAATGGCTACTGGCCACAGCAAAGAAGGCTTCAGCTTCACTCAGCCGCGGTGATGTGCCGCCGCATGGCGGATGGCAACCGTACAGGCCTGGCCACGGCCGGACGCAGATCCGCAGCCCTGGCCCCTTTGGCCGCCACCTTTTTTCCGCAGTTTCCGCAGTTTCCGCAGACAGACAGCGTCGGCCTGTTCTAGGCCCGGGCGCACGATGTCCGCATGCAGATTTCGTTTTCACACGCTTCGGCTCGTTCATGTGGTTCTTAGACGGCCTCTTTGCCGCTGGGGTTTCCTCGACACGCGCCGCATCGAGGAAGGTTCCCTATGAACCGCACTAATCGTGCTAAAGACCGCTACACCCGTAACCGTACCGGCAATGGCGCAGCCGGCCGGCCCCATAGCAAACCCAGGCGCCAGGGCGGTAAGGCCGTCGCCGCGGTGACGGGCGAGTTCGCACTGCCGAAGAGCAGCACACCGTCCCTGCCCGCGGTCGCTTCCTTCGCGGAGCTGGATATGCCCGCGCCCCTGCTGACGGCGCTCACCCGCCAGGGTGTGTCCGAGCCGTTCCCCATCCAAGCGGCCACCCTGCCGAACTCGATCGCCGGCCGTGACGTCCTGGGGCGGGGGCGTACCGGTTCGGGCAAGACCCTCGCTTTCGGTCTGGCGATGCTGGCCCGTATGGCGGGACAGCGAGCCGAGCCGCGTCAGCCGCTGGGACTGGTACTGGTGCCCACCCGGGAACTCGCACAGCAGGTCACCGACGCCCTCACCCCGTATGCGCTGGCGCTGGGGCTGCGGCTGGCCACGGTGGTCGGCGGACTGTCCATCGGGCGCCAGGCCGGTGCGCTGCGCGGCGGAGCCGAGGTGGTCATCGCCACTCCGGGGCGGCTGAAGGATCTGATCGAGCGCGGTGACTGCCGCCTGGACCAGGTGCGGATCACCGTCCTCGACGAGGCCGACCAGATGGCCGACATGGGCTTTATGCCCCAGGTCACCGCCCTGCTCCAGCAGGTGCGTGCGGACGGTCAGCGGATGCTGTTCTCGGCCACACTGGACCGTAACGTCGACCAGTTGGTGCGCCGGTTCCTGAACGACCCCGTGGTCCACTCGGTAGACCCGTCGGCGGGCGCCGTGACCACGATGGAGCACCACATACTGCACGTCCACGGTCCCGACAAGCACGCGACGACCACCGAGATCGCGGCCCGCGACGGCCGGGTGATCATGTTCCTGGACACCAAGCACGCCGTCGACCGGCTGGCCCGGGACCTGCTGCGCAGCGGTGTACGAGCCGCCGCGCTGCACGGCGGGAAGTCCCAGCCGCAGCGCAACCGCACGCTGGAGCATTTCAAGAGCGGGGACGTCAGCGTCCTGGTCGCCACCAATGTCGCCGCCCGTGGCATCCACGTCGACAATCTCGATCTGGTCGTGAATGTGGACCCGCCGACCGACCACAAGGACTACCTGCACCGTGGCGGCCGTACCGCCCGGGCCGGTGAGTCCGGCAGCGTGGTCACCCTGGTCCTGCCGGACCAGCGGCGCGAGATGAACCGGCTCATGGCCACCGCCGGGATCACCCCGCACACCACCCAGGTCCGTTCCGGCAGCGCCGAACTCACCCGCATCACCGGCGCCCAGGCGCCCTCCGGCGTCCCGGTCATCATCGCCGCACCGGCCCCCGAGCGCCCCAAGCGCAGCGCGAACTCCTCTCGTGGCCGCCGCAGTCGGCCGGCCCAGGCCCGCCGCTCCTCATCAGCCCGCTCCGGCGCATCGGGACGTCCGGCGCCCCGCGCAGCACAGAGCTCCTGAGCTTCGCGGGCTCATCGCGGAGGCATCGCGGAGGCATCGCGGAGGCATCGCGGACCGGAACGGATAACCGAGTCACCAACCCTCGACGGGACACTTGTTGAAACTGAGCGAACTGCTTGACGGGCATGACTACCAGGTTCTCCAGGGTGACCCGGGAACACCGGTCACCGCGGGAATGAGCTTCGACGTCCTCCGGCTGACGGCTGGCTCGTTGTACATCGCGGTACCGGGCCATGCTGAGGGCGGGCCGGAGGAAATCGGGCAGGCGGTGGACCGCGGCGCGGTCGCGGTCATCATCGAAGGCGACACTTCGGGGCCACGGGACATGCCGGAGAACGTATGTGTGGTGCGGGTGCCGGACACCCGTACCGTCACACCGGTCGCCGCCGCCCGGTATTACGGCGAGCCGGGACGGTCCATGGAGATGGTGGCGGTCACCGGCACCAATGGGAAAACGTCCGTGTCCTACATGGTCGAGGCGCTCCTCAGAACCGCTGAGCGTACGAGGACCGGGGTCATCGGGACGGCCGGCAGCCGTATCGGCAGCGTGATGATCCCGATGCCCAGGTCCGTACTCACCACCCCCGAGTCACCCGAACTCCAGTATCTGCTGGGGTACATGCGCGACCGCAACACCAGCACCGTCGTGCTGGAGGCCACGTCCATGGCCCTGCTCACCCACCGGGTGGACCGGACCTTCATCGATGTCGGGGTCTTCACCAACCTCACGCAGGATCACCTGGACGACCACGGCACGATGGAGAGCTATACGACCGCCAAACTGCGGTTGTTCCAGGGCCTGTGCAGCCGTGCGGTGGTCAACGCCGACGACCCGGTCAGCGACCGGATCCAGGCGCTGATGCCCGGAGCCGTGACCACGTACGCTCTGGACACCGAAGCGGACTACCGGGCGACCGACCTTGACTCGGACGCGGCGGGAACCCGCTTCACGCTGCACCACGGCGACCGGAAGTTCGCGGCGGCGATCCCCGTGCCGGGGCGTTTCTCGGTGTCCAACGCGCTGGCCACGGTGGCGGCCTGTCATCTTCTGGGGCACGACCTGGACGCGCTCGTCAGCGCGCTCGACCGTATGCCGGCCGTCCCGGGACGGCTCGAACGGTGGGATACGCCGCGAGGTGCCACCGTGATCGTGGACTACGCCCATTCGCCGGATTCCCTGGAGAAGGTCCTCACCACCATCCGCGGGTTCGCTGCTGACCGGATCATCACCGTCTTCGGCTGCGGCGGTGACCGGGATCCCACCAAGCGCGCCCCCATGGGAAGGATCGCCGGCGAGCTCTCCGACCTGTGCGTCCTCACCTCGGACAACCCGCGCACCGAATCGCCCGAGGCGATTCTCGACCAGGTCACTCCCGCGCTCATGGCGACGGGCACACCGTTCCAGCGAGTCACCGATCGTCGTGCGGCGATCCGGTACGCCCTCGGCGCCGCACGGCCGCAGGACATCGTCCTCGTGGCAGGGAAGGGCAGCGAACCGCACCAGGCAGTCGGTGACGAGCTGATCCCCTTTGACGATATGTCGGTGGTACGCGAACTGGCCCGCGAAGAGCGGCAGTCGAATAGTGGCAGTCAGCGCGCGTGGTCAGACATCGGACGCGATATCGAAGAGGCCGCCCTGCGGGTCCCGCAGCCCGGCCACGCGGCCGAAGGGTGAGTTGCTCGGCGGTGCCACAACGGAACCGCCCGCTTCGGTGGCCCGCTGCGCCGCGGCATCGACGTCGTCCACAAAGAAATAAATGTGCCACCGGGGCCGGACGCGCGGATCGGGTGCGGACTCGACCGCTCCGCCGGAGTAGTGGGCCACCGAGTGTCCGCCGATGCGCAGGATCACCTGGTCGTGCTCGTAGCGGATATCATGGGTGCCCTGGTCGGTGTCCCACTCGAACACTTCTCCGTAGAAGAGCGCCATGGCGAACGGATCCCTGGTGCGCAGCTCAAGCCGTGTCGGTGCGCCGACGCTGCGGGTGAACTGCCAGTTCGCCACGTCGCCCTCCCAGATGGCGAACACCGCGCCGGCCGGGTCCGCCGCCCAGGCCACCCGGCCCTTGCTGAACGCGAGCGGCCCGACGGCGACCGTGGCACCGCGTTCCCGGATGCGTTCCACCACGCTGTCAGCGCTGTCGACCTTGAAATACGCGGTCCAGGAGACCGGCATCCCCATCTGCTGGGCCGTCTCCCGCAGACCGGCGACCGGCAGACCCTGAGCGAGGGCAATGGAATCGCCTCGTCGGCCCTGGTCGCCGGGCTCGTACTCCCAGCCCAGCACCGCGCCGTAGAAGGCCTGTGCGGCCTCCAGGTCGCGCACCATCAGACTCACCCAGCAGGGCGCACCCTGTACCGCCCGTGGTGTGGCCCCCATGGCCGACAATCCGCTCACCTCGCCTCCAGTGCGTGCGTACGGCCCGCAGCGGTCACCCGGCCGGGGACGCTCGCTAACCTCCACCCTCAGCCCCAAGCTCCGGAGCCGCCACCGCTCGCCACCCGGGTGGGCCTGCCCCTGCCTGGAAGCCCAGGTCACCGAGGTGTGACCGGGGCTCCGGCAGCCCAGTGGCTCCGGGCCGCCGGATTGGTCCGGGCGATCCGGGGGACCCGATCGCCGCAGTGACCACAACGAGGGGTACGCCATGGCGCAGCACGACAACGACAGACGTGACGAGGCAGAACACGGCGCGGAAGACCGTAGCGAGGCAGAACACAGCGCGGAAGTACACAGCGAGGCAGAACGCCACGAGGCAGAACGCCGCGAGGCAGAACACAGCGGGGAAGAACTCGCCGTAGGCACCGGACCCAGTCAGGAGGTCGTGGCGGCGGCGCCGGATCGCCCCACCGATCTGCACAGACGGTCCTGGTGGGCGGTGCTTCGACGCACCGGAAAGGAGTTCAGCGAAGACGAGCTGCCGGACCGCTCCGCCGCCCTCACCTACTTCGGCGTGCTGTCGATCTTCCCGGCGATACTGGTCCTCGTGTCGCTGCTGGGCGTGATCGGCGCGGCGGCGGCCCGGACGGTCCTGGACAACATCCAGCAGCTGGCCCCCGGAGCGGTGCGTGACACGCTGAACTCGGCGGTGGAGGAGCTGCGGGAGAGCAGCACCACCGGAGGCATTCTCGCCGTTGTGGGCCTGGTGGGCGCCGTGTGGGCCGCCTCCGCCTATGTCGCCGCGTTCATCCGGGCCGCCAACGCGGTATACGACCTTCCGGAGGGCCGTCCCATCTGGAAGACCACCCCGCTGAGGCTGGGTCTGACCGTGCTGCTGATGATTCTGCTGGTCCTGAGCGCGCTGATCGTGGTCTTCACCGGCCCGCTGGCCGAGCGGGCGGGCGAAACCATCGGGCTCGGCGACACCGCGGTCACCGTCTGGGCGATCGCCAAGTGGCCGGTTCTGGTGCTGCTCGTGGTGCTGATGATCGCCCTGCTCTACTGGGCGGCACCCAATGTCAAGGAACGGGGCTTCCGCTGGCTGACGCCGGGCAGCTTCCTGGCCGTGCTCATCTGGCTGCTCGCCTCGGTGGGCTTCGCCCTGTATGTGGCCAACTTCGGCTCGTACAACAGGACCTACGGCACGCTGGCCGGTGTCATCATCTTCCTCATCTGGCTGTGGCTCACCAATCTCGCGATCCTGCTCGGCCTGGAATTCGACGCCGAACTCTCGCGGGAACGGGCCATCGCGGGTGGACATCCCCGGGAGGAAGAGCCGTACGTCAGGCCACGCGACACACGTAAATGGCCACGACGGCCACGCGGCGACGAGCAGGGCCTGGATCAGGGCGAGCCCGGCGAGAACCAGTGAGGCGCGTGGGTCAGGTGGGCCAGCGGCCGGTCACCCGGCGTACGCCCGTGGCCCCGCCACGGTCCACCGCCGCCTTGACCGCGGCGAAGACCGCGCCCTGCAGCGCTGCCGCCGGGAGTACCTCGCGCCAGCCACGTTCCTCGTCGGTGGCCTCGGGGGCGTCGTCCTCACCCGTAATCAGCCCCCACAGCCGCCTGAAGATCACACCCGCGAGCATGCCGCCGAGCACGCCGAACAGCATGCCCAGCGGCTTGTAGAGCAGCTTGCCCATGCTCAGCACCGCCTTCCGCTGAGCAGCCGGCGCAGCAGCATCACGGCGACAAGCGCCCCGGCGCCCATGGCTATCAGCGGCCCCGGCCCGCTGCGGGCGGTCCGCTCAGCGCGCTCTTTGACGTGCGCGGCCCTCTCCTGGGCCTTGGCCTTCAGATCAAACTTGGCTGCCAGCTCCTCCACTGTTTCGCCCAGCTGCTCACGGGTCTGCTCCACCGCGTCCCGCAGCTCCCGTTCGCTGACTCCGGGGCGGCCGTCTGTTCCGGCATGGTGCCTCATCGGTGTGCCCTTTCCCTGATCTCTGCGACGTCCGCCTTCATGCTGCCGATCGCCCGCTCCGGCATCGGCGGCGTCGCGCTGTACACCTGCTGCTTGCCCGTCAGCGCCAGAAGGCCCGCCACGGCCAGCAGCGCGCCCGCGACGATGAGGCCGGCGGCCCAGAGAGGCAGAACCAGGGCCAGAGCGGCGATCGCGGCCACCAGCAACGCCTGGAACGCGAGGAACGCGACCACCGCGGCGGCGCCGAACATCCCGCCGCCCAGTCCCGCTCGTTTGCCCTTCCCGGCCATCTCTGCCTGCGCCAGCCGCATCTCCCGGCGGACCAGTTCCGACAGCTGCTGCGATGCCTGCTTGACCAGCTCTCCCACCGAGTGCTCGGCCGTCTGGGCCGTCTGGGGCGTCTCGGCGGTCTCGGCTGATCGGTGACGTAGGGATCCGATCATGGGAGTTCGCCTCGCTTTCTGTCTGGACGACCCGGGTTCCCCCCGCCCGCCACCGCTACTCGTACGGAAGGCCGGAGGTCTCCCACCCGAGAGTGGGAGACCTCCGGCCCTCATGGACGCGTCGGATCAGGTCCTCGCCCAGTCCTAGGGCGAGGGACTCGGCGCGAGCGGGCTGTCGACCTGGGCGCCGGGCTGCCCGGCCCGCTCCTCCGCGCTCCCTCCCGGGGTCTCCTGCTCGCCGGGCAGGCGCAGGAACAGGGTCATCACCGCACTGGCCACATACAGTCCAGCGAAGATCCACATCACGCCGACCACGCCGAGTGTGCCCAGGAAGATGCCCACGATCGCGGGGCCGGTGAACACGCTCGCCCCGGCCCCGAGGTTCAGCGCGGACATGGCCTGGCCCTTGTGCCGGGGAACCAGCGACGGCATCAGCGCGGACAGCGGCACATAACCGGCCAGCGTGGCTCCGTAGAGTCCCGCGACCAGCAGCGCGAGACCGTAGTTCTGGCTCGCGGTGGGTACGTAGTACAGGAGCAGGGTGGTCACCGCGCAGCCCAGGCCGCCGAACCAGGCGATGGTGCGCCGCCAGCCCAGCTTGTCCCCGAGGATGCCGAAGATCAGGTTGAACACGATATTGACCGCGAACATCACCGTCAGCAGCCGCAGCCACTGTTCGAGGCTGAAGCCGATCGTCTCGGTGAAGAAGATCGGCAGAAATACCAGGTAGCCGAACTGCGGCGCTGTGTTGATGACCCGGACCAGGGCGCCCAGGCCCACCCGTGGTCTGCGCCACAGAATCGTGACACTTCCCAGCAGCGTCACCAGCGGGCGCTCGCCGGGGGGCGCCAGACGGTGGAAGCCGGTGCGCTCGCGCACGCCCAGCAGTGCGATGAAACCACCGGCCGTCACCAGGCCCAGGGCGAACCACAGCGTCCAGTACGCCCCGATCTGCGGGATCAGCCCGCTGGCCACCAGGGAGCCGAGCGTCGGCAGCCCCCCGGTGAAGGCGAACCAGAACCAGCCGGCGGCACTGCCCAGCCGGGACTGCGGCGTGGCGGAGGCGACCCACACCAGGAAGCCGAAGGCGAACAGTGGATAGCCGAATCCCCGCAAGGCGTAGCTGAGCATGAGGATCACCGGGCTGCCGCTCGGCACCGCCACCACCAGGAAGACAACGTGGAACAGCGCCCAGATCCCCAGGCCCGCCCACATCACCCGGCGCGGCCCCCACAGTTCCGACAGCGCGCCCGACAGCCATGCCGCGATGCTGGCGGTGATCCCATAGGCGGTGAAGATCAGCGCCACCCAGTCCTTGGAGACGCCACGTTCCATCAGGTACGGCGACAGGTAACCGGACTCCACCCCGTCACCGATCATAAAGATCAGTACACCGAGAAACCCCCAGGCCAGCGGCCGGGGTATGCCCAGCCGCTCCAGCCGTCCGCGAGGTTTCTGCGTTGGGGCTTCCATGGGCAGCCCGGGTGAACTGGTCATGGGGGACACACCTTCCCTCCAGTAGGTATCCACGTCCCGCTTGCCGAGGCCTGACAGGCCGGCGGTGGACGATTGCGAAGAGGAAAGACCCGTTCCGCTACCGGTGACAATGAATCCCGGGAACGCAACGCCAACTGCCGACAAGATCACGTTAAGAAGCTCTTCCGACTGCTGGGAGGAAGCCCCTCAGGCTCGTGAAACACCTCGGGAACAGTACGTGAGGTGTGCGTTAACATCACATTGGCTCTTCGATGAGGTGACGGCCAATGGACACATCAACCCCAGGCGGCGCTGGGCGCGTGCCCCGCTCCGACGAGCAGCGCGACCGGCGGCAGTACATCCGCGACCGCGTCTCGGGCGAGGGATTCGTGCGCGCCGCCGATCTCGCCGGGCAGTTCGGTGTCAGCCTGATGACCATCCACCGCGACCTGGACGCGCTGCAGTCCCAGGGCTGGCTGCGCAAGGTCCGCGGCGGCGCGACCGCACTCTCCTCAACCGTCTTCCACGGCAATGTCAGCGAGCGGATGGCCGCCATGGCCGACACCAAGAAGCGGCTCGCCGACGCTGCCCTCAGCCTGATCGCACCCGGTCAGGCGATCATGCTGGACGACAGCACCACCTGTCTGTATCTGGCGGAGCGGCTCACCGAACGCACCCCGCTCACCGTGATCACCAACTTCTTTCCGGTGATCAAACTGCTGGCTGGCGAGTCCGGTATCAGCCTGGTGGCGCTCGGCGGCACGTACTTTCCCGCCTACGACGCCTTCCTCGGGCTCCACACGGCGGAGGCCGTGGCCTCGTTCCGCGCCGACACCCTGTTCATGTCCACCACGGCCATCACCCGGGGCCGCTGCTATCACCAGTCCCAGGAGACCGTGCACGTCAAGCGTGCCCTGATCGACTCCGCCGCCCGGCGTGTTCTGCTCGCCGACCACACCAAGTTCACCCGCGAGGGACTGCACACCCTGGCCCCGCTCACCGCCTTCGACATTGTCCTCACCGACAGCGGCCTGCCAGCGGAGGAGCAGCGCCGTATCCGCGATCTCGGCGTTACGCTCAAGGTGGTCGGGCGGGCCTGACTCTGCCGGGCCTGACTCTGCGGAAACCCATGTGAACATCACGTGGGTTTCACGCCTACCGGGGTGCTTCCCTGGCGGCTTCCGCGGCTCCGATACCCAGCACGGCGGCAGAAGCACCCCTGGGTAAGTTCACGCGAGAGATCACACAGGTGGTGAGAAGTTCCGGGGATTCATTGACGCCCCCGATGCGGTGGGAGTTGCATCCCACCAGGCCAGAGGGGTCCGGCGGCGCCCTGGCGGGCGAATGCTTGCGGCCCGGTATGGGCGCAATTGATCCTGTCACTGCGAAGGACGGTAATCATGTCGGTTCTGACCATTGATGTCGGCACCTCGATGATCAAATCGGTGGTGTTCGACGATCAGGGCAATGAGATCGCGGTCTCCCGTCTGGGCACCGCGGTGGACCGTCCGCACCCTGGCTGGGCCGAGCAGGACATGGACACCGTCTGGAACGCGGTGGTCTTCACCGTCCGCAATGTGCTCTCCGAGCTGCGCGACCCCGTGTGGCTGGTCTCCTTCACCGCCCAGGGAGACGGCTGCTGGCTGGTCGACGAGCGGGGCCGCCCCACCGGCCCGGCGCTGCTCTGGTCCGACGGGCGCGCGGGCACGATCCTGGAGCGCTGGGCGAGTGACGGCGTGCTGGAGGATGCCTTCCGCCGCAACGGCTCGCTCACCTGCAGCGGGATGCCCAACGCCATCCTCAGCTGGCTGGCCGCGCACGACCCGGGGCGGCTGGAGCGTTCCGCCTCCGCACTGACCGCCGCCGGCTGGCTCTTTCTGCGTCTCACGGGTGAGGTGGCGGTCGACGCCTCCGATGCCTCCGCTCCTTTCCTCGACCACTCCACGGGCGACTACGACCCGAAGATCCTGGAGCTGTTCGGCCTGGAGTGGGCGCGCCGACTGCTGCCCAGAGTGCTGGGCGAACAGGAACGGATCGCTGAGATCACCCAGGAAGCGGCCAGCCAGCTCGGGCTGCCGGCGGGTCTGCCCGTGGTCATGGCGCCCTATGACATCGCCTCAACCGCGCGCGGTGTCGGAGTGGTCAACCCCGGCCAGGCGTGCAGCATCCTGGGCACCACGCTGTGCACCGAGATCGTCCGTAAGACCGTCGACACGGCAGGCGAACCGTGCGGAATCAACATTGCCTACCGGGGGCGCGAGCGTGTGCTGCGCGCCTTCCCGACCCTGGCCGGCACAGAAGTCCTCAGCTGGGCCGCCGCCACCCTCGGTCTCGACGGACCGCCGGAGCTGGCCGAACTCGCCTTCACGGCGGAGCCCGGCGCCCGGGGCATGGCGTTTCTGCCCTACCTCTCGCCGGCCGGCGAGCGCGCGCCCTTCCTCGACCCCCGGGCCCGGGGCACGTTCTGGGGACTGACCCTGGAACACGGCCGGGCCGATGTCGCCCGGGCCGTATTCGAGGGCCTCTCCCTGACCGTACGGGACTCCCTGGCGGCCTCCCGGAGCGAGGTGAACGAGCTCAGACTCTGCGGCGGCGGTGCCAACAGCGACGCCTGGTGCCAGCTCATCGCGGACACCACCGGTGTCCCCACAGCACGCTCCACCGACACGGAAATCGGCGCCAAGGGAGCCTTCGTCACGGGTCTTGTGCTCACCGGCGCCGAGTCGAGCATGCACAGCGCCGCAGCGACCTACGTACGCATGGGTTCGGCCTGGGACCCCGACCCGGCACGCGGCACGCTGTACGCCGCGCTCTACGAGGACTTCCTTGCCTGGCGCGCACTGGCCCGGGACGCCGGCTGGCAGCCGTCCGCCACCGGATCCGGGATCTCCACCAGCCAGGGAGCGCCCCATGCCTGACCCCTTGTCACCGGACGACGCATGGCTCGGGCTCGACCTGGGAACCCAGAGCGCCCGCTGTGTCGCCGTCAGCGGCACCGGACAGGTGCTGGCCACGGCCGCCCGGCCGCTCGACAGCCACCGCGACGGCCCCCGGCACGAACAGGATCCGGAGCAGTGGTGGTCCGCGCTGACCGGCGCCTGCCGCGAGGTCCTCACGCACCTCGACCCACGGCGGGTCCGCGGTCTGGCCGTCGACGCCACCTCCGGCACCATCCTGCTGGCCGACGCCGCCGGAACCCCGCTCACCCCCGGCCTGATGTACGACGACGGGCGCGCCGTCCAGCAGGCCGCCGAGGTGAACGAGACCGGCTCAGCCGTCTGGCAGGAGCTCGGCTACCGCAGCATGCAGCCCTCCTGGGCCCTTCCCAAGCTCCGCTGGCTGCTGGAGCACGCCGCCCCGGCGACCGCGGCCGGAACCCGGCTGCTCCATCAAGCCGACCTGATCACCTGGCGGCTGGCCGGGCACCAGGTGGCCAGCGACGCCAGCCACGCGCTGAAGAGCGGCTACCACCTGGCCGAGGAACGCTGGCCGGACAAGGAGCTGTCCGAACTCGGCGTGCCGCACAGCCTGCTGCCGCGTGTGGTGCGCTCCGGGAGCGTCCTGGGCACCGTATGCGCCGCCGCCGCGCGGGCCACCGGCATCCCCGAAGGGACCGCCATCGTCGCGGGAATGACCGACGGCTGCGCGGCGCAGCTCAGCGCCGGCGCACTCACGCCCGGCGCGTGGAATTCCGTACTGGGCACCACCTTGGTGCTCAAGGGCGTGAGCCCGCACCTGGTCCGTGACCCCGGCGGCGTTGTGTACTGCCACCGGGGACCGGGCGACAGCTGGCTGCCCGGCGGCGCCTCCAGCAGCGGAGCAGGCATCATCGCCCAGCAGTTCCCGGGTGCCGACCTGGAGCTGCTCACCGCACGGGCCGCCGCCGCGCCCGGCGACGCGGTCATCTACCCCCTGGTCTCGCGCGGTGAGCGCTTCCCCTTCCGCGCTCCCGACGCCACGCCCTTCGTCCTGGGCGACCCGGCCGGCGAACCCGAACGATTCCACGCCTGCCTGCTCGGCGTGGCCTACCTGGAGCGGCTGTGCTTCGACTACCTGGATCACCTCGGTGCCCCGACCGACGGGCCGCTCACCCTCACCGGCGGCGGAACCCGCAACCACTACTGGTCGCAGCTGCGTGCGGATGTGCTGGGCCGCCGGGTCTCGCTGCCCGAACAGGCCGAGAGCGCGATCGGTATGGCCGTCCTCGCCGCCACATCCTCCGGCGCCTCCCTGCCGGACGCGGCGGATTCGATGGTCCGTATCCGTCAGGAGCTCCTGCCTGACCCGGAGCGCACCGCCGCCTGCCAACCCCGCTACCTCAGTTTCGTCAACGCGCTGACCCAGCGCGGCTGGCTCGACCCGATGGTCGCCGACCACGTCCACGGAAAGGCCCAAGAGTGACCGAGTTCATCCTCGTACGCCATGGCGAGACCGCCTGGCACGCCGAGAACCGCTACGCCGGACTGACCGATGTGGCCCTGACCGAGCGCGGGCGGCAGCAGGCCGCCGCGCTCGCCGACTGGGCCGCCACCGCCGACCTCAGCGCTGTCTGGAGCTCCCCACTCTCCCGGGCCCGCCTCACCGCCGCCCCCGCCGCGGCGGCCTGCGACCTGACCCCGCGTATCGATGAACGCCTCCACGAAGTCGACTTCGGAAGGGGGGAAGGGCTGACCAGAGCCGAGATGCGCCAGCGGTTTCCCAAGCAGCTCGACGCCTTTCTCTCCGACCCCGTCAACCATCACCTCCCTGGCGGCGAAGACCCCCGCCGCGCCGCCGAGCGCGCCGCGGCCTGCCTGGCCGACATCGCCCAGGAGCATCCGGTGGGCAGGGTCCTGGTCGTGGCGCACTCCACGCTCCTGCGTCTGCTGCTCTGCCAGCTGCTGGACATTCCGCTCACCAACTACCGGCGGGTCTTCCCCGAGCTGCACAACGGCGCGCTGACCGAGCTGCGGATGAAGGACGGACGGGCAGCGCTGCTCCGCCTCAACGCGCCTGCCCTCACCCCTGCCCCCGCACTCCGCTGACGCAGAAACGCAGAGACGAGAGAAGATTCCATGAGCACCACCGTGCTGGCCGCCGGCGACCACTTTGTCCTCCCCCGACTGCTCACGGATGCCGTGACAGCGGCAGCCGACAGCCCCGTAGCCGTACGGGAGCTCCAACTCCCATGGCCACACACCCCGTTCGGCACGGTCGCCGAGGTGACGGAGGCCTCCGGCACCGAGGACCAGATGATCGAGGCCCTGCGGGGAGTGCAGATCTGCGTCACCCAGCTCGCCCCGCTCACCGAGCGCATCCTGGCCAACTGCCCCGATCTGGAGCTGTTCTGCGTCAGCCGCGGCGGCCCGGTCAACGCCAACCTCGATGCCGCCACCCAACACGGGGTCGCCGTCTGCTACGCCCCCGGCCGCAATGCCACCGCCACCGCCGAGCACACCCTCACGCTGCTGCTCGCCGCCGCCCGCGGCGTCGGCGACACTCACGCCGAGCTGCGCCGGGGTATCTGGCGTGGCGACTACTACGACTACGACAGCTGCGGCATCGAGATCGAGGGCACCCCTGTCGGCCTGGTCGGCTACGGTGCCATCGGCAGCCGGGTGGCCAAGGTGCTGGCCGCCATGGGCGCCGAGGTCCTCGTCCACGACCCGTACGCCGCCCCCGAGGCGTTGGCGGGCATCGCGGAACAGGTCAGCCTGGATGAACTGTTGGTCCGCTCGCGCATCGTCTCCCTGCACGCCCGGGTCACCGAGGAGACCACAGGCATGATCGGCCGCGCCCAGATCGCGGCCATGCCGCGCGGCTCGGTCCTCGTGAACTGCGCCCGTGGCGCACTGCTCGACTACGAGGCGGTGTGTGACGCGCTGGACTCCGGACAGCTCCGGGGCGCGGGCTTCGACGTCTTCCCCGAGGAGCCCGTCCCGGCCGGGTCCCGGCTGCTGACCACCCCCGGCGTCGTCCTCACCCCGCATATCGCGGGCGGCAGCCAGCAGGTCGCGCACAAGGCCGCGAACATCGTCGCGGCCGAGGTCGGCCGCTATCTGCGCGGTGAGCCGCTCGCCCACTGCGCCAACCCCGACGCCTTCACAAGCTGACCACACTGCGCCTGCCGGTGCTGGACGGGTTCCGTCCGGCACCGGCAGGCGCATTCTGGCCTCCGGCTATTCGGCGGCGGCGAGGATGCCGGCCAGGGCCGTGACGGCCTGCTCCGCGTCGGGGCCCTCCGCGCGCACCGTGACCGTGTTCCCGGCCATGGCGCCCAGCGCCATCACACCGAGGACACCGGTCGGGTTGACCGTCCGGCCGTCGTACTCGAGCTGCACCGTGCTGGTGAACTGGGCTGCGGCCTGGGCGAGCTTGCCCGCCGGGCGGGCGTGCAGATGGGCGGGGAGAACGACGGTGGTCTCGTGCCGCACGGCGGCGGTGGGCTCAGAGCTTGCTGACATGACGGGCCTCCTGGGCGGCCTTGGCGACGGCTTCCAGGTCTCCGCCCGATGCGGCGGTGACCACGGCTGCGACGGCTCCCTCGACAAAGGGAGCGTCAACGATCAGTACGTCGGAACGGGGATGGTCCTCGAGAACGGTGCGGGCAGTGAGGACGGAGCTGCCGAGGTCGGGGAGGACGACGACGCCGCCTCCCCGGTCGGCATGCCGGATGGCCTCGTGGATGACGTCGTAGCTGGTGCCGATCCGGCCGTCGTCGGTCCCTCCGGCGGTGCCGATGGGGACCTCGTCGGAGCCGATCTGCCGCACCAGCTGGTGAAGCCCGGAGGCGAGATCGGCGCTGTGGGACACGAGTACGATGCCGACAGGTGCGCTCATGAACGCTTACGGTAAATCCCGGAACGCTGTTCAGCAATACTGAATCCCTGGGAATAAGGAGTTTCTTTATGGTGCAGGCCGTGCAGCGGGCGGTCCAGATCCTGCGGGAGCTCGCGGCAGCGGGGCCCCGGCTGGGCGTGACCGAGCTGGCCGACCGGCTGGGCGTGGCCAAGCCCACCGTCCACGCCCTGCTGCGCACGCTGGAGGCCGAGGGCCTGGTGGTCCAGGACCGGGAGAGCTCCCGCTACCAGCTCGGCCCCGGCCTGGTGCACCTGGGCAACGCCTATCTGGACACCCAGGAGCTGCGGACCCGCTCACTGACCTGGGCCGACCAGCTCGCCACCCGGGCCGGTGAGGCGGTGTGGGTGGCCGTGCTCACCGGCGATCACATCCTGGTCGTGCACCATGCCTTCCGGCCCGCCGGCGCCGTGCAGATCCTGGAGGTCGGGGCCAGCATCCCGTGGAGCACCTGCGCACTGGGCAAGGCGATGGTGGCCTTCGCACCGCCGGCCGAGCGGGAACGGCTCCTCGGCGCCGAGCTGGCCCAGCTCACCGGCGCCAGCATCACCGACCCGGCCGAGCTGGCGGACCAGCTGGCAGAGGTCCGCCGCCGGGGTTACGCGGTGGAGGACGGCGAGTCCGCCATCGGCGACGCGGGCATCGCCGCCCCCGCCATCGGCCGCTCCGGCGAGGTGGTGGGCGCCATCGGCATCGTCGGCCCCGTCGAGCGGGTGCTGGCCGAGTCGGCCCGCCAGGAGCTGGGGGTCGCCGTCCGGGAGACCGCCCGCAGCCTCTCCCGGGACCTGGGCGCCCCCCGGGGAGCCGCCCGGTACGGGGCTGTCTGACCCGTACGCTCCGTACGCACCCATGGCCAATGGCGACCGCCGAAGCTCTTGACAGGCCAGAAACACAGGCCTAACTTCCGAACAACGTTCAGCAATCATGAACACCCACGTCCCAGCCGCAGTCGCAGCCGCCGCCAGAGGAGTCCGTCGTGAAGAAGCTCATCAACGCGCCCGAGGCCGTCCTCGACGACGCCCTCGCCGGGATCGCGGCCGCCCACCCCACACTGCGTGTCGACCGGGAGCACAAGGTCATCACCCGCGCCGAGGGCACCCGCCCCGGCAAGGTCGCGCTGGTCTCCGGCGGCGGCTCCGGCCATGAGCCCCTGCACGGCGGCTTCGTGGGGCCGGGCATGCTGGACGCCGCCTGTCCCGGGGAGGTCTTCACCTCCCCCGTCCCCGGGCAGATGCTGGCCGCCGCCCAGGCCGTCGACGGCGGCGCGGGCCTGCTGTTCATCGTGAAGAACTACACCGGCGATGTGCTCAACTTCGAGATGGCCGCGGAACTGGCCACCGAGCAAGGCAGCACCGTGGAGACCGTCCTGATCGACGACGATGTCGCCGTCGAGGACTCCACCTTCACCGCCGGGCGGCGGGGCACCGGGGCCACCGTCCTCGTCGAGAAGATCGCCGGTGCCCTCGCGGAACAGGGGGCCGACCTGGCCGCGGTGGCCGAGCTGGGACGCCGCGTCAACGCCGCTTCCCGCTCCTTCGCCGTCGCCCTGACCGCCTGCACCACCCCCGCGGCGGGCAAACCCGGCTTTGAGCTGCCCGAGGACGAGATCGAGGTCGGCGTCGGCATCCATGGTGAGCCCGGCCGCCGCCGGGAACCGCTCCGGCCGGCCAAGGAGATCGTGTCCGCCATGCTGGAGCCAATCCTCGGTGAGCTGTCGCTCGCCACCGGCGACCAGACCATCGTCATGGTCAACGGTCTGGGCGGCACCCCGCTGCTGGAGCTGTATGTGGCGTTCAACGAGGTCGCCGCCGCGTTCGCGGACCGGGGCATCGTCATCGCCCGCAATCTGGTCGGAAACTATGTCACCAGCCTGGACATGGCGGGTGTTTCGATCACCGTCTGCAAGGCCGATGCCGACATGCTGTCCCTGTGGGACGCACCGGTGAACACCCCCGCCCTGCGCTGGGGCGCCTGACCGCCGTACCGCCCCACGCTCCGCCCCACACCCACAGCCGTCCGCCCGCCAGATCGGAGACCCCGTGGCCCCCATGGACCTCGCCGACATCGCCCTCGCCCGCACCTGGGTGCAGGCCATCGCCGCCGCCATGGCCGAGCACAAGGACCAACTCACCCAGCTCGACTCGGCCATTGGCGACGCCGACCACGGCATCAACATGGAACGCGGCTTCACCGCGGTCAAGGCCGCCCTCGCCAACCTTGAACCGGCCACCGTCGGCGCCGTGTTCGTCAAGGCCGGCACCACCCTGATCTCCAGCGTCGGCGGCGCCTCCGGCCCGCTGTACGGCAGCGCCTTCCGCGCCATGGGCAAGGCGCTGGACGTGCCCAGCGCCGACACCGGGCAGTTCGCCGCCGCCCTCGCCGCCGGGCTGCAGAGCCTCCAGAAGCTCGGCGCGGCCACGCCCGGGGACAAGACCATGGTCGACGCCTACGCCCCCGCGCTGGACGCCTTCCAGAAGGCGGCCGACTCCGGCGGTGACCTCACCACCGCGGCCCGCGCCGCCGCGGACGCCGCCGAGGAGGGCATGCGCGCCACCACCCCGATGCAGGCCCGCAAGGGCCGCGCCTCCTACCTCGGCGCCCGCAGCGTCGGCCACCAGGACCCGGGCGCCACCTCCACCGCCCTCATCTTCCGCGCCCTCGCAGAAACGCTGGCCGAACTGCCCTGACGGGCCTTACTTCGCCCCTTCAGGCTGCCGGGGTGTGCACCGCGGGCAGCTGCACGGCGGGAAGCTCAGGGATCCGGGCAACCGGGTGGGGTCGCTCTCGCCGACGGTCCGCCGTGGCACGACCGTGATCCGGCGACCGTCCGGACGTACCCGGTAAACCTTGATCGTCATCGTCACCGGTCATCACTCCACCCGAGAATGGCCCGCAGATACTCGGCAGCAACAGCCACACCCAGACATTCGGCCAGCTCGGAGTCCGGGTCGATCCAGCTCTCACCATGGACATCACGGTGCAACCCGTCATGCCCCTGCTGACGGACACAGGAGAACCGGGCGGCGCACAGGGGCGGCAGGCCAACCCACGCAGGACGCCGCGCACCACACAACCCACTCACCGGCCACCCCCAACGACAACGCAGTCAACGACAATGCCGTGGTGCGCCGCCATGACCAGACGGCGGCGCTGCCGCCGCTCATACTCCACCAAGTACGGCCGCACCAGCGGCTGACCGTCCACATAACAGGGAGGCTCCGGGAGGCCGTAAGGACTCCGATGCCGGGGCAGCGCCGCAGGAGGCTCCGGGCACGGCGCTGGTGGTGGCTGAGGCGGGCTCTGGACGGTTGCCGGATGCTGCTTTTCCAGTCCGTAGAGGGCTGCGATCGCCGTTCTGGCCATAGCAATGAGGGCGTGGGAAATTCGCATGTCGCTCTGCTCCGTTCAGAGGCCGCCACTTCGGCCCTTTCGCTGCGTATCGAACTGCTTACAGCGTGATGTCCTGGCCGCTACGCTGCTAGGGGGAGAAAGCTGACAACGAGGCTTTCAAGTAGGGGAGTTAATGGATGACGAAGAAGCAGCCCAGTACGGCCCGCCAGAAGTACGGCGACGAGCTACGCCGCAGGCGCCTGGCTGCCAACTTGACCCAAGAGGCACTGAGTGAAGAGGTTGTCTGCTCCCCCACTCTGATCAGCCATATTGAGGCTGGACGCCGTCTGCCCAATCCGGACGACGCGACCCGTATCGATCAGGCTCTGGGCACCGACGGCTGGTTCGCTCGCTGGCTGAAGGATCTGGAGCACCGCTACGCCGATCACTTCGCCGAGGCCGCCGAGTTGGAACAGCAAGCAGCGGAGATCCGGCAATTCGCGGCGCTACTGGTACCTGGAGTGCTGCAGACACAGGCATATGCCCGTGCTGTCTTCCGTGCCTACCACCCCAACTACACGGCTGAGGATGTTGACCGGCGCGTGGTCAACCGAACAGAGCGAGCACGCATCCTCGACAACCCGGCTCACCCGGTGGTGTGGACGCTGCTGGATGAGGCTGTGCTCCGACGGACAGTCGGGGGTCGGCATGTCATGGCCGAACAGCTCACCAAAATTGCCGACATGGCCGAGGCTGGGCGTCTGAGGCTGCACGTACTCCCATTCACTGTCGGGGCACACGCCCTCATGGAAGGCATGGTCTCTCTCATGAGCTTCACGGACACAGCACCCGCCGCATACACCGAGGGAGTGCTTACCGGCCGTCTCATGGACGATCCGGCCCTGGTCACCGAGGGCCGCTCAATCTACGATCTTGCCCTGAGCGAGGCACTGCCATTGCAAGATTCACTAGCCCTTACAAGAGCTGTTGCAGAGGAACACTCCCATGAGCACTGAGCATGTCATCCCAGACGCGTCTGCCCTCACCGGTTGGCGCAAGTCAAGCTACAGCGGGGGCGGAAATGGCGACTGCCTCGAGGTTAGCGACTGCTACACCGCTGGCGTCCCCGTGCGGGACTCCAAGAACCCGCGTGGCCCGGCGGTTGTCTTCCGTGCGGACGGCTGGGCATCGTTCGTCGCTGCCATCAAGGGCGGGAACTTGCCCAAAAGCGCCAGGAGCAACCCGGCCTGACCACAGCGTCCGTTGCGACCCACCCCCTGATCAGGGCTGTTGCAGAGGAATACGAGCATGCATTGCGGTAAGCACATAGCCGACGCGTCGACGCTGAGCGCATGGCGCAAGTCAAGCTACAGCGGGGGCAGCAATGGCAGCTGCCTTGAGATCACCGATGCTTACCCCGCCATCGCCCCCGTGTGCGACTCCAAAAATCCGGGCGGCCCAGCGCTGGTCTTCCCTGCGGACGGCTGGGCATCGTTCGTCACAGCCATCAAGGGCGGGAACTTCCCCCAAAGCGCCAGGAGCGACCCAGCGTGACCACAGCGTTCGGTGTGACCCACGCCCTCGCACATGGGCTTAACGGCAAGCCGATCGACATCTACCGCCCTGGGGCCGCAGATCCGGGCTCGCTGCCTACCGTGCTGCTCTGGCATGGGCGAGGGCCGGACGAGCGGGATGTGCTCCAGCCACTGGCGGAGACGGCAGCGCGGTTAGGCGCGGCCGTCCTCGTGCCCGACTGGCGCTCCGACGCACCCGATGGTGGGCGTGCACACCTGCTGGATTCCCTGGAGTTCGCCCGGGAGTACGCGGCCTCTCCCGGCGGCGGCGCCGACCGCCTGGTACTCGCCGGATGGTCGGCGGGCGGCCCGGCAGCCGTGGGTATCGCGCTGCGTCCCGATCTCTTCGGTGGCTGGCGCCCCATGGCGGCCCTCAGCATCGCCGCCCGCTACGACTGGCCATCCCGCACCACAGGCAACAGCCCGCTGAGCGATCTGGCCCGAACATCCGCCCCTCCGCTGCCGGTCTGGCTCGTCCACGGCACGGCGGACGTCGTCATCGACAGCCAGCACTCCCAGGAGTTCGCCGACGCGCTGCACGGCCGCGGCTGGCCCGTACACCTCGAAGAGCCCGACACCGACCACGCAGGCGTCGTCATGACCGAGTACGTACCGGACCTCGACCGCTGCCGCCCCACCACCACCGACCACGCCCTCCTCGGCGGAACACACACCGCGCGCCTCCTCACCCACGCCGCCGGTCTCACCACCGCGTCGTAGCCGCGGGACGCCTTCCCGACCGTCTCGGCCGCTTTGACGGACTGGGAGTCCATGATCGGCGTCACGGGGTAGGGGCAGCGGGCCGCCGCCGGTGCGGATGCGGCGGCGGACGTGACGAGAGAGACGAGGACCATGCCGTTCCGCGAGGGTGAGGTCTACCGCTGCCCCGCAGCGGGCAGCAGAGCCCGACATGCTGCTGCGGCAAGACCATGGTCAACAAGTCCGCGTAGGCGGGCGGCGCGGCCGCACGATGCGGGGCGACCCGCCCCGGTCCGGCCGTGACCGCAGCGCGGTGGTGAGCTGCGGTCACGGAGCGCACGGCGCCAAGGGGCTTCCGGCCCGCTCCCGGTGCCTGCCGTGCGCGGGGCTGGGACATGTGCCTGGGTGCACTGGGTAGGCGGCCACAAACGACAGGGCCTCGAAGGGAGACCATAGGATGCGCGCCGGACCGGTGATGCGCTGGCTGGCGCTTGTCGCCATCCCCGTGCTCGCTGTGGGCCACGGGTTCGCCGGGCCGGCCACGCATCTGCCAGGTCATCCCGACGACGCACTGGCGGTTGTGGCCGCGTCGTTCTCGACGCCGCAGGCGTGCGGCGTCGAATCGCATGACGACAGCGGTCATGATGAAACCGCCTGCGAGATAGTCACCAGCGGCGGACCCCATCCCTGGATTCTGGCCGCAGGCCGCTCCACAACCCTGCTGGACGACCTGCACCCTGCTCTCCTGTGGCGCGGCGCCACGGTGCCGTCCCGGTCTCCTCCGAAACCGTCCCTGGCCGCTCTGTCCGTGCTGCGGATCTAGAAGCCACGCCGCGTGCCGCTGCCAGCGCCAGCAGCACGCACAAGGAAGGCTTCTCGATTTCCTTCGGACAGAACGGATTGGACAGTTGCATATGGAGATCACGAACAGGAACGAAGGGCGCGTCCTGGCGGATGTGGGCGCCGGCCGTATCGTCGCGGCGTTCGCCTCGCTGGGGGCGGCCGCGATCCATATCGCGTCGGCCGCGGACCACCACGCCGAGTGGTGGGTCGCCGGGGTGTTCTTCTACGCCGTCGGCGCCTTCCAGACCGGCTGGGCGGTGGCGGCCCTGCGGGCCTCCGGCCGGGTCGTCATGCTGCTCGGTCTACTCGCCAACGCGGGCGTCATCGCGATGTGGGCGGTCAGCCGGACGGCGGGGGTACCGGTGGGCCCCAGCGCGGGGGTGCCCGAGGAGGTCACCCGGGTGGGTGCCACCGCCGTGGCCTTCGAGGTGGTGATCTGCCTGGTGGCGCTGTGGCAGATGCGGCGGCGCGCCTCCCGTGGTTTTGCCTCCTCGCTGCGGGCGGTGGTGCTGGTCGGTGCGGCGAGTGCGGTGGTGGTGGGCATGACGGTGCCTGCGGTCGAGGGCGCTGTGAGCCACAGCCACAGCCACGGCACGGCGGAGGAGTCGGCTCCGCACGGTGACGACGGCCACCACGACGGCCACCGCGACGGTGACGACGCCGGCCACAACCAGGGCACCGAGCCGCAGGAGACCCGCCCCGGCACGGACGCCGATGGGGATGCGACGGAGGAAGCCTCGCCCGCCCCCTCCGCGCATGAGTCCAGCACGCCAGAGCCGTCGAAGGAGCCCGCAGACCACGGGCACGACGACGAACCCCACGGCCACTGAGACCGAAGCCCACGGGTGCGGGGGCGGGACACCCCGCCCCCGCACCCGCAGATGCGTCCAGCGCCGGGCAGCCCGCACCCGTCAAACCCCGGGGGCCCGGGGCGAAGCCCCGCCACGCGGCGGAGCCGCATATCGGTACAGCTGGGAAGGGGGCGGGATAGGGGAACCCCCACCCCGGCCCCGGGACCTAAGTGCGGTACAGCGCCTCGATCTCCACCGCGTAAGCCTTTTCAATCGCCTTCCGCTTCAACTTCAGCGAAGGCGTCAACAGCCCGTACTCCTCGGTGAACTGAGCGCCCAGTATCCGGAACGTCCGGATCGACTCCGCCTGCGACACCTGCGTGTTCGCGGCGACCACCGCCCGCCGGATTTCCTTCTCCAGATCCGCGTCACGCACCAGCTCCGCAGGGGGCAGCTCCGGCTTGTGCCGCATCGACAGCCAGTGCGCCACTGCCTCCGGGTCCAGGGTGACCAGCGCGGCCACATACGGGCGGTCGTTGCCCACCACGACACACTGGGCCACCAGCGGGTGCGCCCGCACCCGGTTCTCCAGCTGCGCGGGCGCCACGCTCTTACCGCCGGACGTCACCAGGATCTCTTTCTTCCGCCCGGTAATCGTCAGATAGCCGTCCTCGTCCAGTGAGCCCAGATCACCGGTGGCCAGCCAGCCGTCGTGCAGCGCCTCATCGGTGGCCTTGGGGTGGTTGTGGTAGCCCTGGAAGATCTGGCCCCCGTGCAGCCAGATCTCGCCGTCCTCCGCGACATGCACCGTCGTCCCCGGTACCGGACGGCCCACCGTGCCGAAGCGCGTCCGTTCGGGTGGGTTGGCGACCGCTGCCGCGGTCGACTCCGTCAGACCGTATCCCTCGAAGATCCGCATGCCCGCGCCGTCGAAGAACAGCCCCAGCCGCCGTTCCATCGCTGAGCCGCCCGACATGGCGTGCCGGCAGCGGCCGCCCATCGCGTCCCGCAGTTTGCCGTAGACGAGCTTGTCGAAGATCTGGTGCTGTATCCGCAGCACAGCGCCCGGTCCCCGGCCTGTCCCGAACGACTGGTGCTCGACCGCCTCGGCGTAGCGCACCGCCACCTCCACGGCCTTGTCGAAGGGGCCCAGCTTCCCCTCGGCCTCCGCTTTGCGGCGTGCGGCGTTGAAGATCCGCTCAAAGAGGTACGGCACGGCCAGGATGAAGCTCGGCCGGAAGGCGGCGAAGTCGGGCAGGAGCGCGGCAGCGGTCATATCCGGCTGGTGGCCCAGCTTCACCCGGCCGCGCACCGCCGCGACCTCCACCATGCGCCCGAAGACATGGGCCAGCGGCAGAAACAGCAGCGTGGACGCCTGGTCCCCGGGCTTGGAGTGGAAGACCGGCTCGTACTTCTCGACGATGTTGTCGCACTCGGACATAAAATTGGCGTGCGTGATCACACACCCCTTGGGACGGCCAATGGTGCCGGAGGTGTAGATGATGGTGGCCGTGGTCTCCGGGGTCAGCGCCATCCGGTGGCGCTGCACCACATCCGTGTCGATACGCGCCCCGGCTGCCCGGAGCTCGTCCTCGGCGCCCGAGTCCAGCTGCCACAGCTTTCTGAGCAGCGGCAGCCGGCCGATCACCGAGCCGACGGTCATGGCGTGGTCCTCATGCTCCACGATGGCCGCCGAGACCTCCGCGTCATGGAGCATCCAGTACACCTGCTCGGCCGAGGAGGTCGGATAGACCGGCACCGGCTGGGCCCCGATGGACCAGAGCGCGAAGTCGAAGAGAGTCCACTCGTAACGGGTACGCGACATGATCGCCACCCGGTCGCCGAACCGCACGCCCTCGGCCAGCAGCCCCTTCGCGAGAGCCAGCACCTGGTCGCGGAACTCACCCGCGGTGACGTCCCGCCAGTGTCCGTCGGCGTCCTTACGGGCCAGCGACACCTGGTACGGATCCGCGTCGGCATGGTCGAAGACGGCGTCCGCCAGCCCTCCAACCTGGGGCGCCGTCACCAGGGCTGGGACGGTGAACTCGCGCAATTGCTGGTCTCCTCGGTGTGCTGTGCGATGGCACACACACAGCGTCGCGACGGTACCGGATCCGGAGGGCGGCCGGGAAGGGCGTCAACGCAGGTCACTCGGGGCATTACCGGCACATCGCCAGTCCCCGCCGGGAGTCGTTGCGGCACACCACTCATATCTGCACGCGACCTCCCCGGGCGGGGTGCGGAACCCCGGCCATGGTTCAGTAGGGATCATGCGCCGCATCGTCCGGTTCCTCGACCCCTTTATCGCGCTGCTCATCGGTACGGTCGTACTCGCCGCGCTGCTGCCCGCCACCGGCAGCGCCGCGACGGCCATCGGCACCGCCTCAAAGATCGCGATCGGGCTGCTCTTCTTCCTCTACGGCGCACGGCTCTCCACCCGCGAGGCCGTGGACGGAATCCGCCACTGGCGGCTGCACCTCACGGTCGTGGTCTGCACCTTCGTGATCTTCCCGCTGCTCGGCCTCGCCGCCCGGGGACTGGTCCCGTATGTGCTCACCGAGGAGCTGTGGATGGGGCTGCTCTTTCTGTGCATCGTGCCCTCCACCATCCAGTCCTCCATCGCCTTCACCTCCATCGCCCGCGGCAATGTGCCCGCCGCGATCTGTGCGGGCACCTACTCCAGCCTGCTGGGCATGGTGCTCACCCCACTGCTGGCCGGGCTGCTCATCGGCGCCACCACCGGCTTCTCCACCGAGGGCCTGCTGAGCATCGCCACCCAGTTGCTGGCGCCCTTCCTCGCCGGACAGCTGCTGCGCCGCTGGATCGGCGGCTTCATCACCCGGCACCGGAAGGCGCTGTCCCCGGTCGACCGGACAGCCATCCTGCTGGTCGTCTACACCGCCTTCAGCCAGGGCATGACGGAGGGCATCTGGCAGCAGATCTCACCCTGGCGGCTGCTCGGCCTGTTCGGCACCGAGGCCCTGCTGCTGGCCGCCATGCTGGCCCTCACCGCCTACGGCACGCGGAAGCTCGGCTTTGTCCGCGAGGACCGGGTCGCCATCGTCTTCGCGGGCTCCAAGAAATCACTCGCCGCCGGACTGCCGATGGCCGCGGTGCTCTTCGGCGCCCAGGCCTCGCTGGCCGTGCTGCCGCTGATGCTCTTCCACCAGATACAGCTGATGGCCGGCGCGGTCATCTCCCGCCGCCAGGGCCGCCGCGCGGAGCGGGCCGAGGCGCCCATGGACTCCTGAGCCGCCCCTTCGTACGGTCTCCTTCCGCCCGGCAACCGAGCGGAAGAGGAGACCCCGATGCGTCATCCACGGCTCAACTGCTCATCGGTGCTGGGCCTGCTGGCCGTGAGCCTCCTGACCACTCTCGCCCCGGTGCAGGCCGACCCGGTACCGAAGACGCCCGGCCACCGGCTGGTCCCCGGCTACGCCGGAGCGCCCGCCGAGGCCGCCCCGCTGCCGGGGCCGCCGCCGCCCCAGCACCCGTATCTGGCACCGAACGGCAGCAACGGCATGCACGGTGACGCGGCGGCCAGCGACACCCACCCCTATCCCGGGCCGCTGGGCGCGGACCCGGAAGTCACCAGCCGGGCCATGGCCACGCTCGGCGGTGAGTGCGCCACCGTCACCTTCGACCGCGCCGGGCGCATCATCACCGTCTGCGGCACCTTCACCGGCTTCCTGGTGAAGCTGCTGGACCCGAAGACCTTACGGACCCTCGCCGAGTACCAACTCGCCCAGCGCCCCTCCACCATTGAAGCGATCACCCGGCTGGACCTCGCCAAGATCTTCACGGATACCTCGGGCGGCGCGTACGCCTATCTCGACCACAAGGACCGCCTCGTACTCGCCGACTCCCGGAACCACTTACTGCGCCTCGCCCACCACCAGGACGAACAGGGTCAGTGGCGCTTCACCGTCACCGACGACTGGGACCTCGGCGCATACGCCCCCGCCGGCTGCGTCAGCTGGACCAGCCTCGACCCAACCGGCGAGTGCGACCCGGTCACCTCCGTCGTGCCGGACTGGGACGGCCGGATCTGGTGGGTGACCCGGCTCGGCCGTATCGGCAACCTCGACCCGGACACCGGCGTGGTCCGCACCATCCGCCTCGACGGCGAGGAGATCCAGAACTCCTTTACGGCCGGACCCGATGCCCTCTCGATCGTCTCCGACCACGCGCTCTACAGCCTGCGCGCGGCCACCGACGGCACCCCACAGATCATCTGGCGCCGCGGCTACGACCGCGGCAGCGCCGCCAAACCAGGCTCGGTCAACCAGGGCTCAGGCACCACCCCCACCCTCCTGGGCGATGAGGACAACGGCTATGTGGCGATCACCGACAACGCCGACGACCGGATGAACGTCCTCGTCCACCGGCGCGACGGTGAGCTGGTCTGCGCGGTCCCGGTCTTCGACAGCGGACGCTCCACCACCGACAACTCCCTGATCGGCTGGGGCAACAGCCTCATCGTCGAGAACAACTACGGCTATGCGAACGTCACCACACTCATCGGCGGCAGGACGGTCACCGGCGGGGCGGCCCGTATCGACATCCGCGCGGACGGCAGCGGCTGTGACACCGTCTGGGAGAGCCCGGTGCGCTCACCCTCAACGGTCGCCAAACTCTCCACCGGCAATGGGCTGTTGTACTTCTACACCAAAGAGCCCAACGCCCTCGGCATCGACGCCTGGTACCTGACCGCCGTGGACTTCCGCACCGGCGAGCCCCGCTGGAAACGCCTCACCGGCACCGGCCCCCTCTACGACAACAACTGGGCGCCCATCACCATCGGCCCGGACGGCAGCGCGTACATCGGCGTCTTCAACGGCCTGGTCAGAGTCGCGGACCGGCCGTGACGGTGACGAGGCGATGCTCGCCCGTATACACATTCATCGAAGCCCCGCGCAGAAAGCCCACCAGGGTCAGCCCGGCCTCGGCGGCGAGGTCGACGGCGAGCGACGAGGGCGCGGAGACCGCCGCCAGCACCGGAATGCCCGCCATCACCGCCTTCTGCGCCAGCTCGAAGGAGGCCCGTCCGGAGACCAGCAGGACGGTGTCCGACAGCGGCAGCCGCCCCTGCCGCAGCGCCTGGCCGATCAGCTTGTCAACGGCGTTGTGGCGGCCTACATCCTCCCGGCTGTCCAGCAGTTCGCCCCCGGCGGTGAACAGCCCCGCCGCGTGCAGGCCCCCCGTCCGGTCAAACACCCGCTGCGCCGCCCGCAGCCGGTCGGGCAGCGCCGAGAGCACCTCACTGCTGATACGGACCGGAGGAACCGGCGAGTCATCGCAGAGCGACCACCGGGCGGTGGTCCGTACGGCGTCCAGGCTGGCCTTGCCGCACAAGCCGCAGGAGGACGTCGTATAGACATTGCGCTCCAAGGTGATATCCGGCACCGGCACCCCGTCGGCGAGCCGCACATCGACGACGTTGTACGTATTCGCGCCTCCCCCACCCGTGGCCCCGGCGCAGTAGACGATGCTCGCCAGCTCCTCAGCCGCGCCGAGCACACCCTCGCTGACCAGAAAGCCCGCCGCCAGCGCGAAGTCATCCCCCGGGGTACGCATCGTGATCGCGAGCGGCTTGCCGTTCAGCCGGATCTCCAGCGGCTCCTCGGCGACCAGGGTGTCCGGGCGCCTGGTGACCGCCCCGTCCCGGATCCGGGTCACGGGACGCCGCTCAGTGACCCGTCCCATAAGCGCTCCCCGCTCTCTCGTCAGCCGGTCCCGACCTCATTCTCCCGCACCGCTGGTACCGCGAGTACCAGGGGAACGGCCAGGGAGGCCTGATAAGTAGGGGTTGGCAGCGACCCCGCTGACACCGCACGATGCCCTCTCGACCGGCTCAACTGAGATTCCCCTGAATCACGTGAGAGCGGAGACACACATGGCACGGCCAACCCTCACCCCTGAACTCGTCCTCAAGCCCGGCACTGCCTGGTCAGACGCCTGGCAGCGCGCTGTAGCCCTCGCACCCGAAGCCTTCTGCGACGACCGCGTCCGCAATCTCTGGGACGACCGCTGGCAGCTGGACGGCAGCCCCCTGCTCGCCACCACGCCCGTCGACGGCACCCCGATCGCGGGACCGCCACGGCTGGACGCCGCCACCGCCGGGCGGGCCGTACGGGCCGCCCTCGATCAGCACCGGTCCTGGCGGCATACGCCCCTCCCGAGCCGTAAGGCCAGGGTCACCGCCGCACTCGACGCCCTCACCGAACACCGCGAACTGCTCGCCCTGCTCCTCGTCTGGGAGATCGGCAAGCCCTGGCGGCTGGCCCAGGCCGATGTGGACCGGGCGATCGACGGGGTGCGCTGGTATGTAGAGCACATCGACCGCATGACCGAGGGCCGCGCCCCACTCCCCGGCCCGGTCTCGAACATAGCCAGCTGGAACTACCCGATGAGCGTGCTTGTGCACGCCATGCTCATCCAGGCGCTCGCGGGTAACGCCGTGATCGCCAAGGCCCCCACCGACGGCGGCGTGGCCTGCCTCACCCTCGCCTGCGCCCTGGCCGTACGCGAAGGGCTCCCCATCACCCTGGTCAGCGGCAGCGGCGGCGAGCTCTCCGAGGCGCTGGTCCGCTCGCCCGAGATCGGCTGTGTCTCCTTCGTCGGCGGCCGGGACACCGGCGCCCGCGTCGCCACCGCCGTCGCCGACCTCGGCAAGCGGCACATTCTGGAACAAGAGGGCCTGAACTGCTGGGGCGTCTGGAACCACTTCGACTGGGACACCCTCACCCCGCTCCTCCGCAAGACTTTCGACTACGCCAAGCAACGGTGCACCGCCTACCCGCGCTTCGTCGTCCAGCGCTCACTCTTCGCCGACTTCCTCGCCGCCTATCTCCCCGCCGTCCGCTCCCTGCGCTATGGCCACCCACTGGCCGTGGCCGATCCCGCCGACCCCCTTCCCGAGCTGGACTTCGGCCCGCTGATCAACGCCGCGAAGGCCAAGGAGCTGGCCGACCTCACCACCGAGGCCATCGACCGCGGCGCCGTACCCCTCCACCAGGGCACCCTGCGCGACGGCCGCTTCCTCCCCGACCAGGACACCGCCGCCTACCTCCCACCCCTCACCCTCCTCAACCCGCCCCCGTCCTCCCCGCTCCACCACGCCGAGCCCTTCGGCCCCGTCGACACGATCGTCCTGGTCGATACGGAAGCGGAGCTGCTGGCCGCCATGAACGCCAGCAACGGCGCCCTGGTCGCCACCCTTTCCACCGACGACGAGGCCACCTACGCCCGCCTCGCCCCCCAGATCCGCGCCTTCAAAGTAGGCCACAACAAACCCCGCTCCCGTGGCGACCGCGACGAGCTCTTCGGCGGCTTCGGCGCCTCCTGGCGCGGCGCCTTCGTAGGCGGCGACCTTCTGATCCGCGCGGTCACCCAGGGCCCCGCCGGCGAACGCCTCCCGGGCAACTTCCCCGACTACCGGCTCCAACCCGAAGCAGCCGCCTGACCTGCGACGGCAGGGGCCGCCCGACCCCTGCCGCTACGCACGGTGATGCCCGTTTCGCCCCGTGCTGCCACCCGTTGACCTGGGTGAGAACCACCCGCAAAGCTTGGTATCGTTATCCGTGTCGCCGCGGCCAAGCGCCGCGACGACACACCGGTCCGGGTGGCGGAATGGCAGACGCGCTAGCTTGAGGTGCTAGTGCCCTTTAACGGGCGTGGGGGTTCAAGTCCCCCCTCGGACACCGATAACTTGTGCGGGTCGAGGCGAGCCTCGGCCCGCACAAGCTGTTTTCCGGGCTCGTAGGTCAGCTTGAGTCCCAGGTTCTGGTAGACCTCGGCCTTGTCCTGCGGTTCGGCGTCGGCGAGGACGTCGCGGATGGGGCCCAGTGGCTTGAGCATGGCGCGGATCTCGTCCTTGGTCATACGGCGCTGGCCGGTGGCCTGGCGGGACTGGCTGAGGGCTTCGGCGCGGCAGGCTTGCACCTCAGCAGTCCACTGAGCGACGAGTTTCGGGTCAGTGCCTGCTTCCAGGGCTTCGCGGAAGCGGGCGAGCTTGGTGTCACATTCGGCGATCACCCGGGCGGCGTCCTCAGCGGCAGGCAAAGGGGCGATGTCGGGCTGGGCGGCCTGCATGAGGGCGATGGTCTTCTCCAGCCGGTGCGGGGCGAAGGCCCGAGTGAGCCAGTCGTCGAGCGGAGGCACGAGATCGCGCTCGGACAGGTAGACGTTGCGCGGGTGGGTGATCTTGTTGGCCAGCGCGGCCGTCCTCGTGCACACGCTGCGGATCGCCAAGGGCCGGAAGGTGGTGGCATTCACCACCGATCTCACCGACGATGCCGGAGGGAGCTCTGCCGCCGTGGTCCGGCGGCTGCTCGCTGTTCTGGAGCTGCCAGTTAAGTTGGTGGTGCTTGACCCGCGCCGGGACCGCGCTGAACCGGTGTGGTCGGCGGCCGGTCCCCAGCTGGATGCGCTGCCCGAAGTCAACGCGGCTGTCGCCGAGAGGGCCTGCGAGCTTGATCGGTGCGGGGATGTCGTTTGTCACCGGGAGACTTCGCTGCGCGTCAGGACGAGCAGGGCCGCAGCAGCGCGGTGGCGTGCTCCGCGTTCAAGCGGAGCTTGGCGAGGTTCACCAGACGCCTCGCGTCGCTAGAAGTCAAGCTGCGACGGCGAGTGGGGCGGGGAAGGCTGCCTGCTCGTCGAACAGCTTGTTGTGCTGTAGGCAGTAATAGAGCTGGCCGAGAAGGCGCCGGCCAGCTCCCCGGCACCAGTACGTCCTCACCTTCGTGAAGGGCAGCGCGAAGGCAGCCGGCGCGCCACATCCGCGGCGAGGCCGTCGCGTAACGCCCCGCGCCGAGGCGCCGCGCTGCTCGCCGCCGTGCATACGGTGCCGGACTGCACTCCCGACGTAGGAACACGGCGACCTCCTCGTCGTCGCGGATCCGGAATCCGAAGCCGCTCGCCGTTGTTGCTTGAGGCTCGAACTCACCTGCCGGATTGCCACCTTGAAGCCGTCGAGCTTTGCCTGGATGATGCGGCGACCTGGATGATGCGGCGAGGGGGTGCGAACGTCTTGTGCGGAATTGCGGGATGGGTCTGCTACGACCGGGACGTCACGGCTGAACGTGGCGTACTTGCCGCGATGACCGAGTCGATGATCTGCAGGGGGCCGGATTCCGGGGGGCTGTGGCTGGAGACCCACGTCGGCCTCGGCCATCGTCGCCTGGCCGTCATCGACGTGGCGGGTGGCGCACAGCCCATGGCGGTTGAGGAGGACGGCCGCACCGTGCTCGTCACCGTTTATAGCGGAGAAATCTACAACTATCGTGAGCTGCGGGTCGAACTGGAAGGTCTCGGCCACTCCTTACGGACCGACAGCGATACCGAAGTCGCGCTGCACGCCTATCTGGAGTGGGGCGAGGAATTCACCGAGCGGCTCAACGGTATGTACGCCCTGGCGCTGTGGGATCCGCACAAGGAAGAGCTGTTGCTGGTGCGGGATCGCATGGGCATCAAGCCGCTCTACTACTACCCCATCCCCGGCGGTGTCATCTTCGGCTCGGAGCCCAAGGCTATTTTGGCCCATCCCCAGGTCAAGGCCGCGGTCGACGCCGAGGGTCTGGCCGAGCTGCTCGCATTGGCCAAGACGCCGGGCCATGCTGTCTATCTTGGCATGCGAGAGTTGCGCCCCGGCTGCATCCTGCGGGTACGCCGCGGTTGTCTGGCGGAACGCCAGTACTGGGGTCTTCGTTCGTATGCGCACACCGACGATCTGGACACCACGGTGGGGCGCATTCGTGCGCTACTGGAGGACATCGTGGCCCGGCAGCTCATCTCTGACGTGCCGCTGTGCACGCTGCTGTCCGGAGGGCTGGACTCGTCGGTCATTACCGCCTTGGCGGCCCAGCGCCTTCAGGCCAGTGGTGCAGGGCCGGTCCAGTCCTTTTCCTTGGACTTCAGCGGCCATGTCGAGAACTTCACGCCCAATGTGCTGCGCAGCACGCCGGACGCTCCATACGCCCACGCACTGGCCGGGCATGTCGGCTCGGACCATCGTGATGTCCTGCTGGACACCGCCCAGTTGATCGACCAAGCCAACCGGGACCGAGTCATGGCAGCGCGGGACCTGCCTCTCGGCCTGGACGAAGCCGATACGGATACGTCGCTGTACCTGCTCTTCCGCGCGATCCGTGAACACTCCACGGTGGCGCTGTCCGGGGAGTCTGCCGACGAGGTCTTCGCGGGCTATTGGTGGTCCCATGACCCGGATTCGGTACACGCCGAGACCTTTCCGTGGCTGGTCAAGCGGCCCATGCTCACGGGATTGTTCGACGCCGCGAAGGTGGACGTGGCCGGATACCGCAGCGCCCGCTACCGCGAAGCGCTCGCTGAGGTGCCATGGCTGGACGGCGAGACGGGCCATGAGCAGCGGATGCGTGAGGTCAGCCATCTTCATCTGACCCGCTTCCTGCCGTTCCTCCTCGACCGGAAAGACCGGGCCAGCATGGCCAGTGGGCTGGAGGTCCGAGTCCCCTTTTGTGACCATCGCCTGGTCGAGTACGTCTTCAATATTCCGTGGGCGATGAAGACGTTCGACGGCCGGGAGAAATCGCTGCTGCGTGCCGCTGCGCGTGATGTCCTGCCCGACGTCGTCGCCGAGCGGGTGAAGAGCCCGTACCCCACCACGCAGGATCCAGCCTACGACGACGCCGTACGGGCAGAGCTTGGACAGTTGCTGGCGGACCGGGACGCCCCCACACGGGAGCTGCTCGACCTCGCGGCAGTGCACAGCGCGATCGCCCGCGCCGACAACGCTGAACTGCGGCCTTTCGCTGAGCGGGTGCTCGCCTTGGACCGATGGCTGCGCGCCTACGACGTCAGCCTGGAGCTGTAGAGGGCATATCCGACTGCTCTGGGTCCCTCGGGCGGCGGCCCGGGGCGCCCGGAAACCGTGCTGATGGGTTCAGCACAACCGCATCGACTGGAGAACGGGGCTCTCTATGCGCATTCTGGTCTGCTCGCAGGATGATGTGACGTCGTGCGTGGCGCTGAACCGGCTGCTTCCCGGGTTGACTGGGAACGCGGTCGCAGTGGCCCTGGTCCCCGTCGAGCCCGGACGGCGGAGCACGGGTGATCCGGGGGCCTGGTTGCGGTGGTTCGGCAACCTGTTCAACGAGCGGGTGCGTCCGGAGTTGGACCGCCGGACGGTTCCGCCCGGAGAGCTGCTCACCTACAGCCATCTTGCGCGACAGCACGGTACCCCGATCCGTACCATCAGGGAGATAAACCGCGGTGATGGGTATGCGTTCATCAAAGAGTTCGCCCCGGACGTGATCCTGTCCGTGCGATTCGGCCTCATCTTCAAGCCGCCGACCATCGCACTGGCCAGGCTCGGGGTACTGAACATTCATCCGGGCGCCCTGCCACGGTATGCGGGGTTGTTCTCACCGATGTACGCCATGCTGGCCGGCGAATCCAGCCTGGGCAGCACGTTGCACGTGATCGACGCGGGCATAGACACCGGTCCCATCATTGGCATCCGTCGGTTGCCAGTTGATCCCGAGCGGTCCATGTTCTGGCACGGACTGCAGCTGTATCCGCTCGGCATCGACCTGTTCTTGCGGATACTGCCCGACCTGGAGTCGGGTCGCTGGCCGACGACCCGGCCGCAGGACCGCAGGCAGCGACAGTACCGCTCCTGGCCCTCCGCGGCAGATTTCGCGGCATTCCGCAGCAAGGGTCTTCGCTTGGCGGACTCACGCGACTATCTGGAGATAATCCGCAGATTCCGCACTCGAGAACCCAGCCTGGCCGGCCCGGATCGCTTCTGCTCCAGGACCCGATGCTGACGGCAACCGCTAAACGACACAGGGGCTGGTGCGGCTCCGTCCTGGTCAGCTAGTGGCTCGTCTCGATTCGTTGGCCGGGTAATTGCTCGTTAGCCGGTTGCCGGGAAGGCTGTTTCCACGAGCTGATGGTCGTGGGGCGGCGTGCGGGGGCACTGCCTCGGCTACCTCCGCTCGGTGCGTCGGGGGGAGGCCGAGATCGAGAAGCTCGCCCGCCTGATCGACGAGGCGGAGCGGGTCACGTTGTTCTGCGGCAGTGGGACCGCCGGTGCGCACGCCGAGGTGATGGAGTTCGCGGAGCGGGTGAAGTCCCCGGTGGGGCACGCGCTGCGCCGCAAGGAGTGGATTCAGTACGACAAATCCAAGTGAGTACGTATCGATGGGTACGGCGCACTTCCTCTCCGCGCACCGTCCGCTGGCTCGGATCAGCTCGGGGCACCCGGGGACACTGCCCGGGGGACGGGGTTTGCGCGGCATGGGGGCGCCTCCCGAAGGGTGGGGGTTGTTGGGCTGGTCAGGGCCGGTCCGAAGTGGTGTCTTTGCGCCACCGTCGGTTCTTAGCCGTTCCGTCGAAAGTCGCTAACTGGTGACGCTGTGTCATGGGACGCTCGACTCGACGACCGCTACGCCCTGTTGGAGGCACCTAAATGCCAGAGCGAGAATTTGAATCAATCATCGAAGTACCTGGTGATTTTCTTGGTTCCTGTTGCACAGGCTCGGAGCGGTAGCGCGAACCCGGTCGTGGTCCCGACGGAAGAGGTGAAGCCCGAAACGAACTTGGGGCTCATCCCGGCAACCGAGGTCAAGCCCGAGGACATCGGCACGCTCAGCCTGCGATACGTGGACGGTGTGCCCCAACTCGTGGTCAATGGTGGGACGCACGCGCCTGCACAACTCGTACTCGTGAACGCGGAAGGGGCGACCGTCTCGGTCTACCAGGGGCTTCCTCCGGTGCAGGCCAGGAGCGTCACCGACAAGCCTTTCCTCCTGCCCATCGAGGAAGTCTTTAAAATTGCGGAACGTTAAAACGGCGTCGACCTCGCCCCGAAGTCCTCGCCGGTCTTCATGCGATGACACGAGCGGCAGAGCGGTTGAACGTTCCCGTCCGTGTCCGTCCCGCTGAGCGTCTGCCTGCGGAGCTAGTGGCTCATCATGCTGCTTTGGCCGGGTAATTGGTCCAGATGCGGATGGCCGAGTCGGGGGCGAAGTTGGTCTTCGGCTCAGCGTGGGCGTTGTGCCAGCGGATGTAGGCCCCGATGGCGGCGTTCTGCTCGGTGTGGCTGCGGTGGTCAGTGCCGTTGAGCGCGAAGTAGCGCAGGGCGACGAACTCGGACTCGATCCAGTTCAGCCACGATCCGTAGGTCGGCAGGAAGACCAGCTCAATATCGTGGGCCGCAGCCCAGGCCCGCACGTTCGGCTGCTTGTGCGGAGAGAAGTTGTCCAGCACCACATACAGCTTCTCCCCGGGCCAGCGGGCGCGCAGGGTCTTGAGCAGGGCCAGGAACTCGCGCCATCGCTTGCGCTCGCGGATCCGATAGTAGACCTTGCCGGTGGCCAGGTCGAGGGCGGCGAGCATGTGCATCACGCCGTCGCGACGGTTGTAGGTGGCCCGCAGTCGGCGCGGCGAGCTTCGCGGGCGCCAGGCTTTGCCCTTGCGCGGCTGGAGGCTCAGCGGCCCGAACTTGTCCACGCAGACACCCGGCCGTCGGTGGGCGGGGTGTCGTAGAGCGCCAGGACCCGGTGCATCTTGGCCACAAAGTTGGGGTCGTTGGAGGACTTCCAGCGCTCCATTTTGGGTCAAGTGCCTTGAATCCCCGCTCGTTGAACGCGTGGATGATGTCGCGAACGTAGTCCTCGCCGACCTGCATCAGTGAGGTGATGTCGCGAACGGCCTGGCCCTGCGCGGACATCATCACCACGATCGCCCGCCGCAGCCGCACCGGATCCTTCGCGGTCCGGCTGATCCGCTGCAACCGGCGCCCTTCCTCCATGCTCACCGGCCGGACAAACACTCCCGGACGCCGCCCCACGACCACCTCCACCATCAGCGCGTGGAAACAGCCTGCCCGGCAACCAGCCAACGATCAATTACCCGGCCACCGAATCGAGATGAGCCACTAGCTAGATGGAACACCTCCTTTCTCAGACAAGAGCACCCTCCTCGCGCGAACCGCCTCCATCTCTTTGACTCGCGCTCTCCTGACGCCCCACCTCGCTCGCCTCATAGCGCACCGCAGCCACCAGTGCCCGAGACTTCCTCGCCCCGACGCCGAGCCGCTTCTGAAGTGTTTCTGCAGAGATCGGCCGCTGGAACTTGGCCCTGTGCTGAGCATCCTCAGCGCGGGCCTGCTCCAACAGCTCCTCCTCCAAGCACGACGCGCCCTTCCCTCCCGGCCCCACACTCGGCTCGGGAGCCAACTGAAGTCGCCCCCTCCCGGAAGCCATAGAGGTCTTCTCCGTTCACTGGCCACGCTGCTCAGGGCATGGGTCCGACTCCTTCTCCCCGCTGACGACGGCGGGCTGCTTGGGATCGGCGACCGGTTCGGACGCCGCCTCCGACGCACCACCCGTGGTGCTGATGGCCTGGAGAAGGCCGGGGCCGACTTCGGCCCAGCCGATCAGCAGCAGCGGCCCGACCGCTTCGAAGGCAGCTTTGCCGTAGTGGCCCGCGAGCAGCGGCTCCGTCACGTTCAACGCCAGCGTCATCACGCTTGCCAGCACCAGCAGGCGACGGGCCGGACGAATCTGCTCACGCGGGGCATCATTCAGTGCCAGGTAGCGCACGCCCAGCAGCAGGCCGAGAACCGACAGGTCCACGGCGGGAGCGACCAGCGGTGCGACGTACGTCGGCACGCCCAGCCGCAGGCCCAGCGCCAGCACGTTGCCGAACCCGAACAGGAACGTCAGCCCGATGACTGCGGCCGTGATCGCGGTCACGGACCGCATCACCATCGCGTGGCCAGTGGAGGAAACCCGGCCAGGTGAGGTAGCAGCCATCACCGCACCCTCTCCGGCACGGAAGGGTTAAAGCTCCCCTCGATCAGCAGAGCGCCAGCGAAAATCCGCTGGTCACACCTTCCGCCTTCTACATGCAGTCCCGCCCAGAGCACCAACCGATGCCGGTGCCGGAACACGCGACGGCACTCACTCGGGTGGAACTGGCCCGGCCTCACGGCCCCGGCCTTGTGGGGCGCGTTTACCTCGGGGATCATTCCAGCATTCCCAGCTGGTCGACCCGATCGGTGGCTCCGCCGCGAAGAAGCAGGTCACCACGGACTACGAGTGGTTGGGGTTTTGGGTCAAGTCCCCCCTCGGACACCGATAACTTGTGCGGGTCAAGGCGAGCCTCGGCCCGTACGAGCTGTTTTTCTGGGCTCATAGGTGAGCTTGAGCCCGAGGTTCTGGTAGACCTTCACTTTGTCCTGCGGTTCGGCGTTGGCGAGACATCGCGGACGGGGCCCAGTGGCTTGAGCATGGCGCGGATCTCGTCCTGGCTCCCTCATCTTCCGCGTCCTCGCAGAAACGCTGACCGCCCGATGTCCCAGTCCCGCCACAACTCCCTGGGTCATGCCGCCTCGTAGGGCACAGCCCTGGGCTTCCTGCGCCGTACGGACGGTCAGGCCACGCAAACCGGACTGCCCTGACGGGCCTTACTTCGCCCCTTCAGGCTGCCGGGGTGTGCACCGCGGGCAGCTGCACGGCGGGAATCTCAGTGATCCGGGGAGCCGGGTGGGGTCGCTCTCGCCGACGGTCCGGCGTGGCACGACCGTGATCCGGCGGCCGTCCGGACGTACCCGGTAAACCTTGATCGTCATCGTCACCGGTCATCACTCCACCCGAGAATGGCCCGCAGATACTCGGCAGCAACAGCCACACCCAGACATTCGGCCAGTTCAGAGTCCGGGTCGATCCAGCTCTCACCATGGACATCACGGTGCAACCCGTCATGCCCCTGCTGACGGACACAGGAGAACCGGGCGGCGCACAGGGGCGGCAGGCCAACCCACGCAGGACGCCGCGCACCACACAACCCACTCACCGGCCACCCCCAACGACAACGCAGTCAACGACAATGCCGTGGTGCGCCGCCATGACCAGACGGCGGCGCTGCCGCCGCTCATACTCCACCAAGTACGGCCGTACAAGCGGCTGACCGTCCACATAACAGGGAGGCCGTAAGGACTCCGATGCCGGGGCAGCGCCGCAGGAGGCTCCGGGCACGGCGCTGGTGGTGGCTGAGGCGGGCTCTGGACGGTTGCCGGATGCTGCTTCTCCAGTCCGTACAGGGCTGCGATCGCCGTTCTGGCCATAGCAATCAGGGCATGGATAATGCTCATGTCGTTCACTCCATTCAGGCGGCCACGCCCCGGGGGTCTCACTACCTCACCGGGGTCTTCTCGTGGCGTGGTTATCGGCCGGTCACTTCTTCCCCAGCTCTGCCGGCTGGTGAGCGTCGCCCCGGAGAGCTGCGGCGAGCTCCCGGCACAGAAGGACGGTCCGCGTTCCTGAACGCGCCACTCAGCTGCGTCGTCATGGTTTCGACCCCTCCGCTCTGTACTGAACTGCTCACAGCGTGGAGTGGCCGTGGGTATTGTCACCAGTGGTAGCCGCGTGCCAACGCAGGCAGCACAAAAAGGAGTTCACCGCATGGCGGACAAGCGTGGTTCGGCGAAAAGGAATGCGTATGGGGACGAGCTACGGGAGCGGCGGGAGGCGAAGGGCTGGACGCAGCAGAAGCTGGGCACTGAGGCAGTTATGTCCCGGTCCCATATCGCGCATATTGAGGCAGGGCGGCGGCTGCCCTCCCCGGAGGACGCACAGCGGCTTGACCAGGCGCTGGACACGGGCGGGGTGTTCGTACGCTTCCTGCCCGACGGGAAGTTGGCCACGTTCTTCGAGGAAGTGGCGGAGCTGGAGCCGCAGGCCGTGATGATCCGCGAGTATGCCAGCTCGCTGGTGCCGGGCCTGCTGCAGACAGAGGCGTACGCGCGTGCGGTGTTTGCCGCTGGCTTCCCTCGTCTGAGCGAGGAACAGTGTGCGGACAACATCCGCACACGGCTTGACCGTGCCAAGATCCTTGACGGCTCACTGACTCCTGAGGTGTGGGCCATGTTTGATGAGTCGGTACTCCGCCGCCCCATTGGCGGACCGTCCGTCATGGCCGGTCAGCTACGGCACATCGCTCACCTTGGCGAAAAGCGGGTGCGGCTCCATGTGTTGCCGTTCTCTAGTGGGGCACACGCTCTGCTAGAGAGTGCGGTTACGTTGATGAGGTTCGAGGACATGGCGCCGATCGCCTACGTTGAGGGGCTGCACACGGGCACCGTGCTGGACTCTCCGGCAGTGGTCGAGCAGTCGCTGGTGTCCTACGATCTCGCCTTGGGCGACGCCTTGTCGCACCAGGAATCCCTCGCCCTGATCAGGGCTGTTGCAGAGGAATACGAGCATGCACAGCGGTAAGCACATACCCGACGCGTCGACGCTGAGCGCATGGCGCAAGTCAAGCTACAGCGGGGCTAGTAATGGCAACTGCCTTGAGGTCACTGATGCTTACCCCGCCATCATCCCAGTGCGCGACTCCAAGGATCCAAGCGGCCCAGCGCTTGTCTTCCCCGTGGACGGCTGGGCATCGTTCGTCGCGGCCGTCAAGGGCGGAAACTTCCCCAGCGCCTGACCGCCCACGACTGCCCGAAGCCCCGCCCCGCGGGCCGTACCCCGGCCACGGACTGCCCCGAAGCGCCAGGAGCAACCCAGCGTGACCACAGCGTTCGGTGTGACCCATACCCTCGCGCACGGAGTTAACGGCAAGGCGATCGACATCTACCGCCCTGGGGCCGCGGATCCAGGCTCGCTGCCAACCGTGCTGCTCTGGCATGGCCGAGGCCCGGACGAGCGGGATGTGCTCCAGCCACTGGCGGAGACGGCAGCGCGGTTAGGCGCGGCCGTCCTCGTGCCCGACTGGCGCTCCGACGCACCCGACGGTGGGCGTGCACACCTGCTGGATTCCCTGGAGTTCGCCCGGGAGTACGCGGCCTCTCCCGGCGGCGGCGCCGACCACCTGGTACTCGCCGGATGGTCGGCGGGCGGCCCCGCAGCCGTGGCCATCGCGCTGCGTCCCGATCTCGTCGGTGGCTGGCGCCCCATGGCGGCCCTCAGCATCGCCGCCCGCTACGACTGGCCATCCCGCACCACAGGCAACAGCCCGCTGAACGATCTAGCCCGTACCTCCGCCGCTGCGGTGCCGGTCTGGCTCGTCCACGGCACGACGGACGTCGTCGTCGAGAACCAGCACTCCCAGGAGTTCGCCGACGCGCTGCACGGCCGCGGCTGGCCCATACACCTCGAAGAGCCCGACACCCACCACGCAGGCGTCGTCATGACCGAGTACGTACCGGACCTCGACCGCTGCCGCCCCACCACCACCCACCACGCCCTCCTCGGCGGAACACACACCGCGCGCCTCCTCACCCACGCCGCCGGTCTCACCACCGCGCCCGCCTGACGTCGTCGACGGCTCCGCGCCCACGACGGCTTGGGCACACGATCGGTCTTTTTGGGTTCTGGCTCAACTTCCGTGATCCGTCGCCCCGAGTGACGGTACTGGTTCGTGAGGGTGCCTCCGGCTGCCCGAGCGTGCCCGTAAGTACGATGCCTAAGCCTGATCACAAGCAGGGAAGACGGCTACGAGCTCTCCACAGACCCAGACCGTCTCGACATCGACTCGATCCACCACTGGCTTTCGACTGACGCGTTCTGGGCGTTGGGCCGCAGCCGCGAAACAGTCGAGCAGTCGGTACGCGGCTCTCTCAACTTTGCTGCCTATGACGCCGACGGTTCTCAGGTCGCTTATGCGCGTGTCGTCACCGACTGGGCAACCTTCGCCTGGCTTTGCGACGTATACGTGGCTCCTGCGCATCGCGGCAAAGGTATCGGCACCTGGATAGCCGGCGCTGTTCGCGACCACCTCGCCCCTTACAAGCTCAAGCGCGTCCTGCTCTCTACTCTCGATGCCCACCTGCGCTGGCGCAACACGAACTCCCGCCACCCGGACCTTCTGGCCGCCCAGCGACGCGAACGTGCCCGCGTCCGCAGCGAAAAGGACATCTGCTGGGGCGGACGACACCGGCTGGCGGCGTGACGGCCCGGCCGCCTTTCACCCCGCGTCACCAGCCTCCCCGGCGTCGCGGTCACGAGACAGTTGGATCAAGTCCCAGCGGTTCCCATACAGATCCCTGAAGACGGCGACCGTGCCGTAAGGCTCTTGCCGCGGTGCCTCTTCGAACGCGACCCCAGCCGCCCGCATACGCTCGTAGTCGCGTTCGAACGCCTCGGTGTTCAAAAACCAGCCGACACGGCCGCCCGTCTGGTCGCCGATACGAGCCTCCTGCCCACCGGTCGCGGCCCGGACCAGGAGCACCGCCGTTTCCCTCGCCCCGGGCGGAGCGACGACAACCCAGCGTTTCCGGTCATCGACACGGGTGTCCTCGATAAGGACGAACCCCAGGACGTCCACGTAGAAAGCGATGGCCTCGTCGTAGTCACGCACGACTACGGTCATCAGCCCGAGATAAGGCATCCGACGATCTTGCCCGTTAGCCGCCTGGCCGGACCACCCCAACCCCGGCAAACCTTCCCGGTCACAGCACACGGCGCGCGAACTGCTGCTCGACACGCTGGCGGCGGACTTCACGGGGCCGGGGGCCTGTCTCGTACCCGGGGCTGAGCCCGTACGTGCATACGCTCCCCCTGGCGCCCGAAGAGGCTGAGAATCTCCACGGGGCCGTTCCCGGTGCTGCCGAACCAGTGCGGCAGCCGGGTGTCGAACTCAGCGGCCTCGCCCGGTCCCAGTACCAGATCGTGGTCGGCCAGGATCAGCCGCAGGCTGCCGGAGAGCACATACAGCCACTCGTAGCCCTCGTGGTCGCACAGGTCGGGGGTCTTGCGGGCGGCCGGAATCACCATCTTGAACGCCTGGAGCGGCCCGGGCTGACGGGTCAGCGGCAGCACCCGGTTGCCGTTGACGTTGCTGGGCGTGAGCCGGACGCGGGGGTCGCCGACCTCCGGCGCACCGACCAGTTCCTCCAAGGGCACCTGGTGGGCCTGGGCGATGGGGAGCAGGAGCTCCAGGCTGGGGCGGCGCTGCCCAGACTCCAGGCGGGACAGCGTGCTCTTGGAGATTCCGGTGGCCTCGGCGAGGGCCGTCAGCGCCACGCCGCGCTGGGTGCGCAGCCGCCTCAGCCGGGGGCCCACCTGACGGAGGACCTGGGTGATGGCAGGTGATTGCTCCATGTCGTCCATTGCACAGGACCGTTGCGGAAACAGCAACAAAAATTGCCCGCCCCGGGCCGCGATCGCACCCTGTGAGACAGCGCTGATCGCGGGAGAGGTTCGGCGGGACGAGAGAGATGAGAGAGACGGACATGACCCAGAACAATTCCGAGTACGACGTCGTGGTGATCGGCGCGGGGGCCGGCGGGCTCAACGCGGCCCTGGTGCTCGCTCGGTCGCGTCGCAGCGTGGCGGTCGTGGACGCGGGGGCACCGCGCAACGCGCCCGCCGCGCACATGCAGGGCTTCCTGTCCCGGGACGGGATGGCCCCGGCGGCGCTGCTGGAGGCAGGCCGGGCCGAGGTGACCGGGTATGGCGCCGAGCTGATAGACGGCCAGGTCGACGAGGTGCAGCAGGCCGCCGAGGGCGGCACGCGGGGCTTCGCCGTACGGTTGGCCGGCGGCCCGGCGCTCACTGCCCGCCGGGTCGTGGTGGCCACCGGGCTGCGCGACGACCTGCCGGACATCCCCGGGGTGCGGGAGCGCTGGGGCAAGGACCTGCTGCACTGCCCGTACTGCCACGGGTACGAGGTGCGGGACCAGCCGCTCGGCGTACTGGGCACACACCCGGCCGCGGTGCGGCACGCGCTGCTGCTGCGCCAGTGGTCCGACGACGTCGTGCTCTTCCGGCACACCCTGGAGCTGACCGACGACGAGCGGGAATCCCTGGCCGCGCGTGAGGTGCGCGTCGTCGACGGCACGGCCAAGCGGCTCGTCGTGGAGGACGACCAGCTGCGCGGCGTCGAACTGGCCGAGGGCAGCGGGGTGTCCCGCGGCGCGGTGTTCCTCGTGCCCCGCATGGTGCCCCGCGACGGCCTGCTGACCGGGCTGGGCTGCGAGCAGGACGAGAACGGCTGGGTCACCACCGACCGTACAGGCCGGACCAGCGTGCCCGGCATCTGGGCGGTGGGCAACGTCGTGGACTCGCGGGCACTTGTGGTCAGTTCGGCCGGGATGGGGGCCGCCGCTGCGTTCGCCATCAACCACGAACTGGTGGACGACGACGTCGAGCGGGCCATCCAGGCCCACCGGGCGGCCAAGGATCTGACCGGGGCCCTGCCCAGCTCCGCGAGCTGAACCGTACGGCCAAGCTGAACAAGGCGACAAGGAGAGCACTTCCATGGACTACTCCTCCGGAAGAGCGTCACCGAACGCATGAACCGAATGACTCGATCAGCTGACGGGAGGCAGCCTGCACCCAGGTGCAGGATCAGCGAGTGCGAAGCTGCTCAGCAGTGTGCTCCGCAACAGAGGCGCCGCCTTTCGCTTGCCAGCTTGAGGGGATCTATTTCACCGGCGTTTCCGAAGGTCACAGGCGTTTAAGGATGGTATCCGAGAGCTGAGCGGCCGGGCCGAGGCGGCATGGCCGCTGAGGCGGTACTCCTGCGGGCTCATCCCGCGTACCCGCTTGAACGCGGCGCTCAGCGCGAAGGCGCTGCTGTACCCGACCCGCCGGGCCACCGTGGCCACTGTGGAGTCCGGCTCGCACAGCAGGTCCGCCGCGAGGGTGAGCCGCCAGCCCGCGAGGTACGCCATTGGAGGCTCGCCGATCAATGCGGTGAAGTGGCGGGCCAGCCCGGCGCGGGAGACGCCGACCTTGAGGGCAAGCGACGCCACCGTCCAGGGATGGGCCGGGTTGTCATGGAGCAGCCGCAGTGCGGGGCCGACGACCGGGTCGCTCTGGGCCCGGTACCAGGCGGGGGCGCCGCTGCCGGGGGTGGCGAGCCAGGTGCGCAGGACGCTGACGAGCAGCAGGTCGAGGAGGCGGTCGAGTACCAGCTCCTGGCCGGGCTCGTCTTTGCTGATCTCTGCGGCGAGCAGCGAAACGAGCGTGTTGTCCCCGGCCTCGGCGGGCCGGACCAGCAGCGCGGGCATGGCGTCGAGAAGACGCCGTCCGATCTCGCTGGGCGCCTGATAAGTGCCGCTGAGCATCACCGACGAGCCGTCCCGCCTGTCATCGCCCCAGGTACGCACTCCCAGGGCCATGGTCTCAGTGACATCCTCGCCCTGGGAGGTGCTGCATCGCTGCTCGGGCCCGACGACGATCTGAACAGGCGTGTCAGGGGCGTCGGCGATGGTGTACGGGTCCGGTCCGCGCATGACTGCCACGTCACCGGGACGCAGCAGCGTTGGTGTGCCGTGGGCCAGGAGCACCCATGCGTCGCCGCGCACCATCGTCACCACGGAGACCGGTGCCTGGTCCTCGATGCGCAGGGACCACGGCGGATTGAAGACCGACTTGAGCAGGAACGCTCCGCGCGCCTTCGGTCCTTCGAGTAGGGCCGTGAGTGTGTCCATGGTCCAGAGTTTAGATGCTGGCGAATGAATTGACATGTTTTCATATTCACAAGTCTTAAAGATGAGAGGGGTGGGATGATGGAACTGGCGCGAACCGCGTCACTGGTGGCGGCAACGATGACGATGGGGCTGGTCGCGGGCCTCTTCTACGCATACGCCTGTTCGGTGATGCCTGGGCTGCGCCGCACGGACGACAGAACGTTCATCGATGTGATGCAGCGGGTCAACGTGGCGATTCTCAATGGGTGGTTCGTCATCGGCTTCGTGGGTGCTCTGTTGTCGACGGGCCTGGCGACGGCACTGCATCTGGTCGGCGACGGGCGGCAGGTTCTGCTCCCGGTCGCGGCCGCCTTTGCTCTGTACCTGGCGGTGATCGCCGTAACTCGCCGGTTCAACACCCCGCTCAACGATGAGCTGGCTGCAGCTGGGTCACCCGAGCGAATCGCCGATCCGGCCCTGGTACGCCGGCGGCTGCCCAGCGGCGGGTCGGCCGGCACCAGGCGTGCCCGTGCGACGTGGCGCCTTCTGCCCTGCGGGCTCCGTCCATTGGCGTGCGTCGGTCGCGGAGCCCGTCGGCCGTGTGGGGATCAGACCGCCCAGACGCCAGTGGCAGCAGCGTCGCGGGCGAACTCGCTGAAGTCCCGGGGCGGTCGGCCCAGCGCCTGCTGGACGCCGTCGACGAGGTGTGCGTTGCGCCCGTCGAGGATCAAACCGAACAGGTCGGCGAACTCGACCGGCAGGCCATTCTCCTCGAGGACAGCGCGGTACTCGTCGATCGTGACCGGCGTATAGCGGATCTCCCGGCCGGTCGCCTTGGAGAGCTCCGCGGCGACGTCGTGGAAGCTCAGCAGCCGAGGGCCGGAGAGCTCGTAGATCTTGCCGATGTGCTTGTCGTCTGTGAGCGCGGCAACGGCGACCTCGGCGATGTCGTCGGCGTCGACGAACGGCTCGACGGCATCCCCGGTGGGCAGGGCGATCTCGCCGGCGAGCACGGGCTCCAGGAAGAAGCTCTCGCTGAAGTTCTGGTCGAACCAGCTGGCCCGGACGACGGTCCAGTCGGCACCTGAGTCCTGCATGGCGCGCTCGCTGGTCTGGGCGCCTTCTTCACCGCGGCCGGAGAGCAGCACCAGGCGCCGCGCCCCCTTGCCAACGGCGAACCGGGAGAACTCGCCGACGGTCTCGGCGGCTCCCGGGAACGCGAGGTCCGGGTAGTAGGTGATGTAGACGGCGCCGACGCCGTCAAGCGCGGCCTCCCAGGTTGCGGGGTCCTCCCACACGAAGGACGGCTCGCCGGAGCGTGATCCGACCCGCACCGGCAGGCCACGTTCCGTGAGTCGCTCCGCCACCCTGCGCCCGGTCTTACCGGTGCCGCCGATGACGAGCGTCGTCTTCGTATGGGCTGCCTTCGTGCTCTGCGTGTTCTGAGTCATGGGTTCAGTCAAGCCCGCATCCGGTGAGACGAGCCATAGCCACAAAGCTCAATTACATACGCGTGCGTCTAAAGCTGGAGGGTTCGAGCCCTAGGCGAGCGGCTATGCCCAGGGGCAGCGCAGCCATTTCTGAGCGTCGCCTGCTACCCACGCGCACAGCTACCGATCCAGCCAATTCAGCTGGGCGTGTGGCTCAGCCCGGCTGGGACGGAGACTTGGGCGGCGGCCGGGGCGGCAACGCCGAGTCCGCCCGTGTCCCGATTGTGCCGCCGCGGCCAGGAGTCAGAGCAGGAGGGCCACAGGGCCCATCCCAGACCGATCGGTCCCGGCAAGCTGCGGTACCGCTTACTCCTGACGCGGGGCTGCGACTGCTCACAGCATGCGGCGTGGGGGGTTGTCGTTGATGCTGGGGGTGTATCTGTCTCTGACCGACGTGAGGACGCAGCGCTCGTGAGCAATGTTCCCGGCATCACTCTCAATAACGGCGTCACGATGCCTCAGCTCGGCTTCGGGGTGTGGCAGGTGCCGGATGAGGAAGCCCCGGCCATCATCGGCCATGCGCTTGACGCGGGGTATCGCAGCATCGACACCGCAGCCGCCTACGAGAATGAGAAGGGCACCGGCAAGGCCATCGCCGCCTCCGGGCTGCCGCGCGAGGAGCTCTTCATCACGACGAAGCTCTGGAACAGTGAGCAGGGGTACGACACCACGCTGCGCGCCTTCGACACATCGCTCGGCAAGCTCGGCCTCGACTATGTGGACCTCTATCTGATCCACTGGCCGCTCCCGATGTTCGACCGCTACGTCGACACCTGGCGGGCCTTCGAGAAGCTGTACGCCGAGGGCCGGGTCAGGGCGATCGGTGTCTGCAACTTCCACCCCGCCCACCTGCGGCGGCTGCTCGGTGAGGCCTCGGTGGCCCCCGCGCTCAACCAGATCGAGCTGCACCCCAATCTGCAGCAGGAGCAGCTACGCGCCTTCCACTCCGCGCACAACATCGCCACCGAGGCGTGGTCGCCGCTGGGCCAGGGCAGGGGCATCCTCAACGACAAGCGGATCGGTGCGATCGCCGACAAGCACGGCAAGACCCCGGCGCAGGTCATTATCCGCTGGCATCTGCAGCTGGGCAATGTGGTGATTCCCAAGTCCGCCACGCCATCCCGAATCAGGCAGAACATCGATGTCTTCGGCTTTGAGCTGGACGCGGGTGACATGACCGCAATCGCCGGTCTGAATACCGGCACCCGCCTCGGGCCGGATCCGGACACCCAGGACTGGGTCGGCTGACGCTCACATCCGCCGGTCTACGGGCTGGCCCTTGTATTGCCGTGATCTGCACGAAGCCGTAATTTCCAGGCATGGACCTGGAGGTAAGACATCTCAAGGTCATCCGGGCGATCGACGAGGCGGGCAGCCTCACCCGGGCGGCCACATCGCTGGGGCTGGCCCAGTCGGCGCTCAGCAGTCAGCTCAAGCGGATCGAGCGAGCGCTGGGCGGAGCCCTGTTCATCCGGGACCGAGCGGGCGCCCAGCCAACCCCGCTGGGCGAACTGGTACTTGACCGCGCCCGGGTGCTGCTGCCAGGCATGCGGCAGCTCCAGGAGGACGCACAGCGGTTCGCCCAGTCGTGGGGGGACATTCCACGGTTCCGGATCGGGGGTACGCACGGCCCGCTGCTGGGGGCGCTGGTGGACCGTATCTCCGCGATGCATCCGGACGCGCCGGTGAATACCTTCACTTCATGGTCGGTGAAGGAGATCTGCGACCTGGTGGGGGCGGGGCGGCTGGACTTCGCGCTGATCGGGGTGTGCGGGGAGAGCCCGCCGCCCGCCGCCGACCAGCTGTCATGGCAGGCGGTGGGACGCGACCCGGTCTTCATCATGCTCTCGGAGGAGCATCCACACGCGGGCGAAGGCGAGCTGGAGCTGGGGAAGCTCGCCGAGGAGCGGTGGGCGAACGCTCCGGGCGACGGCTGTTTCGGAGACTGTTTCTCCGCCGCCTGCGCCCGGGCGGGCTTCACCCCGCTCTCCGTCTTCGAGACGGATACCTCCTCCTGTATCCATCTTGTGCAGGTCGGCCGGGCGGTCGGACTGTGCCGTGCGACGTTCCCGCCGACCCCCGGCATCGTGACGCTGCCACTGGCCGGAACGCCGCTCAGCTGGCGACATCTGATCGGACATCACCCCGGGTCACCGGCCGCTGGCGCGGCGCCCGCGGCGGCGCTGCACGCCCGGCAAGTCCACAGTGAAGCGGCCCGGCGCAATGCGCGCTACGCGGAGTGGCTGGCGGCGAACGGGCAGTTCGGCACGGCCAGTTGAGTGTCCGCTATCCGGTTCCATCGCACCGCGAGAGGGGTGGATTGACAGGTACACACCTCAGTTCGGGGTGGCTAGTTTGAGCTGCACCCCCTACAACACTGAGGAGAACCCCCATGCTCCGCAGACGCAGTGCGATCGCCGCGGCAGGCGTAGCGATCGCCGCACTCGGTATCACCACTCTTCCCGCTACCGCGGGAGCGCAGGAAGCCTCTCAGGCCAAGGAGGCTACGGTGCAGCTTTCCGCTGGGATGCTGCAGGCCATGGAGCGCGACCTCGGCCTCACCCCGGCCGAAGCCCAGACCCGAGTCGTCAACGAAGAGCGGGCGGGCGTGCTTGAGCCCGCCCTCCGCAAGGATCTGGGCGGCCAGTACGGCGGTGCCTGGGTGACCGGCAAGACCGCGAAGCTCGTCGTTGCCACGACCGGCTCGCTCAATCACAGCCAGGCCGCCGCGATCGAGCGTGCCGGTGCGACCGCCAAGGTCGTCGACCACAGCCTGAACGCGCTCGACTCGGCGCTGGCCAAGCTCGACAGGGCGGCGGCGAAGAAGACCCCCGACGCCACAGCTGTCTGGTACGTCGATGTGAAGTCCAACAGCGTCGTGGTGGAGTCGGCGAAGCCCGCACAGGCGAAGAAGTTCATCGCCACCAGTGGTGCCGACGCCGGCAAGGTACGCATCGTCAAGTCCGCTGAGCAGCCAAAGCCCTTCTACGACCTTGTCGGCGGGCAAGCGTACTACATCAACAACTCCGCCCGCTGCTCCATCGGCTTCGCGGTGACCCGCGGCAGCGAGCGCGGCTTTGTCAGCGCCGGACACTGCGGCCGGGTCGGCGCGTCCACCACCGGCTACAACCGGGTCGGCCAGGGCACCTTCCGGGGTTCGCAGTTCCCCGGCAGGGACATGGCGTATGTGGCCACCAACGCCAACTGGACCCCGACTTCCCGGGTGCAGGGCTCCCGCCAGCGGGTCGCCGGGTCCACCCAGGCTCCGGTGGGCTCCTCGGTCTGCCGCTCCGGCTCCACCACGGGCTGGCGCTGCGGCACCATCCAGCAGCACAACACCAGCGTCACCTATCCGCAGGGCACGATACGCGGTGTGACGCGGACCTCGGCCTGCGCCGAGCCGGGTGACTCCGGTGGCTCCTTCATCACCGGCAGCCAGGCGCAGGGTGTCACCTCCGGTGGGTCCGGCAACTGCCGCAGCGACGGCACCACGTTCTACCAGCCGGTCAACCCGATTCTGTCGGCCTACGGCCTCAGTCTGGTGCGGGGGTAGTCAGCTAGCTCGCCCCATGGCCCGCCGCGATCTCCTCGATCCGGCGGGCCAGTCGCGTATCCAGGCTGGTGACCTTGGATCCGACGCTGTGGGTATTCACGGAGACCGTGAGCTTGTTGTAGCCGAGCTCCATATCCGAGTGGTGGTTCAGCTCCTCCTGGATTGCCGCGATATGGATGACCATGGCGGCTGCCGGAAGGTGTTTGCCGAAGGAGTACGTCCGCGTGATGCGGTCTCCAGCCAGCTGCCAGCCGGGCAGCTCGGCGAGGGCGGCATCGATCTCGGTGGCGGTGAGGGGCTCGGGCTGGGGCATGGGCGTAATCCTCGCGTCTGGGTGCTGGGGTGCGGATGGTCCCAGCGTAGGGTGCGGCGACCCGGCGTCCGCGGTTGTGCGGCGTGCCTGTCTTCCTTTGTCCCATCTCAAACGGAATCGGCGCCCGTTCGAAGGTGAATGGAAACGGCCGAGGGAATGATGTGGTGACAAGACCGGCGACACCGCCGGACAGACTTTCGTGGTCTTTCGTTGGGCCCAGCCCAACGCGTGACTCCAGACAGCTGTGAACCCCCTCCGGGGAGAGGGGGTTCAACTCAGCCTCCACTATCCGCTGTCTGCGAAACTCTCCTCAGTGGGCCTTTTCGTAGGCTTCCCGGACGTTCGCGGGGACACGGCCCCGGTCGCTGACCTCGTAGCCGTGCTCCTTGGCCCACTCACGGATTTTGGCGGAGTCCTCGCCGCCGGCCTTGGCCTGCCGCCTGGCCGCCCCCGGCCCCTTGACTTTCCCGGTCTTACGGGCAGCCTTCAGGAAGGGACCGAAGGCTTGGAGCATCTGTTCGTAGCTGTCCGGTCCGAGATCGATCTCGTAGGCCACACCATCGAGCGAGAAGGTGTGGGTCTGGGCTTCTTCAGCCTCTTCACCGGTGAGGTCATCGATATAAAGCGTGACGATCTTCTGTGCCATGGGCGAAGTATAAGGTTCACCGAACGGCGTATTCACCAGAGTGTCAGAGAGTTAGTTAGTTCCTCAGGCCCGGTGGAACGCCGACCGGTTCACAATCCGGCGGATCGCGATTCAGTTCGACTGGGGGGTGTCTGGTGGATCTCCGTGGAGGAAGGAGCGGCGTCTGGTGCGTGCGATCGCAAGGCGGAGGAGGAAGCCAACCTGGTTGGTTGGCGACCGACGACAACGCAGCGAGCGTGCGTGCCAGGCGTCGCGACGCCGCGGAGATCCACCAGACACCCCCTAGGGGTCCAGTACACGGGAGCCGCCTACCGGGAGGTCCCAGAGTTGCCCGGCGGGGCGGCCGGTTTTGGCCCAGGCGGCGCGGACCCGGATCAGCGGCTCCAGCGGGGCCTCGGCGGAGAGCAGAAAGGTCGCCCAGTGCATGGGGGCCATATGACGGGCGCCCAGGTCCTGGCAGGCGCGCACTGCCTCTTCCGGGTTGGTGTGCACGGGCCGGAGCAACCACCCCGGGTCATAGGCACCGATGGGCAGCAGGGCGAGGTCGATATCCGGGTAGCGGCGGCCGATTTCGGCGAACCAGTGGCCGTAACCGGTGTCACCCGCGAAGTAGACGCGCTGGCCGGTGCGGTCGGTGAGCACCCAGCCGCCCCACAGCGAGCGGCAGGTGTCGGTCAGGGTGCGCTTGGACCAGTGGTGGGCGGGGACGAAGTCAAAGCGGACGGTGCCGCCGGGCGCGGGCAGCTCGGCGGCCTCCCACCAGTCCAGCTCGGTCACCCGGGTGAAGCGGCGGTGACGGCACCAGGCGGCGAGGCCGCCGGGAACGAAGAGCGGGGTGTCGCGGGGCAGTCGCCTGAGGGTGGGGGCGTCAAGGTGGTCGTAGTGGTTGTGGGAGATGACGACGGCGTCGATGGGCGGCAGCTCGTCCCAGGCGACACCGACCGGGGTCATGCGGGCCGGGGTCCCGAGGATCCTGCGGGACCAGACCGGGTCGGTGAGGACGGTCAGCCCACCGACGCGGAGCACCCAACTGGCGTGTCCGGCCCAGGTGACGGCGACCGTCGCGGCGTCGACGTGCGGCAGTGGGGCGGGTTCGAACGGCAGTTGCGGCACCTGGCGCAACGCCTCGGCGCTGGGGCGCATACCGCCCTGACGAACGACCCGGGGGAAGGTGTAGATACCGGGCAGCGGCGCGGTGAGCCGGTCGGCGAAGCTGCGTGGCCAGCGGCGGCGTTCACCGAGCGGCCGGGGCTCGGCGGGGCCGGCGGAGTCAGACACCGTACGCCTGCTTCGCCGTTCGCGCTGATCGCGTTGCTCGTGCTGTTCGCGCTGTTCGCGCTGTTCGGTGTGGTCGGTGTGATCGGTGTGATCGGTCACGGGGGCTCCTGCGGGTTTCCGGAACCAGGGTCGGTGCAGCTGCCGGACCGCTCAGTGGGTGGCGGTCAGCTCGGTCAGAGCTGATCTCACCCCGTCCAGAACCCCGGAACCCTCGGGGGGCGTCGGGGCGCCCCGGGCCAGCACTTCGGTGGAAAGCCGCACCCGAAGGGCGTGCGGGTCGTCGCCGAAGCGGTGACCGCCCATGACGAAAGGGCCCAGTCGGACCACCAGTTCGGCCTCCAGGGTGGCCGCGTCCTCGATGCCACGGGCGGCGAGGTCCGAGCGCAGCGGTTCGAAGTCGGCGTAGAGCTGCCGTCCGGCGTGCGGCGGACGGCAGAGCGCTCCGGCCTCGGTGACGGCGTGCTGGAGTGCGGTGGCGTAGGCGCCGTGGGTACGGGCCGTGGCAGCGCGCTGCTCCCGGAGCGCGGCGGGCTCGGTGAGGGCCTCGGCGGCGGCCTCGGCGACGGGGTGGGAAAGCTCCGTATGGAGGGTGTCCAGAACCTCGCGGACCGCGTCGCCCAGTACCCGGCCCTGGTCGGTGCCGGGGAAGCGGGCGATTCCGGCGGGCAGTCCCGGTGGCAGCAGGGCGGCGCCCAGACCGACGAGGACGACGACCCAGTCCGCGTCGGTGCCCGCGCTGTGCAGCATCTCGGCGGGGCTGACGATCACCGTGTCGTGCGGGTCGTGGGAGGTGTCGCGCCAGCTCTCATCGCTGACGATGAGCAGCCCCTCGTCGGCCGCCGCCTCACACACCTCATGCAGCAGCTCGGGCGGTACGGCGGTGCCGGTGGGGTCGTCGGCGACGGAGAGCAGCAGCACCCGGGGGTCGCCGCCCCCGGCCCGGACGCGGCGCACGGTCTCCAGCAGAGCGAAGGGGTCCGGCACCCCGCCGCACTCGGCGGGCACCGGCACCGGGTGCAGCGGGCGGCCCAACAGCCGGGCCTGCGGGGCGTACCAGGCGGCGCTGGGCCGGGGCAGCAGTACCCCACTGCCGCCGCGTACGCCACCGGCACCGGTCGCGGCGAGCAGGGCGAGAAGCATTACAGGTGCGCCGGGGGCGGCGACCACCTGGCCGGGTGCGGTGGGCAGCCCGCGGCGGTGCCAGTAGCCGCAGGCCGCGGTGGCCAGGGCGGCGGCGGTGGTGTCGGAGGTATCCGGGTGGGTGCTCTGCATCGGCGCCTCCGGTGTCCGTGTATCGCCCGGTATACCGCACGATTCCTTCCACTTTCGCAGACCGCGCGAAGGCCCGCTGGCCGGACACATAGCTGCTACGGCGTTTGCCGGAACCGGCGCAACTCCTGCTCCATACCGCGCCCCCGGGTCCGTACCACGGCGCCAGCGAGCTCGGACATCTTGCGGTTGCTGCGCTGAGACAGCTGTCGCAGCAGGGAAAAGGCCTCGTCGGCATCGCAGCCCAGCACATGCATCAGGATGCCGCAGGCCTGATCGATGACGGGCCGGGTGCGCAGCGCGGTGGCGAGCTGATCCACCTGGACCAGCGCCTCCCGGTAGCGGCGGTCCCGCTCCAGCCCGAGGGCGGTGAGGTCGCCGAGCAGCGCGGTCGCCCCGCCGACGGCCTCCTCCACGGGCCGGGGCCGGAAGCCGTGCACGCTGAGGGTGACCGCCTGCCCATCCCGCTCGCAGGGCAGGGTCGCGCTGGAGCGCACCCCGAGGTCCAGGGCCCGGGCGCGATAGTGCGGCCAGCGGTCGTCGTAGAGAAGGTCGGCCGCCCCGACGGCCTGGCCGGTGGCGAGCGCGTCCGGGATCGGGCCCTCGCCGGACTCCTGCTGCACCTCGACCAGCGTGGACAGATCAGGATGGGTGACGACGACGGGCTCCCCCGGCGCGTCAGCGGCGCCGGGGCCGTCGGAGGCGCTGGCCGTGGCGGCCACTCCGCAGCAACCGGGGGTACGGCGGGCGATCTGCTCGGCGAGGTGGGCGAGGCTGCGAACCGGAGAGCCGACCTCGGGTTCGGGAGCGAACCCCTCAGCTGCCGGCTCGGACGGGGCCGCTTCGCGGCGATCCTGCATGGCTGGACCTTCCTGCGCAAACGCCTTCCTTGGGAAACGCCGTCGCTCGGGGCTCCATCCGGAATGGTGCCCGGTGTCGCGGAAGGGAAACGGGGGACCAGCGAGTCGTATGGCGATACGTTATCCACATGGCCGAGTCGGCGGGTGTGGAACCGCAGCGCCGGGGTCCGGGGCGCGGCAGCTCTGATGAGCAGCATCTTCAGCGTGCCCTCTTTCAGCGGCTTCCGCTGCCGGTCGCACTGCTGGACCGGGACACGGTGGTGCGGCGACTGAACCACGCCGCCGCACAGGTGTTCGGGATGCGTGAGGGCTACGCCTCCGGCCGGGGGCTGGCGGGTGCGCTGGCGCACGATCAGCGGGCGGCCTTCCGGGCGCAGGTCGCGGCGGTCGCCCGGGGTGAGGGTGAGCGCAGTCTGATGGTCCGGCTACTGCGCTCCCCGGAGCGGGGAGCCCAGGGGAGCGGCCCGGAGCTGCGCACCACACTGACTCCGCTGCGCCCGCCGCGTGAGCCGCACACCGCGGTGCTCGCCGTCTTCCAGCAGGCCACCGCCCCGCCACCCCGGCCGGTGACCCCGGATGTGCCGCTGGTGGACCCACGTACCGCCCGCCCGGATCTTGCCGAGGCCACCCGTAACACCGAGCTGCTGGACCTGTTCGACGATATGGCGGCCGCCCTGATCTCCGCCAAGACCGCCCAAGCGGTGGCCGACAGCGTGGGCACAGTGCTGCACAATCGATTCGCCGACTGGGTGATCATCGATCTGGCGCTGCCCGGAGGCGAGCTGGAGCGGACCGCCGTTTTCGCCTCCTCGGCCACCGTGGTCCGTACCGCCGTGGCCAAGCAGTCGCCCGATGAGTGCCCCCTGGTTGTCGACGCGGTCCAGCACGGCATGGAGGCCCTTCAGGTGCGTCCGGAGGACCCGGAGGCGCTTGGCCGGGACGCCTCCGGGTCCGCCGTACTCGCCCGGGCGGAGGTCAGCTCGCTGCTGTGTGTGCCGCTCCGGACAGGCCTTGGCGGCCCGCCCCTTGGCGCGCTCACGCTGTTGCGCTCGGGCGGGCGCCTTGCCTTCGCGCTCGCCGAGGCAGGCGTCATCGACCGGATCGCCCGGCATATCGCGCTGGCACTGCACCGGCTGTGACCTGCACCGGCTGGCACCTGCACCGGCTGGCACCTGCACCGATCGCAGCCTGCACCCGACCGCGACCTACGCCGACTGCGAGTTGCACCGCCGGGGTCGGGGTGACGGTGCCTCGGTGCGGGCACACTGCCGGTCGGCCTCGATCTCGTTGTGCAGCCGTTCGCACGTACGGCTGAGCAGCCGGGATACATGCATCTGGGAGATGCCCAGCTGCTCGGCTATGTTGCTCTGCGTCATATCGCAGAAATAGCGGAGATAGAGGATCTTGCGTTCGCGTTCCGGGAGACCGGCGAGCCGCGGCTTGACCGACTCCCGGTCCACCACCAGGTCATAGCCGGGCTCCGCGGTGCCCAGCGCGTCCATCAGCGAGTAGCCGTCATCGGAGCCGGGCAGCTCGGCGTCCAGGGACAGCGTGCTGTAGCTGTCCAGCGCCTCCGCGCCGGTACGTACCTCTTCCTCGGTAAGGCCGCTGATCTCAGCGAGCTGTTGAACGCTTGGGGTGCGGCCATCGAGCCGGGTGCTGACCCGCCGGTGGGCGGTGCGCACTCGGTTACGCAGTTCCTGCACTCTCCGGGGCACATGCAGGCCCCACATATGGTCACGGAAGTGCCGCTTCACCTCGCCGACGATCGTGGGTACGGCGAAACTCTCGAAGGCGCTGCCGCGCCCTGGTTCATAGCGGCGGACGGCCTTCACCAGGCCCAGGGCGGCCACCTGCTCAAGGTCCTCGATCGACTCCCCCCGGTTTCGGAAATGCCGGGCGAGCCGCTGCGCCATCGGCATCCAAGCCCTCACGACCTCCTGACACAGTGCCTCACGTTCCGGCCCGTCCGGCAGCGCCGCGATGCGCTCGAACTGGGCCGTGGTGTCAGGGGCGTCGTCATGTGAGTGACGTGCGTGCTTGGCGCGTGCTTGTACGGTCGTCATGGCTGTCGTCTCTCCTAAGGAGGTCGACTGCACTGCGATGATCACCGCGAGATCAGGCACAGGCCGGACCGAGGCTCAGCCCGGGGGCGGCCGTGACACCGCTCCCGCGGAATGTGCCTTCGGTCCAAAGCACGAACATCGTGTACCCCACGCCCCCCGGCTAAAACAAGGTTTCCGTGTGGACCGGCCGGATACCCGAGGGCCTCCGGTACCGGCGCAGTGGAGGTCTGTCGTCATGACCGAGTACGGCTACTTCCTGGCCAGCGAGGACTATGGGCCGAACGCCCTCGTCGAGCAGGCACAGATGGCGGAGCAGGCTGGTTTCACCTCGCTGTGGATCTCCGACCACTATCACCCGTGGAACGATGTCCAGGGACACAGCCCCTTCGTATGGTCTGTCATCGGCGCCCTGTCCCGGGCGACCACTCTTCACGTGGAGACCGCGGTGACCTGCCCGACCGTCCGTATTCACCCCGCGGTCATCGCACAGGCCGCCGCGACCAGCGGCATCCTGCTGGGCGGCCGCTTCCGGCTGGGTGTCGGCAGCGGCGAGGCACTGAACGAGCACATCTTCGGTGACGCCTGGCCGCGCACGGCCGTACGGCACGAGATGCTCGAGGAGGCGGTCGAGATCATCCGGCGGCTGATGACCGGAGACGAGGTCAGCCACCAAGGGCGGCACTACACCGTCGAGAACGCCCGGCTCTATGACGTCCCCGATGAACCGGTGCCGATCGATGTGGCGGGTGCCGGTCCGGCCGCGACCGAGCTGGCCGCACGGATCGGTGACGGCTTCATCACCATGTCGCCCGACCGGGAGGCCGTGGACCGCTTCCGGCACAGCGGCGGCGGACGACAGCAGGGCCAGGCGTCCGCACACGGCGGGATGAAGGTCTGCTACGACACGGACCGTGACGCGGCGGTACGCGCCGTACACCAGCGCTGGCCGAACATGTTCCTCCCCGGCGAGCTGGGGCAGCTGCTGCCCACACCCCGCCACTTCGAGCAGGCGGCCCAGCTGGTGACCGAGCAGCAGGTGGCCGACTCCCCCATCCCGTGCGGCGATGACGAGGAGGAGCACATCCGCAGCGCGCGCGCCTACGTGGACGCCGGATTCGATGTGGTCCTCATCAACCAGATCGGCCCGGATATGCGCGGCTTCTTCGACTTCTACCGCACCAAGGTCCTGCCACGGCTGGCTCGTTGAGAGAGGCGATCGACATGGGTGTGAACGCCGTCGGAAGCGGGGGTGAGCAGTGATGTCAGTGACCGCCCGGGACAACCGCACCCGGGACCACTCCATCGCACCGGTCCTGGACGCGCTCACCGAGCACCGGCGCGGCGTGCGACACCGCTCCTTCACCCCGCCGGGGCACAAGCAGGGAGCCGGCGCCGATCCCCGGGTCATCGCCACCCTCGGGCAGGACGTCTTCGCGGCCGATCTGCCGTCGCTGAGCGGCCTGGACGACCGCCGGATGTCCGGCAGGATTCTCGCCGACGCCCAGGCACTGATGGCGGACGCGGTCGGGGCCGAGCACGCCTTCTTCTCGACCTGCGGCAGTTCGCTGGCGGTCAAGTCGGCCATGCTCTCGGTGGCGGGCCCGTACGACGAGCTGCTGGTGGCCCGTAACGCCCACAAGTCCGTGGTCTCCGGTCTGGTACTGGCCGGCATTGAGCCGGTGTGGGTACGGCCGCACTGGGACGCCGGCTACCACTTCTCCCATCCGCCGGGCCCGCAGGAGGTCGCCGAAGCCTTCGCCCGCCACCCCGACGCCAAGGGGATGGTGCTGATCTCCCCCACGGCGTACGGGACCTGCGCCGATACCCGGGGCATCGCGGAGGTCTGCCATCAGCAGGGCCGCCCGCTGATCGTGGACGAGGCCTGGGGCGCCCATCTGCCGTTCCACCCCCGGCTGCCCGACGGAGCCATGGAGGCGGGCGCCGATGTCGGTGTGACCAGCGTGCACAAGATGGGCGCCGGTCTGGAGCAAGCCTCGGTCTTCCATCTGCGGGGACAGCTGGTGGATCCGTCGGTGCTGCGCATGCGGGAGGAGCTGCTGGAGACCGCCAGCCCCTCGGTACTCATCTACGCCGCGATCGACGGCTGGCGGCGGCAGATGGCCGAGCGGGGCCGCGAACTGCTGGACGACGCCCTGTCGCTGGCCGATGGGCTGCGCGAGGCCGTCGGCAAGCTCGCCGGGCTGACCCCGCTCGCGGAGGAGCTCACCGGGCCGGGCCGGGCGTATGACCGCGATCCGCTGGTCACCGTCATCGATGTCCCGGGGCTTGGCACCAGCGGCTACGCGGTGGCGGACTGGCTGCGTGCGCACCGCCAGATCGATGTCGCGCTGGCCGACCACCGCCGTATCGTCATCCAGCTCACCCACGCCGACAGCCAGGAGTCGGTCCTCGACCTCACCGACGCCCTGATCGAGCTGGTCAAGCAGCGCGGCTCGCTGCCGCCCCCGGCGGAGGTGCGCCTGCCCTCGCCCGCCGGTCTGGAGCAGGAGCAGGTGATGCTGCCCCGCGACGCCTACTTCGGGCCGGCCGAGCAGGTACCCGCCGAGGACGCGGTCGGCCGCATCGCCGCGGAGACGGCCAGTCCCTGTCCGCCGGGGTTGCCGGTGCTCGTACCGGGCGAACGCATCAGCCGGGAGACGGTGGATTATCTGACGTCGGGCGTCCAGGCCGGTATGTATGTGCCGGACACCGCGGACCAGACGCTGCGCACCCTGCGGGTGGTGGCGCGCCGGTGAGAGGACCGCTGGCCCGGCACCGGGCGCATGACACCGAGGCGCCGACAACCCGCTATCTGATGTACGGGCTCCTGCCGTCCTGGTTTGTGCCCGGGGTCCTCCGTGCTGTGTGTCAACTTCTCGGTCGTGAGCGCGCCGACGCCCGGCGGCGCGGCGAGGAGCAGGACGAGGGGTGAACTCCGACCGGTTTCGGATGGCGCTGACGAGGCAACTCGCCCGGCGTCAACCGAGCGGGAGGAGCACCCCATGTCCGAGGACCGCAAGCAGCGGCAGCGCGCCGAGCACCACGCCGATGATCCGAGGGAGGGACCGCTCACCACTGACCAGGGGGTAGTGGTCGACCACACCGATGACGCGCTCAGCGCGGGAGAGCGCGGCCCGACGCTGATGGAGGACTTTCACTTCCGCGAAAAGCTCACCCACTTCGACCATGAGCGCATCCCGGAACGGGTGGTGCACGCCAGAGGGGCGGGCGCCTATGGGTACTTCGAGCCGTATGCGAGCTGCGGGGCCTTCACCCGGGCGGCGTTCCTGCAGGATCCCTCGGTCCGTACGCCGGTCTTTGTGCGCTTCTCCACCGTGCAGGGGCCGCGCGGCTCGGCTGACACGGTGCGGGACGTGAGAGGCTTCGCCACCAAGTTCTACACCTCGGAGGGAAACTTCGACCTGGTGGGGAACAATATGCCGGTCTTCTTCATCCAGGACGGCATCAAGTTCCCCGACTTCGTGCACGCGCTCAAGCCCGAGCCCCACAATGAGATCCCGACCGGGGCCTCCGCCCACGACACCCTGTGGGACTTTGTCTCGCTGCAGCCCGAGACACTGCACATGATGATGTGGCTGATGTCGGACCGGGCCATCCCGCGCAGCTACCGGATGATGCAGGGCTTCGGTGTGCACACCTTCCGCTTCGTCAACGCGCGGGGTGAGAGCACCTTCGTGAAGTTCCACTGGAAGCCGAAGCTCGGGGTGCACTCGCTGGTCTGGGACGAGGCGCAGGAGTGCCAGGGCCGTGATCCGGACTTCAACCGGCGCGATCTGTGGCAGTCCATTGAGGCGGGTGAGTACGCGGAGTACGAGCTGGGTGTGCAACTCGTGCCGGAGTGGGACGAGTTCGCCTTTGACTTCGATCTCCTCGACCCGACGAAGATCATCCCAGAGGAGCAGGTGCCGGTGCAGCCCCTGGGCCGGCTCGTTCTCGACCGCAATCCGGAGAATTTCTTCGCCGAGACCGAGCAGGTCGCCTTCCATCTGGGGAATGTGGTGCCCGGCATCGACTTCACCAATGATCCGCTGCTCCAGGCGCGGCTCTTCTCCTATCTGGACACCCAGCTGATCCGGCTCGGCGGCCCCAACTTCTCCCAGCTGCCGGTCAACCGGCCGGTCGCGCCGGTCCGGACCAACCAGCGCGACGGCTATCACCAGTCCGCCATTCACTCGGGCACCAGCTACTCGCCCAATTCACTCGGCGGTGGCTGCCCGGTGATCGGCGGGGCCGGCGGCGGTGACGGCGGCGTCTTCCGACACCACGCGGAACACATCGACGGCGCGAAGATCCGGCGGCGCAGCTCCAGCTTCCAGGACCACTACAGCCAGGCCACGCTCTTCTGGAACAGCATGAGCGACTGGGAGAAGGAGCACATCGTCCAGGCGTTCCGCTTCGAACTGGGCAAGGTCGGCTCGGTCAGTATCCGGGAGCGCACGGTGCAGGAGCTGTCGAACGTCGATGAGGGGCTGGCCGGATCCGTCGCCGAGGGCATCGGGGTCGCCCGGCCGGAGCAGCCCGCAGTCCAGCACCACAAGCTCTGCTCACCGGCGCTCAGCCAGGAGTCGCTGCGCGGTGACGGATCCATCCGCACCCGGCAGATCGCGGTGCTCGTCACCGCCGGGGTCGACGCCGTCCAGGTCCGGGAGATGCGGGAGGCCCTGAGCGAACGCGGCGCGGTCGTCGAGGCGCTCGCCCCGCACGACGGCACGGTGTCCGGCTCGGACGGTCAGGAGCACCCGGTGGACCGGGCTCTTCCCACGGTCGCCTCGGTGCTCTACGACGCGGTGCTGCTGCCCGGCGGAGGGCCGGCCAACGCGCGGGAGCTGGCGGGCGATGACGCGGTGATCCGTTTCGTACGCGACGCCTACCGGCACGGCAAGGCGATCGGCGCGCTGGGGTCCGGCGTCGGAGCGCTGGCCACGCTGGAACCGCGTGGACTGCACATCGCGGGCGATGGCGCGGGCACGGTCAGCGACCGTGGGGTGGTGACGGATACGGCGGACGGTCTGGCGAGTGTGGACTTCGTCCACGCCTTCGTCGAGGCCGTGGCGGCGCACCGGCACCGGGGCAGGCCCCGGCTGCTGTGCTAAGAGCTTTGGGCCGGGCATGAGCTAGCGCTGACCGGGCTCCTCGGGGCGCTCCGCCTCCTCCGGGGGCGGGGGCTTGGCGGTCGGGGGCTGCGGCGGTACGGGCCCGCCCGGCGGTGTGCCGGGTACGACGACCGCGTCCTGTGCGCCGCCCGGTGCGTCCATATGGCGCGGCCGTTCCCGGGTGGCGGTACGCAGCGCCCAGGCCAGCACCGCCAGCAGCAGGCCGACCACAAGAGCCGCCACCCAGGCCACCATCACCAGATCGAGCAGCAGCACCAGGGCCGCGGTCAGCGTCGCACCGGCGAACAGGCCCAGCACGGCGGCGGCGCTGCGCAGCCGCACCTCACGGCGGCGGGCATGCTCGCGCAGCTCGGTGCGCAGCTCATCGGTGGCGACCCGGATTTCCTCCCGGATGAGCCTCGCCACCGGCTCAGAGACATCCTCGGCCCGTACCGGACCGGGTCCCTCACCGGGCTTGGGATACATCCTCTTATCGGTCATGCGCGCCGGGTACCCGAGCGCTGGCGGGCTACTCACACCACTCACCCCTGCCCGGACACGGACAGGGCTTTAGGCGCGGGCCCTGATCCCGCGCCTAAAGCCGCTGTGTTCCCCACCGGGGGCCGCCGCTCGACCACCTCCCGAGTGCCCCGCCCCGCGGACGGCAAACACACCCGGTTCAGCGGCAGTTCAGCACTCCCGGGCCCGGGCCCCTTCCCTGGTGCGCCCGGCTGCGACCGGGCGCCGTGGGTGGCGGCGCAGATATTCGCCCTCCAGCTCCGCCATGCGGACGTTGTGGGTGGCCAAGGCGTCCGCCGAGCCATGCAGCAGTGTGTCGTGCCGGGTGCGGTGGATGGTCTCCAGCTCCTTGAGGAGCTGTGCCTCAGTCAGCCGCACCGGATCGATTCCGCTCATGTTCCGGTGCCCTCCTTCCGTGTCACCTGCGCCTACCCGGGTACCCGGATGCGGCGATCCAAGGAGGGAGCCATGGAGCTCGGATTCCTCAACCCGCTCTATGACCGGCCCGGCCCCTGGGCTTCGGTCTACTTCGACACTACGACCACTTCCGAGGACGCGCCTGCCCAGCAGGAGCTGAGCGCCCGCGCGGCCTGTGACCGGCTGGCGCAGCAGGGCGCTGACGAACCCACCTGCCGGGCCGTGTACGACACGCTGAGCGCGTTGCCGCGTACCTCGCAGCCGCCGGGGCGGGCGGTGTTCGCCACTCATGGCGAGGTGGTGCTCGACCCGGCGCTGACGACTCCGCCGCCCGGCGGCGGGCCGTACACCTGCTGGGCGCCGCTGCCGCACACCGGTCCGCTGCTGGACTTCGGCGAAGCCGAGCCCAGCTGCCTGATCGCCCATATCGATCGCACCGGTGCGGACTTCGAGATACGTGGCCCGCTCGGTACCCACAGCGCGGGCCGGGTCGATGGGGACGACTGGCCGGTCCATCGGACCCCGACCACCGACTGGTCCGAACGGCGCTTCCAGAACGCGGTCGAGAACACCTGGGACCGTAACGCGGCGGTCATCGCGGAGGCGCTGCTGGCCTGCCAGAAGGAGACCGGCGCCACCCTGGTCGTCCTCACCGGTGAGCACCGCCAGTGCCTGACCGTACGGGACAATCTGCCGCCCGAAACGCGTGACGCGGTGGTGGAGGCCGAGCGCTCGGGGCGGCTGGACGACGAGGTGGAGGCGGCCCGCGCCGCCCATATCCATCGGAACACCGCCCAGGTGATGGACCGCTTCCTGGCGGGCCGGGTGCCCACCGAGGAGGGCCAGGTCGACGCCGTCGAAGGCGTGCCCGCACTGGTCGGCGCGGCCCGGGAGCACCGCATCGCCGCTCTTCTCGTACGGCCCGACGGCCCCGATCTGTACCGCGAGGTATGGGTCGGCGACGAACCCGACCAGATCGCGGTGCGCCGCACCGAGGCCCACTATCTGGGCGAGCTGCACCCGGTCTCGGCCCGCGCCGATGACGCGCTGCTGCGCTCGGCGGCCACCACGGGGGCCGAAGTGATCTCCGTACGACCGCACGCCGAGGAGCCGGAGCTGCCCACTGGGCTGCCGGTCGGCGGTCTGGGTGCGCTGCTGCGCTGGCCGTACGAGGGCGGCGCGCCGCCCGGTGGCGGGGCACGTCCACACGAGTCGATCCGCTGGTGACAGCCAGCGCCACGGCGTCGGCTCAGCCACGGATCCCGTTCCACGAAAGGCAAGCAGTCATGGCACAGTTCGTACGGGAAGTCATGACCCCGACCGTCACCTCCGTACGCCCCGACGCCTCACTGGTGGAGGCGGCGCAGCTCATGCGCGTACAGGACATCGGGGATGTGCTGGTCGCCAAGGAAGGCCAGTTGATCGGTGTGCTCACCGACCGGGATATCGTGATGCGTGCGGTCGCCGACGGTGTGGACCCGCTGACCGTGAGCTGCCAGTCCGTCTGCACCCCGAAACCGATCACCGTCTCGCCCGACGACGAGGTCACGGTCGCCATCAATCTGATGCGGACCCACGCGGTCCGGCGGCTGCCGGTCGCTGAGGCGGGCCGCCCCCTGGGCATCGTCACCCTCGGTGACCTGGCGCAGGAGCAGGACCCCGACTCCGCACTCGCCGATATCAGCCGCGCCGCGCCGGACACCTGGCCCGGCGGAGCGGCTACCCAGCCGTGAGCGGTCCCGGGCACGATGGCCCATGGCGGCTGCGGGCCGCGCTGAGCAGCGCGGACCGGCGGCTGTTCGGCATGGTGGCCAGGCGTGCGTGGCCGGGTGCCGAACCGGTGCTGCCCCGGCTCAGCCGCAGTGCGAACCACGGGCTGCTGTGGTTCGCCACCGCTGCCGCGATCGCCGCCTCCGGGCTCGGCGGCCGGTCACGGGTGGGACGCGCCGCACTGCGCGGCACCGCCTCGCTGGCGCTCGCGTCGTTGACGGTCAACACCCTGGGCAAGCGGTCAGTACGCAGGGTCCGGCCGCTGCTGGATGCCGTACCGGTGATCCGGCAGCTGCACCGGCAGCCGGTCAGCACCTCGTTCCCGTCGGGGCACTCGGCCTCGGCGGCGGCCTTCGCCACGGGAGTGGCCCTTGAGTCACGCGGCTGGGGCGTCGCGGTGGCCCCGGTGGCGGCCTCCGTCGCGTTCTCCCGTGTCTACGTGGGGGTGCACTACCCCAGCGATGTGCTGGCGGGCCTGGCCCTGGGCGTGGGCGCGGCCTTCGCTGTCCGCGGGCTGTTCCCGGGCCCCGAACCGGTCCGGCCGCCCGCGTCGGCTCCCGCGCTGCCGGAAGGCCGCGGCCTGGTCGTCGTGGTCAATACGGGCGCGGGCCCGGCGCCCCCGGCCGTCGAGCAGATCACCGCGCTGCTGCCGGGAGCCGAGTTGCGGCTGTACCACTCCCGCCAGGGCGACGGACAGCTCGCCGGGACGCTGGAGAGCGCGGCGCTGCGAGCGGTTGAACTCGGCGGGGCGCTGGGGGTGTTCGGGGGCGACGGCACGGTCAGCGCCGCCGCCCGGACCGCCGCCCGGCACCGGCTGCCGCTGGCGGTGCTGCCGGGCGGACGGCGCAACCACTTCGCCTCCGATCTGGGCATCACCACCCCGGCAGCGGCCTGCACCGCGGTGACCAGCGGCGAGGCGGTGGCCGTGGATCTGGCCCACTTCGGCACGGACGGCAGCTTTATCAACACCTTCGCGCTGGGCGTCTATCCGGACCTGCTGCGGACCCGGGACCGCTGGGCGCCGTATATAGGCGAGTGGTCCGCGGGCGTGCTGGCCGCCGCACGGGCACTGCGCCGCGGACGGACGGTGGAGGTCAGCGTCAACGGAGTGCACCGTCATCTGCGGCTGCTCTTCGCGGGGAACTGCCGGTACAAGGGGCTGGGGCTCACGCCACGGCGGAGAAGCAATCTGGCGGACGGGCTGCTGGATATCCGGGTGGTCCAGTCGGGGCGGTCGCCGGTGTGGGCGCACGCCAGGCTGCGAAAGCTGCAGATCGACTGGATCGAGCCGGGCACCCGGCTGGCGTACGACGGTGAAGTCATGGACGCCCCCGGCGAATTGCTGCTGACCAAGACCGACCACGCACTGACGGTCTACCGGCCGCTGACCACATAGCAAGACACATCTTCTCGGAATATGGACCATGGGCGTACCGTACGGACCATGCCGGAGGAGACCGCCGTGTACACCCACGGCCACCACGAGTCCGTACTGCGCTCCCACTTCCCCCATAGCCTTAAGGGCATGGGCGGTGCCCCCATGCGCACCGCCGCCAACTCGGCGGGGTATCTGCTGCCCTGGCTGCGGCCCGGAATGACCCTGCTCGATGTGGGCTGCGGCCCAGGCACCATCACCGCCGATCTCGCCCAGCTGGTCGCACCGGGCCGGGTCACGGCGGTCGATCACAGCGCGGACATCCTGACGGCCGCCCGCGCGGTCGCCGCTGAACGCGGTCTGGACCAGGTCGAGTTCCGCCAGGCCGATGTGCACGTCCTGGACTTCCCCGATGACACCTTCGATGTCGTCCACGCCCATCAGGTCCTCCAGCACGTGGGCGACCCGGTGCAAGCGTTGCGGGAGATGCGCCGGGTGTGCCGCCCGGGCGGGACCATCGCCGTCCGCGAGTCGGACTACGCCGCGATGACCTGGTATCCACGACTGCCCGCGCTGGACACCTGGCAGGAGCTCTACGGCCGGGTCGCCCGCGCCAATGGCGGCGAGCCGGACGCGGGCCGCCGGCTGCTGGCCTGGGCCCGGGCGGCGGGCTGCACCGAGATCGCGGCCTCCTCGGCCACCTGGTGCTTCGCCACACCGGAGGACCGCGCCTGGTGGAGCGGCCTCTGGGCGGACCGCACGGTCGGCTCGGACTACGCCCGCATCGCGGTGGACGGCGGGCATACGACGGCGGACGAGCTGGCGCGGATCGCGGGGGCCTGGCGTACCTGGGGGGCGCATCCGGACGGCTGGTTCTCCGTCCTGCACGGCGAGATCCGGTGCCGCGCCTGACACGGTGGATCATCGCCAACTAGCCTCGGGCCCATGGACATCCTGGGAACATCACTGCGTGTGTGCGTCGACGATCTGGACTCCGCGATCGCGGTGTACGAACGCCTGACCGGGGCCGAGGCGATGCGTTTCGAGAGCGGTCCGGTGTCGGCCGCCGCGGTCGGCCCCTTCATTCTGATGACCGGGCCCGCCGGGCATCTGGAGGTACTACGCAAGATCACAGCCACCCTGGCGGTCCGGGACGCGGATACGGCGGTGGCTGAACTCAAGGCGGTCGGCGCCGACATCATCGCCGGTCCGCAACCCACCCCGATCGGCCGCAGCGTGGTGGCCCGCCACCCGGACGGCTCCATCTTCGAGTACGTCGACCGTCCGGGAGCGGGCGGCTAGAAGATGTCCGGTCAGCTCACCTTCAGGACGAGCTTGCCCCGGGTGCGGCCCTGCTGGCTGAGCCGCCAGGCCTCGGCGGCATCGGCCAGCGGCAGCGCACGCTCCACGCTGATGGTCAGCTTGCCGGCGTCGGCGAGATCCCCGAGCGCGGTGAGGCCGCCCGCGTCAGGCCGTACGAAGAGGTACTTCCCGCCCTTGGCGGTGACCTCGGGGTCGACGACGGACAGCACCCGCTCCGGCTTCTTGAGCACCTGCTGCGAGACCTCGACCGCGCCGCCCCCGGCGAAATCGAGGGCCGCGTCCACACCCGCCGGGACCAGCTCCCGGACCCGGTCGGCGAGCCCTTCGCCGTAGGTGACGGGCTCGGCGCCAAGTCCGCGCAGGAAGTCATGGTTACGCTCGCTGGCGGTGCCGATCACCCGGGCCCCGCGCGCCACGGCGATCTGCACGCCCAGTGAACCGACGCCGCCCGCCGCGGCGTGCACCAGCACGGTGTCCCCCGCACCGACAGCGAGCCGGTCCAGGGACTGCAGGGCGGTCAGCCCGGCCAGCGGCAGTCCGGCGGCCTGCGACCAGTCGAGTGCGGCGGGCTTACGGGCCACGTGCCGCACATGCGCGGCGACCAGCTCGGCGTAGGTGCCGTGCTGGACCTCGTCCTTCCTGACATAGCCGATCACTTCGTCGCCGACAGCGAACTCGCTCGCGTCCAGCCCGGTCTGCTCGACCACTCCGGCCACATCCCAGCCGGGGACCAGCGGAAAGTGTGTCTCCAGCGCCGGGTCGAGATAGCCCGCGCCGATCTTCCAGTCAACGGGGTTGACGCCCGCGGCCTTCACCCGCACCAGGACCTGGTCGGGGGCGAGCTTGGGTTCGGGCAGCTCGGTGAGTTCCAGCGCGTCCGGGCCGCCGTAACTGTGCTGTGCGATGGCTTTCATACCCGCCATAACAGCGGTCCCGGCAAGCGCATTCCAGTTACTGCGACCGGTTACGCCGAGCCGTTGCTCCGACCGGGTGAACCGGGTGGCCGCGTCCGGACCTGATACCGCCGGGGCAGGTGGCTGCTGAGGGCGGCTCCGGTTGCCGGGCCCGCCGGGCCGGTGGACGATGAGGATGCCGTACGGAAGTCACCGTCCGGACACTCTGCCGGACACTCTGGAGGTACACGTCATGCCCACTGCCAAAGACATCATGCACCCGGGTGCGCAGTGGATTCCCAACACCGAGACGCTCGACCGCGCCGCCCAGCTGATGCGTGAGCTGGGTGTGGGAGCACTACCCATCAGCGATGTGAACGAGCGACTCTGCGGAATCGTCACGGACCGCGACATCGTCGTGGAGTGCATTGCCGGAGGACGCGATCCGTCGAAGATGACCTGCGGGGATCTCGCCAAGGGCACCCCCCGCTGGATCGACGCCAACGCCGATATCAACGAGGTGCTGCACGAGATGGAGGAGCACCAGATCCGCCGGCTGCCGGTCATCGAGAACAAGCGGCTGGTCGGCATGATCAGCGAGGCGGACCTCGCGCACCATCTGTCTGACGACAAGATCGCGGAGTTCGTTGAGAAGGTGTACGCGCAGCAGCGCTGAATCCCCACTCCCCAAGGTCCCGTCGGCCAGCTCGCGAACGATGTCAAGCTGGCCGACGTGGCGTGCGCCGCGCCCCGGTTACTTGCTCAATTCCGTCACGTGCTCAGTTCCGTCACTTGCTCAGTTCCAGGGCGGGTACGTCGTCCCGGCTGATCCCGAAGGTCTGGACGTAGAGGGAGAGCTCGGCCTCAACGGCGCGGGCGATGCTGTCGGCGCGGCGGAAGCCATGGCCCTCGCCCTCAAAGGCGATATACGCGTGCGGCACCTCGTGCCCGTCCACCGCCTCCAGGAAGCATTCGCACTGCGCCGGCGGGCAGATCACGTCGTCGAGCCCCTGCAGCAGCAGAAAGGGCACGCTGACCCTGTCCGCGTGGTGCACCGGAGAGCGCTCCCGGTAGCGGCCGGGGCAGCGCTCGTAGGGGCCGACCAGGGACTCCAGATACCGGGACTCGAAGTCATGGGTCGCATCGCCCGTCCATTCCGTGAGATCGAGGATCGGAAAGCTGATGGCCCCACAGGCGTACAGTCCCTCGGCGGCGGGCGAACAGAGCGAGACGGCGGCGGTCCAGCCGCCCGCGCTGCCACCACGGATGGCGAGCCGGGCACGGTCCGCACCGCCCTCATCGGCAAGGGCCCGGGCGACAGCGGCGCAGTCCTCGACATCGACCACACCCCACTGCTCCCGCAGCCGGTTGCGATAGGCACGGCCGTAGCCGGTGGAGCCGCCATAGTTGACCTCGGCGACACCGATGCCACGGGAGGTGAAGTAGGCGATCTCCAGATCGAGTACGAGCGGAGAACGCCCGGTCGGGCCGCCATGCGCCCAGATGGCATACGGCGGCAATTCACCGTCGGGGGCGGCGTGGTCAGGGTGGTGCGGCGGATACAGATGTGTATGGATCTCGCGGCCTTCGGGGCCGGTGAAGGTGCGGATCAGCGGCTCGGGATAGTACGCCGGGTCCACCGGATCCCGGTGCGCCTCGGCGAGTACCCGGCTGTGCCCGGTGCCGGTGTCAAGCTCGACGATCTCGTAAGCGCTGCGCGGGCTGGCCGCGATCCCCACCACCCGGGTGTCGTCGACCGCGAGAGCCGCACCCCACTCGGTCCATGGCCCCGGAGCGTCCACCAGCTCGCCGGTCTCCGGGTCCAGTATGGCCAGGGCCTTGGCGCCACGGCCGTGCAGCACGGCGACCGGGCCCCCGGCGAGCGGCAGGAACCAGCGCTGCCCGATGCGCCACAGCGCGTCGGCGAACTCCTCATCGCGCGGGCAGAGGTTGACCGGCGCGGCGCCCTCCGGGTCGACGCGGTGCAGATTCCACCAGCCGGAGCGGTCGGTGACGGCGAGCAGCGTGCCGTCGGCGGCCCACTCGATCTGGGCGATGGACTCCTCCGGGCCGCCCAGTACGGTACGCACCCGCTCCAGCCAGCCGTCCTCGGTGAGTTCCGCGAGACGTAGCTCGGTGCCGTCCCAGGGCATCCGGGGATGATCCCAGGCGAGCCAGGCGACATGCCGCCGGTCGGGGGAGAGCCGGGGCCCGGTGATGAAGTCATAGCTGTCGTCGGTCAGTTCACGCAGCCGCTCCCGGTCATCGGCGGCCGTGCCGTCCAGCGGTACGGCGGCGAGCACCCGCCGCACCTCAGTGGGCCGCTCACCGGTGAACTCCTCCAGTACGCACCAGACCTCACCGCGTTCCGGCAGAACCACCGGGTCCACCCAGCGCAGGCCGCCCCCGACCAGCGAGATGGGGGTCAGCGGGCGTGGTGGGCTGCTGGGGGTGTCCGGCTCGTACGCGTAGAGCCGCTGGTCGGCGAAGTGGACGAAGACCACCAGCGGTCCGCCCGCGGCCCGCTGGACTCCGGCCCAGGGCTGGCCGCCGTATTCGATGACCCGGCTGCGTACATTCCAGGGCGCGGGCAGCACGGACTCGGCGGCACCGCCCTCCGGGCGCAGCCGCATCAGCGCCCGGCGGCCGCCCTCCGCCGGGCGGGGCGCGGTCCACCAGAGCTCGCTGCCGATCGCCCCCAGGAACTCCGGCTTCCCGTCGTGGGCGGCGACGAGGTGCGCGTCGATCGGGGAGGGCCAGGTGCCGTAGGGGACGGGTGCTGAACGGGTCGTCGCCATCGGGTGCGCCTCCTAAAGGGCGAGCAGGGCGCGGTCAAGGACTCGGACGCCGAAATGCAGGGCGTCGACGGGCACCCGCTCGTCAACGCCATGGAAGAGGGCCGGGTAGTCGAACCCCTTCGGGAGCCGCAGCGGGGAGAAGCCGTAACCGGTGACACCGAGCCGGGCGAACTGCTTGGCGTCGGTGCCGCCCGGCATGCAGTACGGAATGACATGCGCGTCCGGGTCGAAGTGTCGCAGGGCCTCGCTCATCGTGGAATAGGCCGCGGAATCCACGGGCGCATGCAAGGGAGGCTCGCGGTGGTAGAACTCCCACTCGACATCGGGTCCGGTCAGCCGGTCCAGGGTGGCGGCGAACTCCTCCTCGAAGCCGGGCAGCATGCGGCCGTCGATATACGCGGTGGCGCTGCCGGGGATGACATTGACCTTGTAACCGGCGTTGAACATCGTCGGGTTGGCGCCATTGCGGATGGTCGGCTCGACCAGTGCGGCGGCGGCACCCAGGTTGCCGAGCAGGACGTCCACGTCAAAGCCGGGCGCGCCGAACGCGGGGGGTTCGAGCCCGTACAGCCCGGCCAGCTCGGTGAGCGCCGCCCGTACCGTGGGGGTGAGCCGGACCGGCCATGCGTACTCGCCGATGCGCGTCACGGCGGCGGCAAGACGGCTCACCGCGTTGGAGCGGTTGATCTTGGAGCCATGTCCGGCCCGGCCGTACGCGGTGAGCTTGAGCCAGGCGGTGCCGCGCTCCCCCGCCGCGACCGGGTAGAGCCGCAGGTCCTCGTCGGCGTGGTAGGTGAAGGCCCCGGATTCGCTGATGCCTTCCGTACAGCCCTCGAAGAGCTCGGGATGGTGGTCGGTCAGGAAGCCGGAGCCATAGTCGGCGCTGTCCTCCTCATCGGCGGTGAAGGCGAGCACGATATCGCGGCGCGGCCGCACTCCGGCGCGCGCCCAGGCGCGTACGAGGGACAGGACCATCGCGTCCATGCCCTTCATATCGACGGCGCCGCGTCCCCACACCACCCCGTCACGGATCTCCCCGGCGAAAGGGTGCGTGGTCCAGTCGTCGGGCTCGGCCGGGACCACATCGAGATGGCCGTGGACCAGCAGCGCGTCCGCCGACGGGTCCATGCCCTCGATCCTGGCGACCACATTGGTGCGGTCCCGGGCCTTCTCCAGCAAGGTGGGCTCAAGACCCACCTCGGCCAGCTTCTGCGCGACATACTCGGCGGCCGGGCGCTCGGCGCCGTCCCCGCCGCCATAGTTGGTGGTGTCGATGCGGATGAGCTCAGAGGTGTAGCTCACCGCCTCATCGAGCGCCCGCTGGTCAATGTGGGCGGCCTGTCCCGCCTGTCCAGCCTGTCCGGCCTGACCAGCCTGCACAACCTGCCCGGCCTGCTCAGCCATATGTCTCCTCCACTGCCGCCGAAACGAGCGTTGTGACCGCCTTGAAGCAGCGGATGCCCTCGTACATGGTCGGCGAGGTGTACACCACCCGCCGCTCCCCCACCTGCCGTACCCCGGGCACCACGGTGGCCGCTCCGGCCAGATGCTCGGCATCGAACTCCAGCGCCACCTCGTGCGGCTGTGTCACCGGCTCCTGCCGTACCGCAAGCGCGGCGGCGGCGCGGGCCGCAGCACGGATATCGGCGGCGGTACGGGCCGGGGCCCGGCACACGGCGGCGTAGCGGGAGACATAGTCCTTGACGGCGACCGTACGGGCGCCCGGCGCATACCCCTTGGCGTCCTCGCACGTCTTGTCGTCGCCGGTGACCAGCACCACCGGCACCCCGTACTCGGCGACCACCAGGGCGTTGAGCAGGCCCTCGCTGGCCCGGGTGCCGTCGACCCAGACGCCGGTGATGGAGTTGGCCAGATAGGTATGGGCGAGGACCCCTTCGGTGCCCGCACCCGTGTGGTAGCCCACAAAGGCGATGCCGTCCACATCCCCGTGCTGTACGCCCTCCACCATGCTGAGCGCCTTGTGCCGCCCGGTGAGCAGCTGGGCCCGGCCATCGAGCTGTTCCAGGAGCAGATTGCGCATGCTCCAGTGGGCCTCGTTCACCAGCACCTCATCGGCGCCGCCGGCGAAGAACCCGGCGATGGCGGCGTTCACATCGCCGGTGAACACCGGCCGGAAGCGCTCCCACTGTGCCGAACCCGGCAGCACATCGGCAGGCCAGGTGACCCCGGTGGCGCCCTCCATATCGGCGCTGATGAGGATCTTCATGCTCGGAACGTTACGCGTCCCTCCGATGTCACAAAAGCCTTAGGGCGGACTGTGACAGGTGCACACCTCTGTCAGTCAGCCATTCCGCCCAATGACCCGTCAGTTGAAACGGCGATTGAAACGGCGATACATGGCTCAGGCATCGTGGGCCAGTTGGAGGTCGTGCTCGGTGCGGCCGCCGCCCGCGATCTGAAGCACGGTGGCGACCGGCGGATAGCCCGCCGCGATGACGGTGTACTCACCGGAGGCGAGGTCCGCGAAGCGGAAGGTCCCGTCCGCGCCGGTGAGCGCCGTGTCCACCACATTGCCCGCCGCGTCCATCAGGGTCACCCGCGCGTCCTCGATGGGCCGTCCGGCGTCCTTGGTGCGCACGGTTCCGCGCAGCACCGCGCCACCCGCCAGTTCGATGTCCTGCTGGGTCTCGCGGGCGGCCTGTACGGTCACCGGGAGGGCGGCCGGGCGGTAGACGGGGGCGCTGGCGGCGAGGGTGTACTCACCGGCGACCAGGTCGGCCATCACATAGCCGCCGTCGCATCCGCTGCGCGCGGTGGCGACCACCTCGCCCCGTACATCGGTGAGCGTCACGGCCGCGTCCCGGACCGGGTTGCCCTCGGGGGTGAGCACGCTGCCCCCGAGCTGCCCGGCGCCGCCGAGGACGACATCGAGATCAACCGGTCGCTCGCCGACCGTAACGCTGACGGCCTGCGGCTGATGCCCGGCCGCCGCCGCGATCAGTACATACGACCCCGCGCCGGGCACGGTCAGCGCATAGCGGCCGTCCTCCCCGGTGGCGCTGCGGCCGATCTGCCCGCCGCCGCTGTCGATCAGGGTGAGCGCGGCACGCGGCACCGAGCTGCCGTCATGGTGCTGCACGGCACCGCACACCGGCACACCGCCGGAGGGGAGCGGCACCCCGCCGGTACGGGGCTGTGGGCTGCGGGCTTCCGGGATATGGGTGTGGGTGACCACCAGGGGTTTCTCCTTGAGCAGGAAGCTGAGCACAAGTCCGAGGACCAGCACGGGTACGAAGTAAAGGAAGATCTGCGGCAGGGCGCCAAAGGCGGTGACACCGACGACACCGGCCGAACCGCCCAGCTGCCGGGCGTAGTTGTGGGCGCCGGTGGCGGCGCCCAGATCAGCCGGGCGTACGGAATTCTGCATCGCCAGGATGAGCACGGGCAGCACCAGACCGATACCGATGCCCACGATGGCCAGCCAGGCGCCGTAGCCCACCCGTGGTGTTCCGGGCTCCAGCCGGGAGAGCAGCCACATGCCGACGGCCACGGTGCCGCAGCCAGGCAGGAGATAGAGCTTGTAGCGGCCGGTGCGGGCGATGAGCTGCCCGCAGGTGATGGAGGCCAGCATGACGCCGCCCGCCATGGGGAGTATCAGCAGCCCGGACTCGGTGGCGCTCGCGCCCTCGGTCAGCTGCAGATAGGCGGGCAGATGGCTGGCGACGCCGAAGAGCGCGGCCCCGACAAGGGCGCTGAGGACGCTGGTGACGGTGAAGACGGAGTCCCGGAACAGCCGCGGTGGGAGAATCGGTTCATCGGCTGTGTGCTCGATGACGAGGAAGAGCAGAGCCGTGACGACGGCGCCCGCGGCCAGGCCGAGCACAGCCCGGGACTGCCAGCCGTACTCCGTGACAGCCCAATGGGCCAGCAGAATCAGACAGCTGGTGGCGGCGGCGAGCAGCAGCGCGCCGGGCACATCGAGCTTGTGGCGGCGCGCGGGGCGCGGCAGTTTGAGGGCGAGGGCGAGGACAAGGAAGGTCAGCGCCCCGAGGGGGACGTTGGCGTAGAAGCACCAGCGCCAGGAGACATGGTCGGTGACAAAGCCGCCGAGCGCCGGTCCGGCGAGAACCGCGAGGCCGAGAGTGGCACCGATCAGGCCCATATGACGGCCGCGTGCGCGGGGCGGCACGAGGTCGGCCGTGATCGCCTGCGCACCGACCACAAGTCCGCCCGCGCCGATGCCCTGGAGAGCGCGGTACACCGTGAGCTCCTCTGTCGAGCGGGACCAGCCGGCCAGCGCGGAGCCGATGACAAAGACGGCGAGGGCGAACAGGAAGGGACCCTTGCGCCCGAAGAGGTCGCCGAGCTTGCCGTGGACCGGCAGCACGATGGTGGCGGCGAGCAGATACGAGATGAGGGCCCAGGACATCCCGTCCAGACCGTGGAGTTCACCGGCGGCCTTCGGCAGGGCGGTGGCGACGATGGTCTGGCCGAGCGCCGCCAGCAGCAGGGCGAGCAGCAGGGCGGGGAAGACCAGCCGGTTCCGGCGCGGGCCGGGTCGTGCGTCGGACGGTGAGACGGCTGACGGCACAGCCGGTGGCACAGGCGATCCCACCGGTGCCGTCGGAGGCGGCGGGGTCTTGTCTGGTCCGGGGATCTCCAGCGTCACCGCGACGGACGCAGGCGTCGGGCGCTCCTTCTCCAGCAGGTGGATCCCGCCCATTCACACTCCCCTTGTCAGGCCAGCTTCGCCCCGTATGGGCTGCTATTTCTCGCATTGCGCGACAAGGATGAGCAAGTCGGGCACTCCCTGCCCAACGGGCGGTCAAGTCCGTTGCCCGGGGCGCCTTTCCGGCCGCTCAGCTGCGGCTTTCAGCGGGGCAGTGGCACGCCGGGCGCACCACTGCCTTTGCCGGAAACCACCCGAACCGGTGAGTGGACCGGAGGGTTACTTCTCGACCTGGGCGGCGAGCTTGGCGAGCACCTCGTCGTAGATCCGGCCAAGTCCCCTGGGAGCGAAGGTCTTCTCAAAGAAGCCGCCGATGCCACCGGCGCCATTCCAGGTGGTGGTGACGGTCACCCGGGAGCTCCCCGCCGCCGAACCGGGGGTCACGGTCCAGGTGGTGACCATCGAGGAGTTGCGGTCCTTCTCCACGAGCTGCCCCTCCGTTGGCTCATCGACCTCAAGCAGACAGTCACGGACCCGCTTGCTGGTCGCCTGGAGCTTCCAGTGCACCAGGGTGCCCTTGCCGTCACCGCCCTCACGGACCTCGTACTCGCTGAAGTGGCCGGGGAGCAGCTTCTCGCGGGTGCCGCTGTAATCCGCGATGGCGTCGAAGACATCGTCCGGATCCGCCGCGATCTCACGCTGCGTAGTGGCCTCGACCTGCGCCATGACTCCTCCTGTGGTGATGCGTCGACCCATGGACCGTCGCTACGGGCTTCACAGTCATCCCACCACCATCACGCCACCCACCAAAATCCAGCTTGACACCGTTGATGGGAACAGATGTTCTATTCCTGAACGGCGACACGAGGAGGCACCATGCGCTGGGACAATCTGCGCGACGACGGCGACAGCGGCCCGGTCACGCTGTTCGGCACGGACGTCGTGACCCGTACCTTCGACACCCCCGAGTTCCGCGGGATCACCTTCCATGAGGTACGGGCGCGTTCGATCGTGAACCGGGTGCCGGGCGCCTCCCGGATGCCGTTCGAATGGACGGTGAACCCCTACCGGGGCTGCTCGCACGCCTGCGTCTACTGCTTCGCCCGCAAGACGCACAGCTATCTCGACCTGGACACCGGACTCGGCTTCGACTCCCAGATCGTGGTGAAGACCAACGCGCCCGATCTGCTCCGCCGTGAGCTGGCCGCCCGCCGCTGGCGCGGCGAGCACATCGCGATGGGCACCAATGTCGACTGTTACCAACGTGCGGAAGGGCGATACCGGTTGATGCCGGGCATCCTGACCGCGCTGCGCGACTACGCCAACCCGTTCTCCATCCTCACCAAGGGGACGCTGATCCTGCGCGACCTCGATCTGCTGCGCTCCGCGGCGGCGGTGACCGATGTCGGGGTCTCGGTCTCCGTCGGCTTCCTCGACGAGCCCCTGTGGCGCACCGTCGAGCCGGGCACCCCGGCGCCCGAGCGCCGCCTCGGCGTGGTCCGCACCCTGACCGAGCACGGCATCGGCTGCGGGGTGCTGATGGCCCCGGTGATCCCCTTCCTCGGCGACTCCCCCGCCCAGCTCCGCGCCACCGTCCGCGCCATCGCCGCCGCGGGCGCCACCTCGGTCACCCCGCTCACCCTGCATCTGCGCCCCGGCGCCCGCGAGTGGTTCATGACCTGGCTCACCGAGCACCACCCCGGCCTTGTACGCCACTACGAGGCGTTGTACGCCGACGGCTCCTACGCCCCCAAGTGGTACCAGCGCCGTATCACCCGCCAAGTGCACGAACTCGCCGCCGAGTACGGCATCGGCCCCTCCTCCCCCGGCACGGCCCGCCGCCTCCCGGACCCTGCCGAGGAGCCCGAGAGCACCTCAGGCTGCACCCAACTCACCCTGCTGTAGTCCAAGAAGCATCAGACCGGATCCCCCGCCGAGGACGCCTCACCGTCGGAGCCATCCCGCCATGGCAGCTCCGTCCGTTACGCCTGCGGTCACACAAACGTAGCCGACAGGACGGGAACGAATGTTACCGTCGCGTAGCGCTCGCCCGCTGATCGCAACGCCCCCATTCCCCACCCCTGTTGGAGGCATCCTTGTCCCGCCATGCCCAGTCCCGCATGTCCCGCCGTAAGCTGCTCGCCACCGTCGCAGGCGGCGCGGGCGGAGCCATACTCGGCGGCCTCGGGTTCGGCGCCCTCACCGCTGGCGCCGCCGAGTCGCGGCTGCGCACCTATGTCCTCGTGGTGGACGGGTGCCGACCGGACGAGATACGCCCGCTCCTCATGCCGCGCCTGTCCAAGCTGCGCGACACCGGCACGACATACCCGGGCGCCCAGTCGTTGCCGGTCATGGAGACCATCCCCAACCACGTCATGATGATGACGGGCGTACGCCCCGACCGGTCCGGAGTACCGGCGAACGCGGTGTACGACCGGGCGGAGAAGGCCGTACGCGATCTGGACCGGCCCGGCGACCTGCGGACCACCACCCTGTTCGAGCTGCTTCGCCGAACGGGCCGGACCAGCGGCACCGTACTGTCGAAGCGCTATCTGCACGGCATCTTCGGCACCCGCGCGGATGTGCAGTGGGAGCCCAGGCCGCTGCTGCCGCTCACCGGGCACGCACCCGACAACTTCACCGCCGACGCCGCCATCGCGATGATCGACAGTGCCGATCCTGACCTGATGTTCGTGAACTTCGGCGATGTGGACCGGGTCGGACACAGCGACCTCACCGGTACGACGCTTGAGCTGGCGCGCAAGGCCGCACTCGTCAACACGGATGTGCAGATCGGCCGGGTCGTCCGCCACCTCAAGGAGACCGGCCGGTGGGAGAACAGCGTGCTCCTCGTACTGGCCGACCACTCCATGGACTGGTCCATACCCACCCATATGGTCACCCTCGCCCCCGTCCTGAACGATGACCCGCTCCTCAAGGACCGGGTCGAGATCGCCCAGAACGGAGGCGCTGACCTGCTCTACTGGACCGGCCCAGCCAGCCAGCGCAAGCGGGCGCTGGCCCGGGCACGGCAGCTGGTCACCGCGGAGAAGGGGGTGCTGTCGGTCCACGACCCGGCCGAACTGCGCCTGGGCACCCACGCCGGAGACCTGGTCGCCTATGTCCGCCCCGGTTACCGCTTCTCCGACCCGCGCCCGCTCTCCAACCCCATCCCCGGCAATCACGGCCACCCCGCGACGCTGCCCATCCCCTTCTTCATCACCGGTGGCTCCAAGCGCATCCGCGCCGGCGCCGTCAGCGACGCTCCCGCCCGTACGGTCGATGTCGCCCCGACCGTCGCCGCCCTGTACAAACTGCGGGCCCCGTCCGGCGGCTGGGACGGCACGGCACGCACCGACGCCTTCACGTAAGAGGGCTCCGCTGCGTACTGGCCGGTGAGGTCGCAGCCCAGGGCGACCGCGACGGGGCCGAATGCGCTGGCGGCGACGGTGACGGTGTGGGCGCTGCCACGGATCGCGCCGAGGTGGGCGACGGGGCTGAGGCCGCGCTCACCGAGCAGGGCGATCTGGTGGAAGTTCAGGCCGGTGACGAGCATGCTGCTGGCGGCCAGACAGGCGGCTGTCGCCCAGAACATCCCGGTGCGCAGCACCTGCCGCAGCGGGCAGCCGCTGCCCTCGTGGGCGGCGGCTTGGCCGCCTTGCGGCGGTGTTCCGTCCACGTGCTGGCCCAAATCCGCGGGCCGGTTACGGATGCCCAGCAGTGCGATGGGGACCACGATCGCCCAGACGGCGAGCCGAATACAGCCCCGACCGGGGCCAGGGCGCTGAAGCCGGTGATCCGCCAGCCGGAGAAGCGGCGGCTCCCCGATACCGGTCCCCCAGCCCGCTGTTGGCCGACGGGGTTGGAGGGCGGGGAGTCAGCGGAGGTGCTCAGCGGATGCTCCTGGGGAGTGCGCGGGCCGGACCGGGGCAGTCAGGGCATGGTGTCCGGTCCGGCCGCGCGGTGTGAAGACCGCCCTTCCCGCGGCCCATGGCTGGCGGGGAGGGCGGTCGGCTCAGTGGCCGGCGGTGAGCTGGCCCGCCAGCTTCTCGTGCATCTCGGCGCTGGGCTTGTTGAGGCCGACGATGGTGACCTTCTTGCCGCGGGAGGCGTACTTGGTCTCGATCGCGTCCAGT